>CAZIGZ010000172.1:0-12525 GCA_964538835.1 uncultured Chitinophaga sp. | reverse complement strand
ATTTCCCGGCGGTTGACTCGCGGCATGCTGAAGGCTCCGGATGGTGGTGGTGAGGGTGACGAATGAAGCGTAAAAAGACTGAGTTCAAATGTCAAGGTGGCTGGCACCTAGAGCAAGAGACTGGCACGGCAGGCATCGCGATTTTGGGGGCTAAATGTCGGACTGGTCGAGCCAGTTGGGGCCCATGGTGACGTCGACTTCGAGGGGGACATCGAGAGTCATGGCGTTTTGCATGTGGGTGCGGACGAGCTGGATCAGGAACTGGGCCTCTTCGCGAGGAGCTTCGAAAACGAGTTCGTCGTGAATCTGAAGGAGCAGTCGGCTTTGCAGTCCGGTCTTTGCCAGAGCAGCATCGACATCGAGCATCGCCTTCTTGATCAGGTCGGCGGCGGAGCCCTGGATGACGGTGTTGATCGCGGTGCGTTCGGGCATGTTGCGGTTGATGCCTGTGGTTCGGCGTATCCCCGAGATGGCTCGACGACGATTCA
The DNA here is from genome assembly GCA_964538835.1 of uncultured Chitinophaga sp. Taxonomy (GTDB): domain Bacteria; phylum Planctomycetota; class Planctomycetia; order Planctomycetales; family Planctomycetaceae; genus SXXK01. Next base: position 12,037 of record CAZIGZ010000172.1, on the reverse strand, counting down.
GAATTGTTCGGGCAAATCCGGTTCGAGACGTTTCCGTCAGAACCTTTTCACAGAACTTCGCGACGCCCGAATATGTGCGGAAGTAGTTTTCGATGAAGGCAGCAGCCTCATCTTTCTCAATACCCAGTCCGGCAGCCAACCCCCATGGAGTCTGGCCATAGATGACTCCAAAGTTTACGGCCTTGGCCATCCGTCGCTGATCGGAGCTGACTCGTTCCAATGGCGTATGAAACACCTCGCTGGCCACCGCGGCGTGAATGTCGATGCCTTTCGCAAACGCATCCTTCAGTGCCTCGTCGCCACTGAAATGCGCGAGGACTCGAAGTTCGATCTGTGAATAGTCAGCACAAATCAACGTCCAATCGGGTTCGCCGGGACGAAATGCGGCTCGCACACGCTTCCCTTCCGGTGTTCGAATTGGAATGTTCTGAAGATTGGGGTCGCTGGAACTGAGCCGCCCGGTTGCCGCAACCGTCTGATCAAACGTCGCGTGAATCCGGCCCGTTTGAGCATTCACCAGTTCCGGCAGTGCGTCGAGGTACGTTCCCTTGAGTTTGACCAGTTGCCGACGCTCAATGATTTTTTTCGGCAGAGGATGCATCAGGGCGAGTTCTTCCAGAACCTCCTGGTCCGTGCTCGCTCCTGTCATCGTCTTGCGAAGGACCGGCAATTTCAGGTCCGTGAACAAAACAGTCGCAAGCTGTTTCGGAGAGTCGATATTGAACGTCTTTCCGGCCTGTGCATGAATCTCTTCCGTCAGGACATCAATTGCGGAGGCCGCCGTCTGACTCTGCCTCTTCAGTTCACTCACGTCGACCGAGATACCAGTGTGTTCCATCTTCGCCAGAACACGAATCAATGGTTCCTCGAGGTCACGATAAAGAGGAAGCAGGCCGTCTGATTCCAGCCCCTGCTGCAATGTTCGTCGCACGGAGACAAGCAGTCGAAGCTGTCGTTCACTTTGGCCGGTCGCTTCACGAATCTGAGTCGCCTCAGCATCACCAGCGGAGTCGTCTTCTTCGTCGTCGAACATCGTCTTTTGTCGTGTGCGCCGAGCGTCGGAGAGTGCCGCTTTCTTGACGGCCTCTGTCGCGTGGCGATCAACAACCTCGGCAAGATTATGCGTCGCTGCACCGGCATCGAGCAGATAGTCTGCGATGGAAGCGTCAAAGAGCTTCGAAGGCAATGGTCGTCCAGCGTTAAGTAAAGCATGGCAAAGCTGTTTCGCTGATGATGTCACAAGCTCGGCTGAGCAGCTCGCCAGCCAGTCCAGAATACGATCTGTCGCTCCAGAGAGTTGAGGCTTCGAAAGATCGGCCGTGTACAACGTCTGTCCGTCTGAGAAAGCGATCGCCGACAGGTAACGAGTTCGAACCGTCGCGCCGGCGATAACCGCTTCAACGTAGACCGACGAAGCCGCGGACATGGCTTTGAGTGCCGCATCAACATCTTTCAGGTTCAGGAGAGGCCTTGCGTTGTCGAGAGATGTCGGCTTTGCAGGAGTTGGATCCGACTCTGGCTTCAGAGCCAGACTCTCTCGCATCTGTGCCGCATATCTCCGAAACCCCAGCAGGTTGAAGAAGTCGTAGAGAGCCTGATGATCGGGCTCGCAGATCTTTGCCGCTTCAAGATCCAGCGTCATCGGGAGATCATCTCGAAGACGCACCAGTTCGCGGCTGAGCCTTGCCTGGTCAGCGAACTCGACAAGGTTCTCCTGCACCTTTTTTCCGGGAGCCTTGCTCGCGTTGGCCAGAACTTCCTCCAGGGTCCCGAACTGTTCGATCAATGTTCGCGCCGTTTTTGGACCAATCTTCGGAACACCCGGAACGTTGTCGACCGAATCGCCGACGAGTGACTGATAATCGACAACCTGATCCGGGCGGATTCCCCAGTCCTCTTTGAGCCCGGCTTCATCCAGAAACGTGTTCTTCCGGCAATTCAGCATCCGGACATTGGGCCCGAGTAACTGGCGTGCATCCTTGTCGGTTGAGACGATCACCACGTCCATGTTGCGTTCGACCGCCTGGCGGGTCACGGTCGCAATGACGTCGTCAGCCTCCCAGCCTGGACACTCAAGTCCCGGAATTCGAAACCCCTCAAGGAGTGTTTTAATCAGGGGGATCTGAGGTCGCAGGTCTTCAGGGATTTCAGCCCGGTTGGCCTTGTACTGGTCGTAGATTTCATCGCGTTTTCCTGGCCCCGGGGAATCCAGGGCACAGACGAGGTGCGTCGGCTTTCGATCCAGAATGGCGAAAATGTCCCGAGTGAACCCGAAAACGGCGTTTGTGGGCTGTCCCTGAGTCCCGGTCATGGGCGGAATCGCATGAAACACCTGAAACATCAGAGAAAATGTATCGATGATGTAAATGCAATCGCGAGCCATGTCGTGTTTCTGCCGATAATGTCCTGATCTGCCTGGAGGGGAAAACCGTCATCCAGTGCCTCCAGAGAGCCGATCGGAGGCTGACAGGTTTTCGCGCGGATGGCAAATGCGGCCAGTCTCCAATTTGCATTTCCCCTCGGCTTTGGTACATTCTTGGTCCGTTTCCAACTCAATCTGTCTTTTTGTTCAGGCGTCCCTTGGGAGGGTATTTGTGGTTAAGTTGCGTTTGCGAGATAACGAAAGTGTAACGGAAGCAGTGCGTCGGTTTCGTAAGTTGGTTGAACATGCCGGCGTGAAGAAGGAAATGCGCAAGCGCGAATTCTACGAGAAGCCAAGTGACATTCGTCGTCGTGATCGTCGCCGTGCCGAAATGCGAGCACGTCGCGCGAATCAGCCGCCGGAACTGGAAGTGCAGTAAGCTCAGACTTGCTGACGAAGTAGCAGCAGCCCGGGTCGAAAGCTCTGAACAATCAGGGTTTCCGTCCGGGCTGATTGTGTTTTGAGGCATGAACTTTCGCAGGAACACCGATGACTCAACGCATCAGCATTATCGATTCACACACTGGCGGTGAGCCGACCAGGATCATCGTCGACGGCGGTCCGGATCTTGGCAGCGGTCCCTTGTCAGATCGGCTGAAGATTTTTCGCGAACGATTTGATGACATTCGATCGGCGGTCATCAATGAACCTCGAGGTTCCGATGTTCTGGTCGGCGGGCTTCTCTGCAAGCCCGTTGATCCCTCGTGCGCGGCCGGAATCATCTTCTTCAACAACACCGGTTACCTTCACATGTGTGGTCACGGAACCATAGGTCTGATGGTGACACTGGCATGGATGAAGAAGCTGGGACCTGGGTCTCATCGAATCGAGACGTCGGTCGGTGTCGTGACTGCGACACTGTTGGACGATCAGCGAGTCTCTGTGCGCAATGTCCCTTCATGGCGATATCGCAAGGCCGTTCGAGTTCACGTGCCCGGACACGGCGATGTTACTGGAGATATCGCCTGGGGTGGAAACTGGTTCTATCTGGTGAACGATCACGGACGAACGATTCAGGTGAGTGACTGGAAGTCGCTGACCGATTTCACTTTGCAGATCCGTGAGGCACTGGAACGTGAAGGCATCACCGGCGAGAACGGTGGTGAGATTGATCACATCGAGCTGTTCGGTCCTGCGAGTTCGGGAGCCGCTGACAGTCGTAATTTTGTGATGTGTCCGGGCGGCGCCTATGACCGATCACCGTGCGGAACGGGCACGAGTGCAAAGCTGGCATGTCTTGCTGCGGACGGAAAGCTCCCGGCTGGTAAGGAATGGCGTCAGGAAAGTGTTGTAGGCAGCGTCTTCACCGGAAGCTGGGAACTGGCGACGCCGGACAATGAAAGCCGCGCAAATGGTGATTCGCCTGTTATCATTCCGACGATTACAGGTTCGGCCTGGGTGACAGGAGAGGCCAGCCTGATCCTTCAGTCTTCTGACCCGTTTCGCGCGGGAATTCGTTCATGACAGAAAAGCACACGGTCATTGTCGGTGGCGGAGTGATTGGCGGGTTTGCCGCCTGGTATCTGGCTCGCGCGGGACGCCGGGTCACTCTGATTGAACAGGGGCAGTTTGGGAAAGCGTGCTCGCACGGAAACTGCGGTTACGTCAGTCCCAGCCATGTCATTCCGCTGGCTCGCCCCGGGCAGATTTCCAAGGGCATCAAGGGAATGCTCAGCCGGCAGACGGCGTTGCGCATCGAGCCGAGCAAGCTGGCAATGCTCGCACCATGGTTGCTGAAGTTTGCTCTGCGATGTAACGCGAAGTCGATGATGGAAGCGGGTAAGGCCTGCCATCCGCTGCTTCAGTCTTCTGCAGCATTGTACCGCGAAGTGTTTGAGCAGGAGAACATGAAGGTCGATTGGAAGACGGACGGACTGCTTTTCGTCTACCGTGATCAGCATGAGTTCGATGCGTATGCGGAAATTGACGCATGGCTGAAGAAGCACTTCGACATGGCAGCCGTGCCATATGCCGGCAAAGCGCTGACAGATCTGGAGCCAGCCTTAAAGCCAGGGCTTGCCGGGGCATGGTTGTATCAATGCGACGCTCACCTTCGTCCCAGCAAACTGATGAGCGAGCTGCGGCGGATCATCCTGGCAGCCGGCGTGACGATCCTTGAGAACACCGAGATGAAGTCCTTCGAAGAACGTAACGGCAAAGCGGCGGCCGTTGTGACCAGTCAGGGTAAGGTTGAAGGTGATGAGTTTGTCGTGGCGACTGGTGCCTGGACTCCGCTGCTGAGCCGAGAGATCGGGATCAAGCTGCCGATTCAACCGGGCAAGGGTTATTCCATCACGATGGCTCGCCCGAAACTTTGTCCAAAGTATCCGATGATTCTTGAAGAGTGTCATGTTGCGATTACGCCGTTTGAAGAAGGCTATCGTGTTGGAAGCACGATGGAGTTCGCCGGCTACGATACGACTCTGAACCGTCATCGGCTGAACTACCTTCGTTCCGGAGCAGCAGAGTATCTTCACGAGCCAACCGCAGAACCTGTTGAAGAAGAGTGGTACGGCTGGCGTCCGATGACAGCGGACGGTATTCCATTTATCGACCGATCTCCACGATTCGGCAACGTCTGGATTGGCGCCGGGCACAGCATGCTGGGGATCTCGATGGGAACCGGCACCGGTAAGCTGCTGGCAGAATTGATTACTGGTCAGAAGCCACATGTCCCGGTCGAATGCTATCGAGTGAATCGCTAGTCTGTTTCTGCATCGAGTCGCGAACCTTGTGAGGACTTTTGATGTCGTGGCAGAAGCGGCAGTCGAGCGGCGGTGGCTTGTGCGGTCATGTCTGGCTTGAGTGGCTGAAGGATGATCGTGCTTGTCCCTGTTTTGAACTGAGCTGAAATGATTCGCAACGCTGCTCCCTCTGACCTGGATTCCATTCTGCGAATTGCGACAGAGTCCGGGCTGTTTGATGCTGAGCAGACAGATTTCCTGAGAACACTGTTTCTTGAGCCGGGGCCGGACGACGTCTGGTTTGTCGCCGATCAGGATGGTCTGCTTGAAGGCGTTGCCTACATGGCGCCGGAGAAGATGACTCATGGGACGTGGAATTTGTACTGGATTGCCGTCCTTCCACAATCTCAGAGACGAGGACTTGGGGCACAGCTTGTTCAGCATGTGGTTGGCTGGCTTGGTGAACGTGGTGAAAGAATGCTGCTCGTTGAGACGGCTGGAATTGATGAATTTGACTACGTACGGAGGTTTTACCAATCGCATGGTTTTCAACACACCGCAGTGATTCCTGGCTTCTACGCCGAGGGTGTCGACAAAGTGATATTCCTCAGGAATCTGACCTGACAGGGGGAAGACAGAACGAACATTTGTCCCACGATTTCGCTGGTGGTTGATTCATCAGCAACCACATCAGCACGCGGGAGCTGCCTTTTCGTCATGCAAGTTGTGAGTGAATCTGCAGATTGTGACACAAGTGTGACAAAACAAATGCCAGATTCTGCTGTCCTGCGATGTCGATAAAGACTATACTTGGATGAGCGGACATTTTGCTCCGCCTGCTTTTTGGCGACCCGAGATATTCTTCTCTGTCTCGCCTGCCGTGCTTCGAACGCTGTTTTACTCGTCCTGACCCTTCTTTGCTTTGGTCAGCGATTGGCATCGACTTGTCTGCCTGTTGCAGACGGACAGCATTCACTCAGAACTCTGGCTGTGTTTCTGTTGACTGCCGGAACTCACCGGCTTCATCGTCTCTTCTGACGAATCTGCACGCGAAGCGTCGTGTACCTGGAGAGTGGCAACGCCACTGAAAAGCCCATCGGGCTGGATGAATTCATGATTAACATTTTTGTTGGCAACCTGTCATACAATACGACAGAAGCCGAAATCGAACATGCCTTTGCAAAATATGGCCGAGTCTCTTCGGTGCGACTGGTGACGGATCGTTCTTCCGGATCGCCTCGCGGTTTTGCTTTCGTGATGATGCCTCGCATCGACGACGCTGAAGAAGCGATTGCACGAATGAATGGCCAAAGTCTTGGCGGCCGAAACGTCACTGTCAATGAAGCTCGCGACCGCGAAGATTCAAAATCGTCCGGGCCTGCTCGTCCTGCACGCCGATCAGCTCTTCTCGACTCTCTGTGATCACCCCTTTTTTGGAGAACGTTTCTATGAAGATTACTGCCGCTGCATTTTCCCGACTGAAGCTCAAACTTCGTGGTCAGCCGGAAGGCACAGCTGTTCGAATCAAGCTGGAAGATGGTCTTGTGACCTTCCGACCGGACATGAAGCAGGAAGGTGATGTCGTTTTCGCTCACCGAGGTCAGTCAGTTCTGGTCGTTGCCCCTGAGACGGCTCGCCGAATTGACACGCGAACGCTCGATGTCGTCGAAACAACCGCCGGTGACCGCCTCCGGTTCGTCAAGACCGTCTGAAGCTCGCACTGAAAACATCATGTCTCCTTTGGTCACCGGGTGTCGCAGCCCTGTGACTCAAAGGGACAAAGACCGCCATGGAGCGATTGTCCTCAATCGCTCCATTGTCGTTTCCAGCGTCATCTTTTGCGCTGATGGATTGGTGGAAACGAATGGGCTGCGGGCCGCGGATGGCAATGGGAATCATTGGAGTACTGGAATTCGGCGAAGAATGTGGGGCGCGCCGGACGCGGTCTGATTCCAGCGTAACGATTCACTTCGCAGTCTGGTTATGGTTCTGGTGGTCGTTGCCCGCGTTCGCGAGCGAGGGGCAGGAGGAACTGGGCGATAATGAAAAGCATCAACGGTGCGAACCACAGAATTCTGAGTGTGTGCCAGACCCATTTCGGCAGATCCAGCAATGCGCCGGCGATGAGGTAGGCGATCATTCCAACGAGAAGCCAGGTAAGCACTCCGCACCCGATCGCGGTCATCTGACTCTTGAAGACGCTCTTTTCGCTGCCGGTTTCGAAGTGGACATCGACAGTTCGTCGCCGCCGAATCGATTTCTCGACCGCTTCACAGAGCTCGAGGGTTGTCGAGAATGCGTCCATCGCTAAATTGCAGGCGGCACGATTTTGACACAGAGCCAGCACGCGAGGAGTCATTGCCACAGGACCGACGGACAACTGTCGAGCCTGACCGTTCGCCAGCATAATGTGCAAGATCGAAGCCGCTTCGACGTTTTGGCTGTTCTTCGCCGCAGGGCGAATCGTGAGCGTGGCCGGCGGTAATGCCGCCTCAGCAGCTGGTTGGGCGCTCAGAGTAATCAGACGTGACAACAGACCTGAATTGGGGGACTGACTATCGATGCAGGTGACCTGCGAGTAACGAAATCCGCAGGCCGCGAGCACATCCAGTCCGAATCGAACTCCATCCTTGAGCGATGCTTCGTCCGTGGCTGGCAGTTCCAGTTCCAATCGCAGTTGAATCACTTCCGCAGGATTCAGATTCAGTGAATAGTCATTGAGGCTTAGTTCGGTCAGCGACCAGCGACCGAGCATTGGAATGATGGATGTCTGTGACTCGTCGAAAACCAGATGCAGTTCAAATGACAAAGCTGGTGAAGATTTCATCGCTGGCGGGAAGACCACGACATGTTGATCCGCCTGGCAGGCCGCGCGTGCCAATCGAAGGATCTCGTCCGGGTCTTCGATGGCAATCACAAGCACCTCAACGCCACTGCCCGTCAGGAGATCTTCGGCCTGCGAGACGGTTCGAATGGGCAGCCCGCTGGCCGACACCACGTTCAGAAGTTCTCCGGAAAGCACTGCGGCAGTGACCGAATGGTTGCGATCCTGAACAAGTTCCCGAAGCAGCGGAAGTGCTGCGGGATTGGATCCAATCATAGCGAATTTCATAAGCGACCTGCGTGGACGAAGGATTGCCCGCGAGATTTGGAGTGCAACGATCTGACAGCCGGCAAACGGCAAAGATCTGCCAGTTCAGAAGCAGGATAGAAAGGCGGTCGGCAAGGGACAGCCCATCCGAAGGTCATTCATTGAATTCGGGAAATTCCAGTTCTTCGTCGTTGGCCTTTCCGTCCCCTTAGGCCTCATTATTTGCGGGCGCCTGTGGCTTGTTGGCCTGCAGAGATTTTGCGTAGACGATCAATGGTTCCGCATAGAGTTTTCCCAGCTTCAGCACTTCCTTTGCCACCAGCGTGTTCTGGCCGAACAGGGCATGAGTCTGCCGAGCCGCAACGGCCGTCACTTCAAGCTTACTCCGGGCTCCCAGCAATCGAAAGGAAGCCAGTTCGTGCCAGTGACTGACGATTGCGATCTGTCGTTTCTCGCCGAGTCCCATGGTTTCAGCAGCCGTGACTGCCGATGAAAACTCGATCCCGTCAGAACTCCTGACCAGTTGTTCTTCGGGAACCCCTGCGGACAGGGCAACCTCAGCCATCGCATCGGCATTGGGATAACTCTGGTCATTTTCAACGCTGCAGACAATCAGTTTCTTTGCCCAGCCATCGGTCACAAGTTTCGCTGCCGTTTCAATTCGGTCTTTCAAGGCTTCAGAAACAGTTCCATCGCTTTCGGCCGGCATGCTGATCACGATAACCGCAGGCAATGCAGTGTCGGGGCTTGGATCGGAAACGCCTCCGGACTGGATCGTGACAACAAGAAAGGCAAGCAGAGACAAGGCTGCGGCGACCATCATCGCAACAAAGGAGGATCGTCCTCGTGCGTGAATTGAGTTCCCTGCGAGGACCCCGAATCCGGCCACGGAACAGATCAGTATCAGTCCCAGCGGTTTCAGCATGGAAACAGTCCGTTCGGCTTCTGCGACATGCTTCTGGATGATCCAGATCCGCCATGCGCAGAATCCGCCCAGTCCCAGAAGGACTCCCATTGTGGCAAGCTGCACCGGGCTCGGCAGCGCTGGTCGTAGCATGAAGAGCAAAAGTGATGGTGCGGCGATCGCGAGGATGGATGTACTGACCGCCTGGTTCAGCGGTGCGAAGGAACAGAACCAGTTCTGAACAGAACTTGTGCCCATCGCCAGAACTTCCACCAGGTTGAGTGCGGCGATTACTGCGAGAGCCAGCGCGGCTCCTCGAGACACCGCCATCCAGCCGGGTGCAGGAGCATTGTAGAATCGGTTCAATTGAGCCCGATCAGTTTTCAAGTCGATCCGTCCTTTTGAATTCCTGTTTCAGCGACGACCGAGTCATTTCGTTTCGGCACTAATCCAGAGGTGAAGCATAATTCATCGAAACTCGCAGCAAAAGTGCGGTTGGTGGCGAACCATGGGTTAGCAGAATACGATCACCCTTGCGGGAAGTTGAAATGTTCTTCTGATCCTGGGTTGAACACCGATGGCGAAGAAATCTGCAAAGAACGATGATTCGGGGACTGATGGAGTGAAGAGGCAGTCGCCACCGGCGGAAGAAAGGTACTGCGCGGAGCTTGCATTTCTGCGAGCATGGGACTCTGCGCCGAAACCAGCGGGATGGGTGCTGTCGCCGCAGGCCGTGGTTACGTTTATTTGCGGCAGTCGTGGGGAAACACTGCGGCGACCTTCGCATGCCACAGACCTGCCGGATGGGCTGGTGATTGCTGAGAAGTTTGTTGGCGAGCGATCGCTTGTGGAACGGTGTGTTGTCACTCTGGCCGGGGAACGAGGTCTCCTTTTGACCGGCGAACCGGGGACGGCCAAGTCGATGCTGTCCGAGTTGCTCAGCACGGCCATTTCCGGGAACAGCGCGTTGACGATTCAGGGAACGGCAGGTACCACCGAAGAGCATCTGCGCTATTCGTGGAACTATGCCCTGCTGCTGGCACAGGGACCTGGTGAGCCCTCGCTTGTTCCTTCGCCCATGATGACAGGAATGAAACGCGGCCAGCTGGTACGTGTCGAAGAGGTGACTCGCTGTCTTCCCGAGGTTCAGGACGCATTGATTTCAATTCTGTCTGAACGGCGCATGATGGTGCCGGAGCTGAGCGGTGATGCTGGCAGCATTTTTGCGGCACCGGGATTCAATGTTATTGCGACGGCGAATCTTCGAGATAAAGGCGTTTCGGAAATGTCGGCCGCACTGAAGCGTCGCTTCAACTTTGAAGTTGTGGCGCCGATTGCCGAACACGAACGTGAAGTGGCTCTGGTGCGGCGTCAGGCCGGAAGTCTGCTGACCGCGTCGGGAGTCAGCGGTGAGGTTGATGAAGGTCTCCTTGACGTATTGGTCACCACATTTCGTGACCTTCGAGAAGGGCGAACGCTGGAAGGCTGGACGGTGGAAAAGCCTGGATCGGTCATGAGCACTGCGGAAGCTGTGGCCATTGCGGCGTCGATTGGCCGACAAACAGCCTACTTCCCTTCTCAGAAGGATCCGCTGAGCCTCATACCGGGAATGCTGCTTGGGGCCGTGTTGAAGGATGATCCACAGGACCGAGCCCGCCTTTTGGCGTATTGGGATAGTGTGGTGAAACGACGCTCCGAGGCATCTCGAAGCTGGCTGCGACTGCTGGAGTTGCGTGGCGAACTGATGGCGAAGTAGGGTGAGACGGCAGATTCGGGACGCACGGGTAAGGAATTCCAGGTTGTGGAATCGGTCATCGCGTGTGTTTTGCTCAGCGCTAATTCCGGCCGAACGGTTCCCACCGGCAGGAAATTCCGTCAGTCCCGGCCCAAAATCGCCGATCATCCCTGCCGAGGCGTATGGCCAGAGATACGATCCTGCTGTACTCTTCCCATCTGCCGAATGCAGAACCAGTTAGGTTGTGAAGTCGGCCGGAGTTGGTGCGAATTCCCAAGGAACTTTTCGCTTCACGGAGCGATGGCTCGATGACGATTTCCATGACTGAATACTTCCGGACTCGACAGTCAGACCGGAAGAAGGAAACTCGATACATCAACGTTATCAACAAGGACAACTGCACCTCGTGCAATTCCTGCGCGACCGTGTGTCCGGTTGATTGTATCTACGAAGTCGTAAGTCCGATCCCATCGGAAAGTTATCATCAGATCGATACCAGCCGATGCATTGGCTGCCAGATGTGCTATCGATCACCCAACGACAGTTCCGAGTTTTATCAGCTGACGATCTGCCCGTGGAATGCGATCGACATGCTGCACAACCCAAACATGAAGCCGGATGACGTTTCGGTTTGGGCGCCGTATTACCGAGGAACATCGACTGACGTTCCGTGGTCGAAACTTGAAGAGTACGGTTACCAGCTGTTCCTGGATGGTGAAGTCTATTTGCCAGCCACAGAGAAAGCCCTGCATCGCATCTTCCAGCTGTTTCAGGAAGAGGCGTGGATGTACAGCGAAGCGGACAACATCCGAATCGTTCAGGTTGAGACTCAGGAAGGCGAAGGCTTCATCCGCTATCGCGCGACAGAAGAAGGCCGAGAACTGCTGGACTGCGTGTTCAAGGGCTGGAAGCGGATTTTCATGGATTAACGCTTCGACGCGGATCTCAAATCACAGACACCAATTCGAGGCAGCATCGGGCGCCACGGATTGGTGTTTTTTTATTGTGGCCCAGGCTGATTGCGGGGCTGAACATCCCGCCTTGATCGGTCGCCAATTCGCCAGAGTGTGACGTGGCCGCTGAAATCGAGTCGCTGAGGTTGTGGTTTGCCGTAGTTCCATTACGCTCCCAAGCGATGCGGAGTGCAACGGGGAGTTCTGTCGGATGGATCACTCACCGCTGAAGCATGAATCACAGGGTG
>CAZIGZ010000171.1:0-12597 GCA_964538835.1 uncultured Chitinophaga sp. | reverse complement strand
CAACAAAAAAATGCACCTCCGTCGGGCGTGCTTGACGGAGGTGCATTTTTGAACGATGGCGGAGAGCCAATCGAGAAGTGCTTTTCAGATCAGTAACCAGAACCGGCCACTTCGGGCATTGCAGGACTTGAGTTCAGAACGTAGTCATTACCCTTGTTGGGTCCGTGGTTGTTGTAGGACTTGTCGCAGGCCTGAGCAACGTCGTTCAGTTCATTGTTGACGGCATGTGACAGTGACGCGAGGCCGACGATCGATCCCAGAACCAGAATGGTTCCGACAATCACGATCTCCGATGAGATGATCATCCCGCACTCATCGGCAAACAGCTTCTTCAGCAACTGACGCATGTCCGGCTCCCATGTCTGATGTGGCGTTTTGGCAACTCTACCACACAAACGGCATCAGGCGCAGAATCGTTGCACGTCGCGACGGAATCACAAACTCGACACGGCTGCCATTGCGCCTTTGGCTTTGCTGCCGATGTTGCGGGTTGTGCGGGGTGCCCAATTCAATCAGCGGAACGGCGCAAGCCGTCCGGTATCGCATTCACCGGAGGGCTTGCGCCCTTCCGCTACTTTGATGATCTTCTGCTGCGGTGCGAACCGCGGATGAACGAGGAACTCTGGAGAGTTCCACTAAAATTCGTCCGGCAGCTCTGTCTTGCTCTTCCGGCCCGGGATCTCCTGGACATATCGCGGCACGCCATAGCCGGGCAGCAATTCCCTCAGTCGCCGATGAATGTCCAGGCCCAGACTTTCGGGCACTTCAAAATGAGACGATCCGGAAACACGGTCCAGCTGGTGCAGATAATACGGAATCACTCCCAGCTGCATCAGCCGTCGACTGAGCTGCTCCTGAGCTTCCACCGTGTCGTTGATCCCCTTCAGCAGCACCGCCTGATTCAGCACCGGAAACCCGGAACGCCCAAGTCGCTTCACCGCTTCGGCACAGTCGCCCGTCAGCTCATTCGCGTGGTTCGAATGGATCACAAACACCGGCTGAACCCGAAGACTCTGCAGCAGCCCAACCAGCGCTGCGGTGACTCGGGACGGCAGGACAATCGGCAGTCGCGTATGAATCCGAAGCCGCTCCAGATGAGCAATCTCGTCCAGCTGTCGGCACAACGTTTCCAGACGCCCGTCATTCAGCATCAGCGGATCACCGCCGCTTAGAATGACCTCATGAATCGATGTGTCTTCCGCGATCATCGCCAGCGGCGCGGACCATTCTTCCAGACGTCGAGGCTCATCGACGTAGGGATAGTCACGACGAAAACAATAGCGGCAATGAACGGCACAGGCCCCAGTCGTGATCAGCAAAACTCGACCGGCATACTTTTGGATCAGCCCCGGGCCACGGCGAGCCTGCAGGTCTCCGACAGCGTCCGAAACGAAACCCGCAACGTCGCGATCTTCATCCCCAAACGGCAGCACCTGTCGAAGCAGCGGATCCGTCGGATCGCCTGGCTCCATCCGGTTGACAAAGCTTTCTGGCACCAGCAGCGGAAAGCGACGCAGCGTGGCATCCGACGCAAACCCCTGAAACTGTTCGGCCGACAATCCCAGACGCTCAAGCAAGGCGTCCACCGAACGAATGGCCGACGCAAGATCGCGCTGCCAGTGTCCTGCAGATTCCTGAACAGACTCCGGCATGTGATTCAACGGACTGCCTCAACCTGGGATGACGAAACGAACACAATCGTTCGGCCACCCCACTTCGCGTCTCAGAAGTTCCGGCTTCAGGTCAGGCCTGTCAGCACGCCATCGCGGCAGAAGTCCGGGTTGCCAAACGTTTCCAGATTGTGGCCGAACCCATGAGCCAATGCCAGCAGAAGCCGGTTGTGCGGCACCTTTGGGAACTGAAGCGATCGGCCCATTTTGAAGTTCAAGCCACCGCCAACCATCAGGAACGGAATGTTGTCGAGCGTGTGCGAGTTGCCCTGCCCCAGCTCGTTGCCCCAGACAATCAAAGTATTGTCCAGCAGGCTGCCTTCACCACCTGGCTCCGGAGTTTCCGCCAGTCGTCGCACCAGATAAGCCAGCTGCTCGCAGTACCAGGTGTTGATCTTTGTCAGCTTCTCATGAGCCTCTTTGTTTTCATTGGGCTCGTGAGACAGCTCATGATGACCTTCTTCAATCCCCAGCCATCGCATCTTCGGCTGACCGACGGAGTTCGTGATCTGGAAGGTTGCGACGCGGGAAAAGTCGTTCTGGAAGCTGTTGATCAGCAGGTCCATCTGCATCTTCGTGATCTGCGGAATGCTGTCGTTCTCTTCGCGAACACCAGGCTCCAGCTCCGGCACCACATGACCGGATTCCATATCTTTTGCGGCCTTCAACTGCTGTTCCATCGAACGAACAAACGTCATGTGTTCGTCCAGCAGGTGCCGTTCCTGCGCCGAGATGACTCGACTGATCTTCTGCAGATCGCCCTGCACGGAATCCAGAACGCTGGTCAGGACTTCGCGGTCTTTGACCTGACCATACAGCTTGCGGAACATCTGATACGGGTCATCAACCGGAGCAATCGGCTTGTTGGCTCCGGTGTAGCTCATGCGAGTCCACGTATCGGCGCGGTCGGGGACCATCACGCCAAATTCGAGTGAACCAAAGCGCGTTCGAGTTTCCTCTTTGGCCTGCAGGAAGTTGGCAATCTCCTGATCGATCGAGATCCCGCTGGCCCAGCCAGCCGGCGTGTCTGAACCGCCCTGAATGTTGCCCGGATACAGTTCGATCCCGGTCAGCAGACATCCCATGCCGCGCATGTGGTTGTCACCATCGCCGCGAACCTTGTCACAGACACCCTTCAGAACCATCAGTTGCTTCTGAAAGTCCTTCAGCGGTTCCATGATCCGCTTCAGAGTAAAGTTCTCCCCTTCTTCGTCCGGCCAGAAGTCCCACGGCACGGTTCCGTTCGGGCTGAACATCACAACCAGTCGCTGCTTGCGAGCACCAATCGCAGGTGCGGATGCAAAGGCCTGCAGGTTCGAGACAAATGGCAGTGCGGCGGCACCAAGTCCCAGTCGCTTCAGAAAGTCGCGGCGAGTTTTCATGGAAGAAACTTGTCTGATAGTTATGGCAGGTGATCGATGGCGGGATGGGTCCGGTGGGGTCGCCTGATGAGCGGTTTCTTTCGCTCAATCCTGCGATCCATTCATTATGGCTGTGTTTTCGAACCTTCTGCAACGACAGGTTGAGAATTCGTCGCCCATCCCCGCATTGCGGAACGAACGGCAATCTCCACCATCATCTGTTTCATGTGGAAATTCTGCTGTTCGAACTGTTCGGAAAGCTCTCCAATCGTTTCCGGTCCGTAGGCCAGAATCGGCTGCTGGACCATGTGGTGGAACAATTGTCGGACGAACGATCGGTGAGTTTCTTCGCTGCGAGCCAGGAACGTGGCCAGTTCCCGAGCCCCCGCAAAACGCACCAGTTCGCCATTCCTTTGCAGGTATTGCCCCGTCGAATCGACTGGTTTGCTCTTTTCCTGCTCTCGATATCGTCCAACAGCATCAAAATTCTCAAGAGCATACCCAAGCTGGTTAATCATGTTGTGACAGTTTGCACAAACTTCAGGACTGGTCTGGACCGTCACACGTTCCCGAGTCGTCAGATCCGGCTGAAGCTCTGGAGCCGTGGGCGAGACCGCAATCGGCGGCGGCTTGATGCCTCGCCCCAGCACACCGCGCGACAGAAACACGCCGCGGTGAATCGGCGAACTCGTGTGAGTATAAGCGAAGCCGCTCAGCAGAAACGGATGCGAGACAACACCCGATCGCTTCTCCGGCTCGAACTTCACTTCCTGAAACTCAGCGTTCTCCGGAAGCCCCGCACCGTAGAACTTCGCCAGGCGTCCGTTCATAAAGATGGAATCGGTCAGCAGCAGTCGCCGGAAGTCACAGTTCTCCGCGTCCACTGACTGCTCCATCAGCAGTTCGAGCGACTGCCGGAGATCCGCGGCGATCTGAGGCGTGAACTCGGGGAAGTCATGAGCATCCTTGGTCACGTCCTGAAGCCGTTCCAGGTTCATCCAGCTGCGAAGGAATTCCAGCAGCCGATTGCGAGCCCGATAATCGCCCACCAGTCGCCAGGCCTGATCACGCAGCTGCTTCTCCGTGGCCAGCTGTCCGTTCTTCGCAGCTTCCAGCAGAGTCTTGTCGGGACCAGAATTCATCAGAGCGAAGGAAAGTCGCGAGGCCCGATCGAACTGGTCATCAGCACCAGTCACTTCACGGTACAAAAACCGAGGCGACTTGAGGGCCAGCAGGACAACTCGACGCAGTCCATCTTCGTCACTCTTCGATGCGGCAAACGGTGCGTCCAGGTAAGCCGCACGAGTCTCCTCATCCAGCGGACGCCGAAAGGCTCGCTCCAGAAAGTCCGCTGCAAACTGACGAATCTTCTCCGAACGATTGTCTTTGTCCTTAATGCCGGCCAGCTCACGCACAGACTCAACAACCTTATCAGCCACTTCAATCGCCGCCGCGGTCGTCGCTTCATCCCATTCCTTTGAAACACTCGTGCCTCGCTCGTAACCGGAACTTCGATCGTCCGGGGGGAACGGTGTTTCAACGATCAGGATCTCCGGAGAAAAATCCGGCATCAGATGGGTCGTCGGGATCACTTCTTCCACGCTGTTCGGCGTCTTCCACGACAGCTGAACAGAAGCGGTTGGCTCTTTGAATTTGAACCAGTCCAGCTTGACGGGATAAATGCGACCGGCCAGCAGAAAACGCGTGGCACGGAATTCTGTATTCGGACCCGATCGAACCCACGCATCAATCAGCGGAGTCTCGCGATCATTCACATACAGACGCATTCCGTTTTCCGTGCGAACGATGAACTCATAAAGTCCTGTCTCGCGAGGAATCAATGAGCCGTTCCAGGCGATCGAAAATTCATCATCCTGAATCTTCTCTCCGTCCGGGCTGTAGGCTCCAAAGTTCGCCGACACAAACGGGTCGATGCGCTCATAGATGCGTCGGTCACGACGAGTATTCCGGCTGGCGAAATATTCCGCCTTCAAGCCTCGATCATTCTTCGGAGGCTGAAACCAGCGGAAGCTGGTGGCCAGATCCGCGATGCTGTTTCGATACTGCGAGACGGTCAGTCGCGACAGTTCAATCCTGGGCGGATTCAGGCGAGCCTGCGCTTCGGGCGAATAGAACGCCTGCTGCATCCATTCGGCAACCGCTCGCGCTTCATCTCCCACGCATTCTTCCGGTGCCCCTTCCGGCATCGTGCGGTCAATCACTTCGGCCAACTCGGACACCGGCTTGTCACCAAAGATCGGTGCCGGAACTTCGGGCGTTCCTTTGCCGTTCTCGCCATGACACGAAATGCACTTCGCTTCATAGATCGCCTTGCCGCGATCCAGCGCCGTCTGAGCGGCCTGCAAGCCGGTAAGTGCTGACGACACAAATACGAACGCCACACTGAAACAGAGCACCGCAGCAATACGCATAATGAAAACTCCCCCACCGGGTTCACACCGGTGGATACAGGCTTCTGCACTACCTCGAAAGGGAAAACCCTTCAGGTTGGCACCGGAGCCGAAACACGACGATTTTCACTATACGCACACATTTCTCAACTCAGCAATTCCCTCCCTGCCCTGCCAAAGGTGGATTATCAGGACTGAGCAGACCGTGCTGTTCCTGAGACGCCAACAGGCGAACCATGCTCGGCTGCAAAGCGTGTCAGCGCATGGGTTATTGCACATTGAGTATTGAAAAATGCAAAGTGGTCGCACCTGGCACACACACCACGAAGTCGCATTTTGCATTTTGCAATCTCCAATAATCATTAATCATTCCTTCGCCCCCCTTCGCCACCCAAAAGCACGTTCGAATCGTCGCTTGCGAAATTCTGCTGGTTCCGTAGCCTGCACGTATGCACGCGACTGAATTCCTTGCTTCCAAAAACGACCCGGCTCCGACATCCGTCATTGTGATGTACGGCCCGGAACGCCATTTTCGCGGCGAGATCCTGAAGCGGATTCCCGGGGCCAGCGGCGACGATGCGGAACTCTGCATGACTCGCCTTGCCGGAGCTGATGCGGATCTGAAGACCGTCATGACCGACCTGAAAACGGTCTCCATGTTCGGCGATCAGCGCATCGTGTTGATCGAAGACGCGGACGATTTCATTTCGACAAACCGAGCTGCTCTGGAAAAGTACGTTGCGTCACCGTCACGAGGATCGTTGCTGATTCTGGACGCGAAGTCGTGGCCGAAGAACACAAAACTGTTCAAGCTGGTCGACCAGCATGGGCTCAGCATCGAATGCGGCGAACTGTCCGGTGCGAATCTGCAGAAGTGGCTTCAGAAGCTGGCGAAGGAGGAATTTGACAAGTCGCTTGATCGCGAATCCGCCGCGCTGATCATAGCACTGGCCGGCGATGGACTCACCATGCTTCAGCAGGAAGTTGCCAAGCTGGCTTCACTGGTTGGTGACGCCCCGGAGATTACTCGGGAAGATGTCGTCAAAGTCGTCGGCGGCTGGCGCACGGAAACCACCTGGGCGATGCTCGACGCCGTCCGCGACGGCCATCCCGGCCGCGCGCTGGAGAATCTTGCGAAGCTGCTGAAGGAAGGTGAAAGTCCTCAGAAGGTTCTGGGAGGCGTGGTCTTTGTCTTCCGCAAGTTTGCCGATGCCACAGAACGAGCGCGACTGGGAACTCCTTTGCGCGAAGCTCTGTCATCCGCCGGAGTCTTCCCTGCCGCCGTCAGCCAGGGCGAAGCCTACCTGCGACGCATCGGCTTTGAACGAGCCAGTCGCATTCTTCAGCTGCTGGTCGAAGCCGACAACGAGATGAAAGGCGGCAGCCGCACCGACCCCGCCATCCTCCTCGAACGCCTCTTCATCCGCCTCGCCGGCGAACCCGTTCTGGTTTAGGCAAACACAGCCCCCCCAACCAACGAAGCGAGTAAAGGATTGTAGGATGGCCGCCCTCGGCCGTCTGCGTTTCACTTCACATCGCTCTTCAAATTCGTGACGATTTTGCGGTCTGACAAAAAATGTGCGACAAAAAATAATCGCATCGCATGAACGGGCAGCAATCGAAAGCGCACCATCGGGTAGCACAGGTGAAGCCTGTCCCGCGAAGCGGTCAGAAGCCGATGGGAAAGCGTGGTCATCCCAGTGCACTGTGCCCCAGCATCGATTCACTGAAAATTGAACACTGAAAACCGAACACCGAAAAGCACACGCCCTTCAGGCGTGCTACCCAATCAAAATTCTTCCCACCCGTAAGCAGCAACAGGCGGAGTTAATCGAGGTAGCATGGCCGCTCTCGGCCGTCTGCGTTTCACATGGCATCATTCTTCAAACTTGCAGGAAGTTCACATAGGAAGACGGACGAGGGCGTCCATTCTACGGCTCATTTGCCGAGCCAGTTTTCGGTGCGGGCTTTTTGGTCGTCGGTGGGTTTTTCGACGAAGCGAAGTTGCCAGCCCTGGGGAGTTTCGGTGGTGAGCGTGACTTCCAGTGTGCGAAGTTCGCCGCGGCGAGAGATCAGGACTTTGACTTTCGCGCCAACACCCAGTTGGTTCAGTTGGTCTCGCCAGGTCTTCGCGTTCGCTCGGTACTGGTTGAAGGCAAGCATCTCATCATCCACATTGAAGCCGGCCTTATGAGCGGCTGAACCGTTCGTGACGCCGGAAACAATCAATGAACCGGTCGTTTCATTCGTCTGAATGCCCAGGGAAATCGGGCCTTTCTTCGGAGCATCCGCCTTCGCTTCTTCCGGCTTCGATGGCTCTTCGGGAAACTGCAGTCCATACCATGCCAGAGCCTGCTGGTAATTCAGTTCGTTCATCGAATCCACATGCTCGGCAATCCAGCCGTTCATGTCCGTGCCGGCCACTTCGCTCACGACAGCAGCGAACTCCGCGTCCGAGTATCCTTTGGGTCCGGCATGACGCTGGTACAGGAGTCGCATGACATCGTCCAGACTCTTCGCGCCGGAAGTCAGTTCGCGGATCTTTGCGTCCAGCAGAAATCCGACGACGCACCCTTTGACGTAGTAACTGATGCGAGTATTCGCGCTGTTCTCATCGGGTCGATAAAACTTGATCCATGTGTCGAGACTCGATTCGGACAATGACTGCACATTTCTTCCCGGTGTCCCCTGTAGCCGTTCGATGTTCTTTGAAAAACGTCGAAGGTACGCATTGCGGTCAATCAACCCGGCTCGAACCAGCATCAGGTCTTCGTAGTAGCTGGTGATTCCTTCAGCGACCCACAGAGTACGCACGTTGTTCTCGAATTCGTAGTTGTATGGCGAGAGCGCTGCCGGTCGAACACGTCGAACGTTCCAGGTGTGGAAGAATTCATGACTGACCAGACTCAGCCAGTCTTCGTACTTGTCCTTATCACGGAAGTTCCAGCGGCTGGTCATGATGAGTGTCGAATTGTCATGTTCCAGCCCGCCACCCGCTTCAGCAATCACGTTCAGAAAACTGTAGCGTGTGTACGGAACGTTGCCCCAGAACTGATGCTGCTGTGCCACAATGCGCTGAACATCGGCGGCGGCTTTCGCGGTATCCCAGAGACTGCTGTCGCCCAGCGACGCCAGAACATGACTGGCTCCACCGACAGCAAAATCCTGAATGACGGGATTGCCGCACAGCACGGGGGCATCCACCAGTTCGTCAAACGTCGATGCCAGATACGTATGTGCCTTGCCTTCCACGGCCGCCATCGATGTCACACTGCGATTCCAGTGCGACGGCAGCTGGAACTGAACCTGATGAGGCGTTGCGGGAGCACCAGCGACGGTCAGGAACGTGGCCGCTCCGCAAAGGACAGCCATGTCGTCGTCGACCCAGTTGGTTCGGACCGACATCTCCCGGCAGTAGACTCGCCAGTGAACCGTCACGTCCTTGCCCGGAACGCATTTGACCAGCCAGTGATTCTTATTGGACTTGGAAATACTGACTGGCACTTCAGCGCTGGAATCGACGGTGACATGGTCCACATGTCGGGAGTATTCACGAATGATGTACGACCCCGGCGTCCATGTGGCCATCATCAGATCGACCGTGTCCGTCGCGGGCGCGGGAATTGTCATCGTCACGCTGACGTAGTGAGCAGCTCGGTCGTCAAAGCTGACCTTGTACTCCAGCGGCCGAGGCTGTTGAGCCAGGCAGGTGGAATTCAGAAACACCAGGCTGAAGAGAAGAGCGGTGAAAGCGTGTCGCATAATGTGGAAAAGTCCGGCAGTCAGACGGAGTCTCGTGGAACCTGAAACCAATCGGCGGGGCAACACTCTACCGCTCGGAACCACAGCATTCCACGAGTATTTCGGGGTTCGGTGTTGAGTGTTCAGTTTTCAGAGTTCAGTTCACCCCCCGTAGAATGGCCGCCCTCGGCCGTCTTCCCTATGCGAGCTTCTTTCGAAGTCCAGTCGCTTGAATTACGTTTGATATGCGCAAACGAACTTGAAGAGGTGCGATATGAATCGCAGACGGTCGAGGGCGACCATCCTACGTCCGGTGCTACTGCGACTATTTTCTGTCACACATCTTTTGTCAGACCAAAACCAACCGCCGCATCCTTTGCTCGCCCCCTCCCGTTGCTGCGCACGTGGGGAGCATTGTTGATTGGGTAGCACGCCTGAAGGGCGTGTGCTTTTCGGTGTTCGGTTTTCAGTGTTCAATTTTCAGTGAATCGATGCTGGGGCACAGTGCACTGGGATGACCACGCTTTCCCATCGGCTTCCGACCGCTGCGCGGCACAGGCTGCACCTGTGCTATCCGACGTTGGGCGTGTGAGTACATCCGTTGCGATTATCTTCGTTCACACATTTTTTTGTTCGACCACAAGCACCCAATGTTGAAGAGTGATGTGAAGTGAATCGCAGACGGCCGAGGGCGGCCATCTTACGGATTGTCCAGAAAGCCGATGGAGTCCAGGTTCATGAGGCCGCCGGCTTGTTGGGGATGAGTGAAGCGGACGAAGATGTCGTGGCGCCCGGTTGATTCGGGAAGGTCCAGGATCCGATCGTAGAATTGTTCCCACTGGCCATTCACTTCGATCTCGGTCGACGCCAGCACCGGGCCATCCGCAGCATCCTGCCGGATCTCGATCGAACCACCAGAGCCAGCCGAAGCGATGCGGAGCTGGACTCGTCGAACGCGATCCATCGGCACGCCATTGAACCGAAGGACATGGCCGTGATTAATCGCTCCGATGAATTTGCCACCGGAGGCGTTACCGGAACCCAGGACCTGTGGTCCGATGATCTCGTCGGCATTCTCCGCTTCGGTCGTTCGCTGACGCAGGAACATCGTGACAGACGTACTCAATGGAGGCACGGCGCCGGCGCCTCGATCGGAGTAACTGGCTTCCAGACGATAGTGACCTGGCTTGCCGGCCTCTTCCGAGGTGACCGGGATCTCGCCAACAAATCCCGGGAAGACTCGCACCAGGCCAGCGGGTTCCAGACTGTAGATCCACGAAACCATCTCGCGAAGTTCATCGGTCGTGTGATGAGAATGCGGGATCATCGGAATCTTGCCCCAGACTCCCGTGCTGCCTTTCAAGACTCGCTGCACCGAAGCATCCAGAGCACCGTCGACGTTGCGATACTTGTTCGCAATCTCCAGCAGCTGAGGCCCGACTCGCTTCTGATCGACCGCGTGACAATTGAAGCAGTCGCTGTTCTTCATTCGCTTGAGCCCTGCAGGCACATTCACTTCGGCGGCCGTTGAACCGCTCGCTCCAGGAATCGGACCGGCGACGAACACCGCATTCACGCTGACTCGCCCTGGTCCCTCCGGATCGATCGGCTGAACGCCGTTCACGTCCATTTCATGATCGTCGTTCGTGCCGTCTTCGAAGTCCTTCAGATAGAGTTCGTAACGAATGGGCTTCTGGGCATCAAAGAAATCACCAGGTTCCGGCTTCAGGAATTTCAGCTCCGGCCGGGCATTGCCGACAAGCACTGGCACGGACGCAGAACGACTGGCTCCCGAGGAATCTGTGACCACCAGCTCGGCGTTGTAGACCCCGGGTTCTTTCACAGTGACAACGGCATCCTGAGTCGTTGCGACAGTGACTGGCTTCGCGGCTGGATCACTGGTCTTTGTCAGCTTCCATTCGAACGACAGAGTATCGCTGGTATCGCGATCCGATGTTCCCTGGCCGGACAGTTTCACTTCCAGAGGTTCACGGCCGATGTTGTTCTCCGTGGATGCAGCGACCTGAGGCGGACGATTGCCGCGAACGTAGTCGATGCGAACCAGGCGAGCATCCGCATTGACGCCCCAGGTTTCTCCGTATTCCAGAACATACAGCGATCCATCCGGTCCGAACTGCATATCCACAGGCCGCACGAACTTCTGCTGCGGCATAAACGGCTCGATCTTCTTCACGTTGAAGTTGTCGTCGAGATAGACCACCTTGATCCAGTGTCGAGTCCATTCGAAGATGAACAGCGCGCGGTCCATGGAGGCGGGAAATTTGCCGTTCGAAGCGAGGCCTTCGGAATAATGATAAACCGGTCCGGCGCAGGCGGATCGGCCGCCGCTGCCCAGCTCCGGAAACTCCGGGGAGTCACCGTACGGATAGTAGAGCAGCGCGGAAGTTGGCGGCGGAATGTGCTTCGCGCCAGTGTTGTTGGGAGATTCGTTGACGGGATCTTCGACGTTGAATTTCGCACCGACATTGCCCGTCGCAAAGTCGACATCGGCATAAGGCTGATTGTTGGCGATGAAGTAGGGCCATCCGAAGTTGCCAGCCTTCTTCGCCTGATTGATCTCGTCATAGCCTCGAGGTCCGCGCGGGCCGTCGCCGCCGGCGTCCGGTCCGACTTCGCCCCAATACACGATGCCTGTTTCAGAATCGACCGTCATGCGCCAGGGATTGCGGCAGCCCATGCAGTAGATTTCCGGACGGCCAACTGAACCATCCGCCGGAAACAGATTGCCTTCCGGAATCTCATAGGTTCCATCCGGCATTGGACGAATCCTCAGGATCTTTCCGCTGTAACTGTTGGTATTGGCCGAGGACTTTTGCGCGTCCCAGGGAGAACGATCCGGACGTTCGTCGATTGGTGCGTAGCCCTGCGAATCGCCGTGAGGATGCGTGTTGTCACCAGTCGCGATAAACAGTTCGCCGCGAGGACCGAAGCACATGGAGCCTGCGTGGTGGCAGCATTCCTTGCGCTGCTCTTCAAACTTCAGCAGTAGCTTCTCTGTGGACAGATCCAGCTTGCCGTCAACCAGAGTGAATCGGCTGATATGCTGCCCCGGAAAGTTTGGTGGGGAATACTGCAGGTAGATCCACTGAGTCTTTTCGAAGTTCGGATCCAGCGCGAAGCCGATGAGCCCGTTTTCCTGTTCCGTTGTAATCGTCACTTCGCCGACGAGTTCCGGCTCTGTCTTTCCCGGCCTGAGTGCTCGCAGCTTTCCCGCCAGTTCAATGAAGTACACCGTCCCATCCGGCGCGACGCACAGCTCCATCGGCTGAACGAGTCCTCGCGACAGTTCTGTGAGTTCAAAGCGGGACGGATCTGTCGTTTCCTGAAACGCAAAGAGATCAGTCGACAGCGCAAGAAGGACAACACACGCAGCGAAAGGTCGCAACATGAAAC
>CAZIGZ010000170.1:0-12606 GCA_964538835.1 uncultured Chitinophaga sp. | reverse complement strand
AGTCCTCCTTCCGATGGTGCTCGCATGAAACCGATTCAGCGACTGACGCCCTTTCTGCCCTGCGCGTCCTTGTTGGCTCGGCGCGATGTGCTTTCGATGGCAGGAGTCAGCATTGCTGCGACACTGGCTCCCGCGGGGTTTGGGGCGTCGCCAGAGAGCGAAGCTGCAAAAGCGGATTCGGTCATTTTTCTGTGGATGGGCGGAGGCGTCACGCACCTGGAATCCTTTGATCCCAAGCCGGACGCGCCGGAGGAGATTCGCGGGACATTGAAAGCGATCTCCACGACGTTGCCGGGTGTGTTCTTTGGTGAGCCAATGTCGAATCTGGCTCGTCTCGCGGACGAGCTGTGCGTGGTTCGCAGCTTTTCTCATGACAGCAACGATCATCTATTGAGTCAGGTCTACACCTTGTCGGGCCGCAAGGTCACGATGGCTCAGCTGTATTCCGAACCGAACATCGGATCGATCGTGGCGAAGCTCAGTGGTCCGCGGAATGGCCTGCCTGGTTACATTGCAGTTCCCGGAATCACGCGGCCGGGGCCTCCGCCGTACAACTTCTTCGTCGGGGGCTGGCTTGGAAATGCCTACGCTCCTTTTTGCACCGGTGGCGTTCCTGAACAGCCTGACTTCACGGTCGGCGAGAAGCTTCCGAACCCAAGTCCGTTCGCGCAGGAAGATCTGGCTCCGCGGGACCTGCGAATGCTCGACGGGCTCAGCGAATCGCGTCTGGCCAGCCGTATGGAGCTGCAGCGAACCTTGTCCAGCGCCGCTCGGGGTGTTGAAAAAGACCTGACTCAGCAGGCTCGTCAGGGGCATGTCGAAAACGCCTTGAACCTGCTGACATCCGAATCGGTTCGCTCCGCCTTCGATCTGAGTCTTGAGCGTGCTGAGACGATCGACCGCTACGGCCAGACCAAGATCGGGCAGCGCTGTTTGCTGGCTCGCCGTCTGGTCGAATCCGGTGCTCGCTTTGTGATGGTCGACTATGGCTATGATCCGGATTACGGAAATCTCTGGGACAATCACAACGCTCCGGGGCAGAACTTTCCGCATGTGTCGGAGCTTTGCATGCGAGGATATCATCTGGCGGGAACTGACCGTGCCTGTGCCGCGCTGATCGGCGACCTGAAAGAGCGCGGGATGCTGGAGCGCACGATGGTCGTCTTTCTGACGGAGTTCGGTCGGACACCTCGCATCAATACTCTGGGCGGCCGCGATCACTGGGGCACCTGCGGCTCGATCTTCTTTGCCGGTGGCGGCGCGAAAGGCGGCCAGGTCATTGGCGGTTCCGACGAACAGGGAGCCTGGCCGACCAGCGCTCCGTGCAGTCCTGCGGATATTGCGGCCACGATTTATCAGGCCCTCGGGATTTCTCCGGACACGCGTATTCCCGATCAGCTGGGACGTCCTCATCCGCTGCTGGATCACGGCCAGGCTATTGCCGGGGTGCTGTGATAAGATCGTTCGGATGTCACCCCACATCACAACCCGAAGCGTCAGCGAGGGATCACATCCCGGGAGCGCGCACGCCCTGGTTCGCGCAAGTCTCGATCCCTCACTGACGTGTCGGGTTGGGATCGAGCCGTCGCTATTGAAGCAGTCCCGGGATTGGTTCCGCGGCAGACAACTGCTGTGTCAATTCTCGCGGGGCGTTGGGAAGTAGTCGAAGCTGTCCGACGTCGAACAGGCTGTGCAGAATCGTGGCGATCAGATTAGGGATCCGCTGAGGAGTACTTGCGGGTTCGCCGGCGTCGCGAGTTGATTCGCCGATCACGCGGCCCATCTGAAGTCCTCCGCCTGTCAGCAGAAGCGGCGCGAGTCCTCCCCAATGGTCACGGCCACCGTTCGCATTAATTCGCGGTGTTCGACCCATTTCTCCGCAGGCAACGAGAAGGATCTTGTCCTGCAGGTTGCGAGCCCACAGATCCTCAATGAAAGCCGAGAGTGCGTGATCGAGTGGAGCCCCCATGTATCTCATGCCTTCTTCGACGCCAGCGTTGTTGACGTCGGAGTGCATGTCCCACACGAAGTTGGTGGTCACAGTGACAAAGCCGCAGCCTGCTTCACAAAGTCGTCGTGCAAGAAGCAGAAGCTTGCCAAGGCTCTGCACGTTGTCGACATAGTTTGCATGATTGTTCCAGCGCCGGCTGATGGCATCGGGACTCATCAGCGGGAACGTGTCATACCGCTGAATCGTGGCCGGGTCTTCTTTGCTGAGATCAAACGCAGAGGCAGCTCCGCCGATGATCGTCTCGAAAGCCTGCTGCTGGACACGGTCGAGTCCGGTCAGCAGACCGCCCTGCTCTGCACTGCGGCGAATTGTATCAAGCTTCTGCAGCAGCAAACGACGATCATCCAGCCGCGTGCGATCGAGGTGCAGCTTCATGTTGTCCTGAGCTTCGCCTTCGGCACCCGGCACAAAGGGTCGAAAGCCGTTGCCGAGTTTTCCCGCGGAGGTGAAATCACCGAAGCTCTTCACCGCTGGCTGAGCGGTCGGAATGATTGACTGCGGAAACAGAGCGACATTCGTGGGAAATCCTGAGCCCGGTCGGTTGGTGCCAGCCACCCGTGCATAGAGAGACCCGAGGTTTGCGTTCAGAGTCTCTCGGCAGACAATCGGCTTGATGTCATGATTGCCGTCGCCCGTCGCAAACGAACGAACCACGGAAAACTTGTCGGACAACTGAGCGAGTTTCGGGAGTGCTGAGCCGAATGTGATTCCTGGCGTCCGCGTTTGAATCTCTCCGTTGACACTTTGAATCCCAACCGGAGCCGTCATCTTCGGATCAAATGTCTCGATCTGGCTTGGACCGCCGTGCAGGAACAGAAAGATCACTGAGCGGTCTTTCAGCACTGAAGAGCTGAGTGCCGTTGAAGCGGCCGCACGGCTGGCCAGAAGACTGCCAAGTCCTAATCCACCGAGTGCCAGATGTCCTGCTTGAAGAAAAGTGCGTCGGCCAACTCGTGAGTCATGATCCCACAATGAGAGCATCGGGATTCTCCGGTCAGGACATGCGCGGGGCGTGGCAGGAATTCAGGTGGGATCCGGAGTCTGACAAAATACATGGCAGATCGCAATAACTTGATGCGGCATTCTGTGGATCCTGCATGTTTGTCCTTTCCATGCTAAAGTCACGGAGATTCGGTACATTGATGAGTGTGCTTTTCATTCCGCTGGAGGTCTGTCATGTTGCGCCGAATCGTGCTGTCTGGTCTGTTGGTCGTCACCTGCCTGCTGACGCTCAATGCTGACGAGAAGGATGTCGTCCCGCAGGCGCAGCATTATGATCATTCAAAGGTGAGCCTTGTCTTTCGAGACGGTGGTGATCATGCGATTGCGTCGCCACAGGATCTTGAGCTTCGCCGGCTGCACACTCTGAGCGGTATGGAGCTGGCGATGGGGAAATTCCCGTCGGATGAACGCCGATGCCCGCTGGATGTCCGGATTGAGAATGAGCGCGAGTCAGACGGCATCGTGATCCGGAAACTGACGTATTCTCCTGAACCTGGAGATCGCGTTCCGGGATTGCTGCTGATGCGCAAGTCCAGTCCATCTCGAAGCGCAGCGATGCTGTGTCTGCATCAGACGACAGGCATCGGCAAAGGCGAACCAGCAGGACTCGGCGGGCTCGAGAATCTTCATTACGCAAAGGAGCTGGCGGCTCGCGGCTTCGTGTGTCTTGTGCCGGATTACCCCTCATTCGGTGACTATCCCTATGACTTCAAGGTGCAGGGAAAGCACTATGACAGTGGCTCGATGAAGGCCATCTGGAACAATGTTCGTGCGGTCGACTTGTTGTGCGAAATGCCCGAAGTGGATCCAGAGCGAATTGGATGCATCGGCCATTCACTGGGAGGGCACAACACGCTGTTTACGGCGGCGTTTGAGAAGCGAATCAAGGCGGTTGTGACCAGTTGTGGCTTCACCGGATTCCATGATTACTACAAGGGCGATCTTCAGGGATGGACCAGCGACCGCTACATGCCACGGATTCGCGAGGTCTACGGTAACGATCCCGGCAAAGTCCCTTTTGACTTCCCTGAAGTGCTGGCCGCCATTGTTCCTCGAGGCATCTTCGTCTGCGCGCCGGTGAACGATGATAACTTCGACAATGCTGGTGTTCGGAAAGTGATCGAACAGGTCCGGCCACTGCTTCGCATCTCAGGGGCTTCTGCAAAGACCCTTGTGACAGAGTATCCGGATTGTGGTCATGATTTTCCGGATGACGTGCGAGAGCGAGCCTACAAGTGGCTGGAGGAACAGCTGCCGAACACCACTTCCGAAGTGAAGAAGTGATTCACGTCGTCGTTGTTCGCGCTCAGGCCAATTGGTCGAGGTTGTGCGTCACCGGAGGGCTTGCGCCCTTCCGCTAATTGATCTGCTTGAGCAGATCGACATGCTGGCCAAACGGGTAATCGACCGGCGTGTACGAAATCGCCAGTTCAGGAGTTTCCATGACGGTTCCGCCGGCCGCGAGCGATGTCAGGCAGCGATCGAGAATACCGCCTGTCAGCACTGTGCGTTCGACAGGGTACGTTGGTACTCCTGTGTGCATCATCTTTTCGATCGCCTTGAGCAGATAGGCGAAGTGCGGATACATCGGCTCCGTGCGTTCATCGAAGACGCTGGTAAAGACCGGCTGTCCCTTGATCTCCAGCGCGCAACCGGTTCCGGCAACACACTGAAACATGAACTGTGCAGCTTTGAACCCGTCGCGATACTCGAACAGAAACGCCGTTGCATTTTTGTCAGCACGCATATCGACGCCGGTGGACCCGGGGATTGCCGCAAACGCCTGATGCAGGAGTTCTTTCGGAACGGCTCTGCCATCCACGGCTTTCCAGAGAGCGTCACCCTGCAGACACTGCACCGACTTGACGCCCTGCTCTGCGCCTGGACGTCGTTCCAGATGCCACTGCAGAAACTCGAGGGCGTGAATTCCATAGACGTCGAGCCCGCTGTAGCCGATCCCCACCGCTGCTTCGATGGGGCAGTTCATCGGAATGCTCTGTTCCGACTTGCGGTACCCGACAGGCAGCGATGAACCGGCCATGAATGGAACGTTGAGCTTCTTCGCTCGCTCCCACATCCAAAGGCCGTCTTCCCATGTGGGCCCAAGATGTTTGTCGTTGAAGACCGGAACGACTTTGCCATGCTTTTCGAACGCTGCGGTGATCTCAGCGAAGAATCGCCGTCGAGGATAAAGCTGCTGGCCAAGTTTGCTGAAGGGATAATCACCGTGCTCGCCAATGCTGAGCACACCGTCAACCGCGACACCGTTTCCTCCCAGTGTGATCGCCTTTTCAATCGAGTCGAAGATGGGAACCTTGTGCTTTTCGGACATTCGGCGAGCCATGTCGTCGGATGGAAACTGGTCGACGTACATTGATGCCAGTTCCAGTTCAGGCCCGGGTCCACCGTCCTGCTTCCAGCCTTCCAGGATCTTCCCGAGAATGACGTCCGAATGTGAGAAGGGGCGGTAGATTGTCACAACCGCAGCGACCTTCGGAACACGGCGCGTCGACATCGCCGTTGCTGAGGCTGTCGTTGCCCAAAGAGTTTTCGGAAGAAATGCGGCCGATGCGGCCCCGGCAATCTGTCGCA
Source organism: uncultured Chitinophaga sp. (assembly GCA_964538835.1). Taxonomy (GTDB): domain Bacteria; phylum Planctomycetota; class Planctomycetia; order Planctomycetales; family Planctomycetaceae; genus SXXK01. The sequence goes on along the minus strand of CAZIGZ010000170.1, from coordinate 7,001 downwards.
GGTGGGTTCGACGGGAACTTCTGAGCATGGAAAGGCCTTTCATTGTTCGTTCAGGGTATCCGTGTCTCAGTCGTTCCGGAGTCATCTGAAGGATCCCCGGTGAAGCAGCCAGGTTATTCGAGAACCACGGTCGGTTCTTCTGCTTCCTGAGAACGAATTTCGCCCAGAATCACGGCGGGATACTCAGGAGTTGAAACGGCGGATTGAACTGACTTCGCAACGGCTTCGGGCACGACCAGAATCAAACCGATTCCCATATTGAACACGCTGAACATCTCTGCTTCAGCCACGTTGCCAAGTTTCTGCAGCCATTCAAACACCGCTGGAATCTGCCACGCAGAGCGCTGAATCACGGCCTGCGTCTGCTTCGGCAGGACTCGCTCAAAGTTGTCCGCGATGCCGCCGCCGGTGATGTGAGCGATCGCGTGAAGATTCTCCACACCGGCTGCCTTGCGAGCTGCTGCGACCGTGTCAGCATAGATTCGAGTTGGCTTGAGCAGTGCGTCACCGACAGTGCATCCAAGAGCGTCGACTCGATCACCCACGGTCAGGCCTGCATGTTCGAAGACAACCTTGCGCACGAGGCTGTATCCATTCGAATGAAAGCCGGACGAAGGCACTCCGATCAGAACGTCCCCCGGAACAACTCGAAAGCGTCCATCAACCAACTCATCACGTTCCGCGACGCCGACGCAGAAGCCTGCCATATCAAAGTCACCCGCCGCATACAGGTCCGGCATAATGGCGGTTTCACCACCCAGCAACGCCGCACCGGCCTGCTTGCAGCCGTCACTGACACCCGAGACAAGCTGCTCGAGCAGAATCGGATCGTCCTTGCCGAGAGCCACGTAATCGAGGAAGAACAACGGCTGCGCGCCGAGGCACAGGCAATCGTTCACGCACATGGCGACCAGATCGATGCCGATGGAATCGTAGCGCCCGGCGTGGATCGCGACTTTGATCTTCGTGCCGACGCCGTCAGTGCCGGACACCAGAACGGGATCTTTCCATTGTCGTTCTGCATTCAGGCGAAACAGACCCGCGAAGCCGCCAGGCAGTTCCATCACACCCGGAGTAAACGTTCTCTGCATCAGTCGAGGCAGTTTCTGCATCGCCTGTTCGTAGAGTTCGAGGTCAACACCGGCGGATCGATACGTCAGTTCAGTCATTTGATTTCTGCGGGAAATTCGAAGGTCTGGCGAAGGTGAAAAACGACCGTTTGAGCCGAGTGCACAATCAGAAACTGTCTGCTGGCACTGGCCGCCCGTCTGAGCACGAATTGCACGTGTTGCCACAGTGACTGTCAAGTGGCCAAAGCCGCAGACTCAGGAAGTGACTGCATTTGCGAATTCATTCCATGTCCCGGAATGCCGTGTTTTGACTGATGCACTTCCGCGGAATCTGCCGATTGCGACGATCAGGGAGAGTTTGAGTTTCCGGGACTCAACTTGCCACTGAATTTCTGGTTTCTGTGCGGAACTGACCATGTTTGGACAAGACTCCTCCACGCCCTGGTTCTTCGAAAGCTCGAGCCACATCGAAGCGGTCAACCGACTTCTGTACGTGATTGAGCAGCATGAACCGGTTGGATTGCTGACCGGAACCAAAGGGGCCGGGAAGACGCGAGTGCTGCAGAAACTGATGTCCGAAGTTCAGGGGCTTGGCCTGTCCGCAGTTTCTCTGAATCTTTCCGGTGCCGATGATGACTCAGCGCTGTTCCATCTGGCCGAACGCATGAGTGAACAGATCCGCGTCACGATGAGCCGCCATGAAGTGCTCGGCTGTCTGCGGGCAGAATTCTCCGGGCGTGCTCAGTGTGGCATTCGGACGCCGATCCTGCTGGACGATGTCCATCTGGCCGACTTCGCCAAAGGATCATTCCTGCGATTTCTGGTCTCAATGGCGGCTTCCACACGAGGACTTACGATTATTGCCTGCGGCGAGGAGTCAATGCCGGAGATCCTGACGCAGCATGCCACTCTGCCGGTCGTGCTTTCCGAGCTGGGCACCTCCGAAGCCTCGGACTATCTGCGGCAGCTCCTTCCGAGACTTGGGTGCCCCTATTCGGTCTGCGAAGAAGCCGGAATCCGTGCTGCCGTGGATCTGTGTCGCGGTCGCCTGCAGACGCTGAGTCGCCTGGGCGAAGTCATGTCGGTATTTCATCAGGCGTGGCCGTCTGCCTTGATCACGACAACGACGGTTCGCCAGCTCGCAAAAGAAATCGGCCTGCAGCCTCAGGAAGAACTTCTGAATCGCCGTGTGCTGAAGCTGGCCTAGGTAGATTCAGGCCGGTTTCGATTCCTGAAACAAAACAGGCCGCCGCGAATGCTCGCGACGGCCCGTTTCTTTGGTAGAGGTCTACGAACGACTATTTCGTCGGCTTGCTGCTGGCGCCTGTCTTGATCGCGTAAAGGCGATTGCGGTTTGCGATGAAGAGCGTGTCGTTGGCGATCACGGGTGTTGTGTAAACCGACGATCCCATGTTGTTTTCGCCGATCATTTCCATTTCGCTGGACAGCTTGAAGATGGAAATATCACCGTCTTCGTCACCAATGTAGACCTTATCTTCCACGATCAGCGGAGAAGCCCAGCTGGCGGCGAACATGTCGTAGGTCCAGTGTGGCTTGCCGGTCTTCGCGTCAAGACAGTGCATCAGACCGCTGAAGTCGGCAACGTAGAGAAGATCATTTTTGATCGCCACGGTTCCGCATGTGCGGTGCATGGTCGTTTCAAAGACTTCAGGATCTGCTCCGACATAGTGCCACACGGCGGCAGAATTTGGATTCTCGCGTTCGAAGTCACCTTCCTTGTCCACAAGAGCCTGAAGACGCTTGTGTGGAATTGGAGTCTTGGGGTCTTTGGAGTTGTAGACCAGCGTCGGGCTGACATCGCCACGCTTGTTCGGATCGATGCACCAAAGATGTCCCTGGCCTTCGCCGTGTTCCGGGTCTTCACCGACACCGACATAGACGAGACCGTCATAGACCACTGGAGTTGCGATCAGGTGGTTTCGAGTTGCTCGGCCGCCCAGCAGATAGATTGAATCTTTTGGGTTACAGTCGAACTTCCAGAGCATTTCGGCCTTACCTGCTTTGCCTTCTGCCGCAAAGCCATAAAGGTACCCGTCACCGCCACCCACAATCACCTGTGCCACGCCGTTGAAGACGCCGTAAGCAGGAGATGACCACTGGCCGTGCAGAACGTTGGCCCCGGGTGAATTGTCCGTCCACAGGACTTCTCCTGAGTTTCGACTGACGCAGATGAAGCTGGGGGCTCGTTCTTCCGGAATTGTGATGTGGCTTTCATCGACGCCGTTGCCAGTGATCACGAAAAGCAGATCACCGACACACGTGACAGAGCAGCTGCACATATTGTGCTGTGAAACGTTGAGGTCCTTCATCATGTCCAGAACCCAGACAACGTCTGCTTCGGTCTCGTCGGTGACTTTTTCGTCAACGACCGGGCTGTCGTTTTCGCCATCGCGAAATCCCTGAGTATCCAGGCAGACCACCAGACCGCGGCTGCTGACATACCATGCACGGTCACCTTCCACGAATGGAGCGCAGCAGATCCCCTGGTGAGGCCAGTCATGGACTCGACCGGTCGGGAGCTTCTCCTGGCTGTGCTGCCACAGGAACTTGCCGTCCTTCTCCGAGAACGAAATCAGACAGCCTAGGTCCACCGAACTTGGATAACGCTTGATGTAACCGTTGCCGTTGTTGGTTCCGATGTAGACCTGGCCGTTGGCGACGACCGGATTTCCATAGGTTTCAGAACCGAGTGGCATCGACCACAGGATGTTTTCTCCGCTGTTCACATCCCACTTCACCGGGATGTTCTTACCTTCCGGAGTATTGTTGCGAGAGTAACTTCCGCCCCACTGAGGCCAGTCGTTCTTCCCGACCTTCATCTTCGAGATTTGTTCCATCACGAATTTGGTGGGATCTTCCGCAGAAACTTCAGGCTGGCTGAAGAACGGGGCCGCGAGGGCCATCGCCGCCACAATTGCCGGGCCAAACTTTTTCATAAAGAGAATTCCTTTGAGGGAAACAGAATGTGAATGAAGAGTGTGCTCGAATCCGTTCACCGAAGTGGCTAACACCCCGGCGCACGTCCATCATTTATTCGCAGTGACCTGCACATTGTCGATGAAGAATTCCGCGTCAGTCGCGTTTCCGAACAGACCCGGACTGCCCTGCAGATTCGGAGTTTCATCGGTGGCTTCGATCTGCCATTCCTTTGGTTCCGCTTCTCCTCGCTTCCAGACCTTGCCGCGAAGAGTCACTTTGCCATCCTTTGTCTCGCTCTGGAACTTCATGGTGTACCACGTGTCCGCAGTCCACGAGAAGTCGATCGTTTTGGCAAACCGAAGTTCGAGTCGTGCGGTCCATGAGCGAATCTGGAGTCGCTGAGAACCCTGAAGGTCGAGCGTATATCGCTGAGCAATCAAGCCCAGGTCAGGAAGGCGTTCGCCCTTCTTTGTGGCCTTGAAATCTGCCTGAACGGTATAGTCGTGCAGAGTCGTCCAGCCCATCCACGCCTGGCTGCGAGTTCCCTTTGGAATCGTGCTGATCTTCACAAGACCTTTTTCGCCATCGAGGGGTGCAGGCTTGTGACGGTAGTCAGCACCGATCCAGACTGGTGGAACCTTTTCGTCTGAGAAATCAAACTTCCATGGCAGCGTCGGAACAACTCGCAGTCGCGCCTTCGCGGTCAATTCGCCGGACTTCGCTGTCAGCACGACGCCTGCAATGCCCGTTGCCGGAGCAACATAGACGCCATCTTTACCGACGGTTCCACCACCTTCGGCGGTGATGACGGCGTCCTTCACAACGCCAACATACTGGCCCGCTTTATTGTAGCCCTTGACTGTCAGGCTGAGCTTCTGGCCGCTGGCCAGCAGCTGTTCGGTTGGTGTCAGAATCAGATGAGCAACCGTCTTATCCCCCGTCGCAACTTCACGCTTGAGTGCTGTTGCTGAAGGCTTTGTGCTCTTCGCGTCTTTTGCTCCGATGCAATACAGAGCTTCGATGGATGGGAGGAAGATGCGGCCGTTGGAGATTGCCGGAGAACCGAAGACTTCTTCCCCCTGGGCCAAACGAGCCTCGCTGACGACGTCGACGCCTTTTTCAGACGGCTTCAGAACGTAAAACCGCCCAGTGTTCTCTGCGACATAGATCTTTCCATCAGCAACGACCGGGCTGCCGAACATGATGCGCCCCAGTTTCTTCTGGCCGACAGTTTCGCCCGTCTTTGCATCCAGAACAACCAGAAGTGCTCCGTCTTCGATCACGTAGATTCTGTCGCCGATTTTCACTGGACAGCTGCGACCAACCGTGCGTTTTGGCACCTTCCAAAGAAGCTTATCTTCCGTGATTTCCCCTTCAACATTGCCATCGAACGCAAAGACGGCGCCCAGAGTTGTTGTGTCGTTGGAATTCTGTTCGGCATGACCGCAGTAAACGATTCCATTCTCATCCACCAGCGGACTTGAGTTCATACCGCGAGTCGATGCCTGGTACTTCCAGATCGTCTTTCCGGTTCGAGGCTGAACGGCGTAGACAGCACCATCGGCGGCACCGAACACCATTGCGGCCTGACCCTTGAATGTCGTGAAGACAGGCGTACTGTAGGTTGTGTCTTCCGGTCGAACGCGAGTGCTGATAAGCCACTGAGCAACGCCGGTCTTCTTGTCGAAGGCCAGGAACCGGTGAGCAGGTACGGCGGTCTCTCCCCAGCCCGTCATCACACCGCTGATAATCACTGTGTCTTCGAAAACGACCGGGAAGTTCGTTCGGCCGCCGTACGTTGACAGCATCCCGAATTCTTCGCTCATTGAGTGTTCCCAGATGGTCTTGCCGGTCTTGCCATCAAGACACTGGAACACGCATCCGAGTCCGAGCACAAACACGGTATCGGTTTCAGGATCGGCGACAACGCTTGACCAGCCGACTCGCTCCGCAGGTGCGTCGGAGAGATAAATATTGTGAACACTTTCCCACAGGAGATTGCCGGTCTTTGCATCAACGCAAACCGTCTTTTCGCCTTCTTTGTTGGTTTCCGGAAATGCTCGGCAAACGACGTACACTCGGTCGTTCATCACGACCGGAGTCGATCGCGATGCGTAGTCCGGCTTGTGCCACAGCAGGTTTTCCCCTTTGGGAGACCATTTGTCCGGAAGTCCGGTTTCCGTGGACTGTCCGTCATTGTTTGGTCCGCGCCAGTGAGCCCAGTCTTCTGCCTGGACTGCCGCACACAGAAGACTAAAGCAAACCAGTGTGCTCCAAAGTCGTTTCATCTTCCCACTCCCTCCCGAAACAGGATTCGTGAAATCACTCTGCAACAATCAATATCGCAGACATTTCCGGCCGAATCGCTTTGAGTCAACTCACCTGTGTCAATCTGAAAACTACTCATCCAGCCAGTCGCAGCTGGCATCTTCATGCGGCTTTCGAATGCGCTTCAACAGTTCCGTCAGTTCCTGTAACTCCGAACGGTTCAGATGCCCGAGCTGTTTCTCATGCATCTCTTTCACGGATCCAGCCATTTCTTCCAGCAACTGAATTCCCTCGGAAGTAATGGCAATCTCTACGACTCGTCGATTTTCTGATCGGCGAGTCCGAACAATCAACTGACGCTGCTCCAGACGATCCAGCATTCGAGTGGTGTCCGGGCCGCGAGAAATCAGCCGCTTGCCCAGAGCCAGTGTCTGCATCGACCCCGGGTAAACCGACCTGAGCAGGCGCAGGGCGTTGTATTGCTGAGCAGACAGCTGATATCTGGAGAACAATTCATCTTCCAGAGCTTTCAGGCAATCGTAAGTCCGCCAGAGATTCAGGAATGCTTCCTGCTCCGGCGAATCAAATCGCTTCGTGCTCCGAGATTTCATTGATGGTGCCATGGCCGAAGCATGCCCGTTTCGACGACACTTGTCAAGACAATCGTTCAGCGGCGGTAGGCTATGCCATAAGAGGTCAACGTCGATCAGGGTGCAAAAAAAC
>CAZIGZ010000169.1:0-12621 GCA_964538835.1 uncultured Chitinophaga sp. | reverse complement strand
AACCAGCGACCGGACGAGGTGCCACAGGATCAATGGCCGACGGGGATTAAAGGCATCGCCACATCTGTCCGTTTGCGGCGGAGTGGCTTTGGCATCACGCGCGTGCAAGATCAAGTTCGCCTCACGGCGAAAGTCTCGCTCGGCAAGCGAGACCTACTGTGAAACTGCGCGACGTGGAGATGCTGGTGAGTTTTGGCAACAACATTCTGCGTGCGTTGCGTTTTGGCAGCAAGAAGTCGGTCAACGTCACCCGTGAATGTCCGGCGTAATCGATTCTGGGCGTCCTGAAATTCAGGCGAACGGTTCGAGCCGGTCTTTGGTGAATCCGAATCGCAAACTATCCTGTGGTGTTCGAACGCTGCAACCTGGCGACCATCTAGCCTAAAAATAACCGGCTCGCCTGCGTTCACATGCTGCTCCTCATTCGGGAACACACAAAGTACTTCTTATGCAGACAATTCTGGTTACAGGTGGTGCTGGGTTTATCGGCAGCTGTTTCGTACGCCGAGCCATCGACCGTGGCAACGTGCGAATCATCAATCTCGACAAGCTGACGTACGCCGGCAATCCGGATTCACTTCCCCCCAACAGCGAACGACATGAACTGGTCGTTGGCGATATCGGCGATGGTGCTTTAGTTCGGCAGCTTCTGGAGAAGTACCAGCCGGCGGCCATCGTGAACTTTGCGGCGGAATCTCATGTTGACCGTTCCATCGACGGGCCCCTCGCGTTTGTTGAAACCAACGTCCTGGGAACCTGTCGGCTGCTGGAGGAAGTGCGACGATACTACGGACAGCTTCCGGAAGATCGCCGCGCGGCCTTCCGATTTCTGCATGTCTCAACCGACGAAGTTTATGGCTCACTGGGTGCGGAAGGACTTTTCACCGAAACCACATCGTACTCGCCCAACAGTCCCTACTCAGCCAGCAAAGCCGCATCGGATCATTTTGTCCGAGCCTACCATCACACGTACGGACTTCCCGTCCTGATCACGAACTGCTCGAACAACTACGGACCTTACCAGTTCCCGGAGAAGCTGATTCCGCTCATGATCCTGAATGCCCTCGAAGGCAAGCCGCTGCCGGTTTACGGCGACGGGCTGAACGTTCGAGACTGGTTGTTTGTCGAGGATCACTGCGAAGCGATCGAAACCGTGCTGGCTCGCGGCGTGATCGGCGAATGCTACAACGTCGGCGGCAACAATGAGCAGACAAATATCAACATCGTGAAACTGATCTGCTCAACGATGGATCGACTGCGTCCCGGACTTGCTCATTCACCGTGTGAATCGCTAATCAAGTATGTGAAAGACCGACCTGGCCACGATCGTCGTTATGCGATCGACGCCTCAAAGATCTCACGCGAACTGGGATGGCAACCAAAGCAGGACTTCCAGTCCGGCCTGGAGAAAACCATCCGCTGGTACCTCGACAATCCCGCCTGGGTGGAACGTGTTCAAAGCGGCAAGTACCGACGCGAACGCCTGGGCCTTGCGGACTAACAGAATGTAGCGGAAGGGCGCAAGCCCTCCGGTGATGGTCGCTACCGGAAGGCTCGTGCCTTGCCGATAACCGGGACCAACGTTCGGCTCGCTCACGAACATCTGGAACACAACTCCGTTCAGGAATCATCAACGATGACTCAATTCACCAAAGGCATCATTCTGGCAGGCGGCACTGGCTCGCGGCTGTTTCCGCTGACACTGGGCATCAGCAAACAGATGGCTCCGGTGTACGACAAGCCGATGATCTACTACCCGCTTTCGACGCTGATGCTGGCGGGCATTCGCGAAGTGCTGATTATCTCATCACCACGCGACATTGGTGGATTCGAAAAGCTGCTGGGCGATGGCCACAAATGGGGAATGAAGTTCTCCTATTTGACTCAGCCAAAGCCGGAAGGCCTGGCTCAGGCATTTATCCTTGGTGCAGATTTCGTGGGCAATGATAATGTTGCTCTCGTCCTGGGCGACAACATTTTCTACGGTCAGGGTTTTCAGACGATTCTCGGCAACGCCTGTTCGCGCACTTCGGGCGCAACGATTTTTGGTTATGAAGTGCGTGATCCGGAACGTTACGGTGTTGTCGAATTCGATGCCGCCGGGAATGCTGTCTCCCTTGAAGAAAAGCCAAAGCAGCCTCGTTCAAACTTTGCCGTCCCAGGGCTCTATTTCTACGACAACGCGGTCGTCGAGATTTCAAAGAACCTGAAGCCTTCGCCTCGCGGAGAACTGGAAATCACGGACGTCAATCGCGAGTACCTCCATCGGGGGCAGCTGCGAGTTGAGCGGCTGTCGCGAGGCTTCGCGTGGCTGGATACGGGAACGCATGAGTCGCTGCTGGACGCAGGGAACTTTGTCGCGGCGATTGAAAAACGAATGGGCCTGAAGATTTCCTGCCCGGAAGAAATTGCCTGGCGAAAAGGCTTCATCGATCGCAGCCATCTTCTGTCACTCGCACAGGAGTTCCCGAATGAATATGGTGAGTACCTGAGGTATATCGCTCGCTGATACCACACCATTTTGGTCCTGAACTGCGAGCATTCATAAGCGCAGGTGAGGCCACGATGGTTCCAGGATTTCGTACTCGCGTCAGGTCCGGTGAAAAACTTCTGGGCACGATGCTGACGCTGCCATCACCGGCCGTCGCGGAGATTCTGGCGGACGCAGGCTTCGACTGGCTGTTCATCGACTGCGAACACGGTGCGATGAACGAAACGGACGTGCAGGCAATTCTGCAGGCCGTCGGACATCGAATGGCGTGTATCGTTCGAGTCCCCTCCGGAAGCGAACCGGAGATCAAGCGAATTCTGGACGTGGGTGCTCAGGGCATCATCGTGCCACAGGTCAACACGGCGGCTCAGGCGGCGGATATTGTGAAGTTCTCCCGCTACGCGCCGCTCGGTTCCCGAGGAGTCGGACTGGGACGAGCTCAGGGCTATGGGTCTCGCTTCGCCGATTACGTGGCCACAGCAAACGATGAAATCGTGGTGATCGTGCAGGCGGAACATCGACTGGCGGTGGAGAATATTCACAGCATCGTCCAGGTCCCCGGCATCGACTGCATTCTGCTGGGACCGTATGACCTTTCGGCCAGCTACCACAAAATGGGCCAGATCAACGATCCGGAAGTAACGGCGGCCATCGATCGAGTCCTCTCGCACTGCCGAAATGCAGGACTGCCTGTCGGATACTTTGGGGTTACGGCGGATGCTGTCCGTGAGCACTCGGCCAAGGGATGTTCGATGCTGGTCTCCGGCGTCGACGTTGTGTTCCTTGGAAGCTCCGCAAAGAAGATGTTCAAGGAGATGCAGTAAGGCGCCGCACGAAAGTTATGTGTCGAGTTAGCAGAACGGCGCAAGCCGTCCGGTGCCGCACAAAACAAAGGTCATGCGTCCTTCCGCAGTCGCTCAATAGATCAGCTGAATGTCGTTTACTGTCTTAGCCGTTCACAGCTTCGGAGCCATGATCATGAACCCGTCTGTTGCTCCATGCGACATCGCGACTTTTGCACCACCGGATTCGCCATCGTCCGCCGCGACACTCGCGACATGCTTTCGTCGTGAAGGCTTCGCGCTGGTTGAAAATGTGCTCACTCCTGACCAGACCTTGCATTGGATTGAGTGCACCGAAAAGGCACGGACGGAGAATTCCTCGTCATCGGCGGTATCGAACTCTTCCGGCGTCTACGCGCTGCGAAATCTGGTGGACGTTGTCCCGGAGACGATCGAACTGCTGAAGCACCCTGCTCTGACGTCGATCGTGACCGCGATCCTGGGACAAAACGCTTTCCTTGTACGATCAACATTGTTCGACAAGACAGACGGTGCCAATTGGGGAGTTTTCTGGCATCAGGACCTGGCGATTGCCGTGAAGGAACGGCATGAGCTTCCCGGCTTTCATGCATGGACAAAGAAAGCTGGTGTGGTCTGCGTGCAGCCTCCGACAGAAATCCTGTCGCAGATTCTGACCGTCCGATTGTCACTCGATGCCTGCCATGCCGACAACGGTGCCTTGAAGGTTCTGCCAGGGTCCCATTCTGCGAAATGGAATTCCGGTGACATTGATCAGATGACGACCGGTGGCAACGAAGTTCTCTGTAAAACCGGAGCCGGCGGAGCTGTTCTCATGAGCCCGCTGACGCTGCATGCATCCTCACCGATGAATGTCCCGGGACACCGCCGAGTCATTCATTTCGAGTTTGCTGCGATGGAACTTCCGAAACCGTTGGAATGGAACTATCGGTTGCCGATTTGTCCGAATGACACCACGTCAGTGTAGGATGGCCGCCCTCGTCCGTCTTTTTCCCTTTGCCTTCTGCCTTCACGTTCAGGTCGTAGGCACTGCGTATGGCATGACGCTGACAAACGTGAACAGCATCGAGAACTCAATCGCAGACGGCCGAGGGCGGCCATCCTACGGTTGCTCAACAGCTGCTCTACGGTGTGCGGGTCAGCAGCAGTCGCAGCCGATTCAAGGCTGTGCGTGCGGCTCGCTGGCGGAAGATGGCGAGATTGCCCGTCATGCTGACGTCGAATGTCTCGAATCCGGACCGGCTGGCGACGGCCACAAGACCACGACGGATCGTGACACCAGTTTCGGCCTTCTCATCTTCGAATGGTGAAGATAGCAGGATGTAATCTACAGAGTGCGCTCGGAAGAAACCCGACACGGTATCCTGAGCCACCTGCGACCACAATTCCAGGGACGCCTGAACGGCGGCCGGGGATCCCGCCACTGGCAGCTTCAACCCGTTCCAGGCACCGGGCATGACCATGGCCTGGTCAACGACAGAGCTGAGTGATTCGGATTCCGTCATCCACATGGCCAACAAGCCGCCCGTCGTAGCACCTTCGATCAGAGCGATCTTCTGGTGACGAATCTGCAGCAGTCCTCCAACCACGTCGTGAAGCTCGGCATCGCCTTCACCATAGACAGCGTCACCCAGTTTCTCCCGAATCACGGCATCCGTCTCTTCACACATCTGATGAGCCTGCTCGGCAGATTCCGAACGGGCGGTGATCCAAAGCGAAATGACGGCTTCGCTGGCCGTGATACCGACTTCCGGGTTTCGTCCGCGAGCCGTCAAATCTCCCAGCATGCGTTCCGCATCGGATTCGCCATAGCCAAACGTACGAATGACCTTTCGGCACATCTGCATGCCACTGCTGAGCAAATGCGGGCGAACGTTCTTTTCGAACATCGGCTTCATTTCCGCCGGTACACCAGGCATCGCGGCGAGAAAGCAAACGTGATTCGCTTTCACTGTGCGAACTCGCATCAGAACACCTGGAGCCGTACCGCAGCTGTTGGGAATCGACTCCGCATGTTCCGGCCGATCCGCCTGACGCTGATTGCGCTCCGGCATCGTTCGACCTCGCGCGGTGAAGATCGCTTCGATCTGTCGCAGAGAATCCGGATCGCGCACCAGTTGCTGGTCAAAGGCTTCCGCCATCGCTTCTCGGGTCAGATCGTCCAGCGTTGGGCCAAGTCCTCCAGTGATCAGAACAACTTCCGCTCGCTGTGCCGCCGCGCGAAGTTCTTCGACGATCGAAGGCATCTCATCAGCGAGTGTTGTGTGTCGAGTCACCGTCCAGCCGAGCGATTCCAGTTCGCGGCTGAGCCACTGGCTGTTGGTATCCAGCTTGGAACCACAGGTCAGTTCCGTTCCAATGGCGATGATCTCGGCACGCATTCGCTATTCCCATTCGATGGTCGCGGGTGGCTTCGAGCTGACGTCGTAGACGACTCGATTAATGCCGCGGACGGAGTTAATGATCCGAGTGGAGATCTTGCCAAGGATGTCCCACGGGAACTGGTACCAGTCCGCCGTCATGAAGTCTTCCGTCTGCACTGCTCGGATAGCGGCAACGTTCTCATACGTTCGATCGTCACCCATGACACCGACCGTCTGAACGGGAAGAAGAACAACAAAGGCCTGCTGAATTTCGCGATAAAGCCCGGCGGCATAAAGTTCTTCGATCAGGATCGCATCTGCTTCCCGAAGGACTCGCAAGCGTTCTTCCGTCACTTCACCCAGACATCGAACGGACAAACCAGGTCCCGGGAATGGATGACGCCAGACCATGGTCTCCGGCAGACCGAGTTCCAGACCCATGCGGCGCACTTCGTCCTTGAAGAGATCTCGCAGAGGTTCAATCAGCTCAAAGCCAAGCTCTTCCGGCAGTCCGCCGACATTGTGATGAGACTTGATCGTTGCAGCAGGACCATCCGGGTTGGCTCCGGATTCGATCACGTCGGGGTACAGTGTTCCCTGAGCCAGAAACTTTGCGTTCTCAATCGACTTTGCTTCGTCCCGAAAGACGTCGATGAAAACCTTGCCGATGATCTTGCGCTTCTTCTGAGGATCCGAGACTCCGGCGAGTTCACCAAGGAATCTGGCCGATGCATCAACGACATGCAGGTCGGTCTTGAAGTGACTGGTGAACTGTTCTTCGACCTGGCGTCGCTCGTCTTTTCGCAGCAGACCATTGTCGACAAAAATGCAGGACAGCTGATCGCCGATGGCTTCGGAAATCAAAGCCGCAACAACGGATGAATCCACACCGCCGGAAAGACCGCAGATGACTCGGTCCGTCCCGACTCGCTCACGAATCTTCTGCTTCTGCTGTTCAATCAGCGAGCTGATTCGCCATGTGCCTTTGCATCCGCAGATGTTCTTCACGAAGTTGGCGAGCAGCTGGCCGCCGAATTCCGTGTGAGTCACTTCCGGGTGAAACTGAATGCCGTAAATTGGCAACGTACGATGTCGCATCGCCGCATTCGGACAGGTCGCTGTTGAAGCGATTGATTCGTAATCGCCGGTCAGCAGCTCGACCTGATCCCCATGACTCATCCACGCGGTGAACGTGGACGGAATTCCCTGAAACAACGGATTGCCGGCCGCGGTGTCTCGCAGAGAACAAGGCGACCGACCAAATTCACGCGAATGAGCCGGCAGAATTCGGCCACCCAGTGAGTAGCACGTGATCTGCATGCCGTAGCAGATCCCCAGGACAGGGATACCCAGCTCAAAGATTTTTGGATCGACCTTCGGAGACCCTTCGCCGTAAACACTGGCCGGACCGCCGGACAGGATCAGGCCCTTTGGCTTCAGTTCGCGAATGCGATCGGCGGTCAGATCATGGCGCACAATCTGGCAAAACACGTTTTGGTCGCGAACGCGCCGTGCGATCAGCTGTGCTGTCTGGGAGCCGAAGTCCAGGACGAGCACTTTTTCTTCGGACGAGGACGCTGACGTTGATGCTTGGGCGGCGCTGGCCGCTGTTCCGGTCGCAGACATGTGCAAAGATTCAGAGTCAAAACCAGATGTCTTCCTGCTACTCCATACTCATTTTCAGCAGGGGAACAGAACAGGCTATCAGACGGGAATCCGTTCGAACAGGCACCGCCGGGCGATGAGTTCCCGGGCCGCGATTTTCTCGCTTTTCACGACCTATTCTTCGCGAAGCAACGCAAAGCCGCGAATCGTGTAGATCAGTCCGCTCCACGCGGTCACCGCAACGGCCACGTACAAAAGCAGATCTCGAACAGTCGGCAGCCACGACCAAGCAAGGTCGGGTGACATCGACAACAGGCTTCCGGTGACAGCCACGCACTGCAGCGTCATTTTCAGTTTGCCGGACAGGCTCGCCGAAAAATCCTTGCCCTCTTTCTCCAGAATGCCACGCAGGCTGGAGACAAACATCTCGCGCCCTATGATGATGATGACCATCCATGCCCGCACGCCGGAATCGGTCACGCCCTGCTTTTCCAGCAGAAACACAAACGTCCCGCAAACGATCACTTTGTCGACGAACGGATCAAGAATGCGGCCGAGCACCGTAATCTGCTTGTTCCGGCGAGCTAAATAACCGTCCAACGCGTCAGTCGAGGCCGCAAACACAAAGAGTGCGGCGGCCGTAATCCACTGACCACCAACGGCAATCATGGCGAACAGTACAAAAGACAGGAGCAGTCGGACTGACGTAATCAGGTTGGGCAGATTCAATGCATGACGGCCCAGGACCGGCTGTTTTCGAGCAGCCGTGAGGGACTTGGAAGCAATGGAATCCGGAGTCGACATGCCCCAAAGTCTACTCACCCGGCCTCCGAGTTGACAGAGCCCCGCCCCGCGCCCCGGCGAGATTCCGAATTTCTTCATAATTCGCCATTCGCCTGTAGGTCACGCCTGCCGGGCGAGACTTTCGCAGTTAGGCGAACCTTCGTTCTCGCATCCACAAAATGCCTAAGCCACTCGTTCCATGGCGCAAGCGGCCATGATCCTGTTTTTCTACGGCCACCAGCAATCTGATAGAGGCTCGTCTGGTCGATGGTCGCGGCGAGGCCGCGAGGTGCCGCTCGGCAAGCGGCACCTACATTTAACGCGGCAAATCCGTCGCTGGCTTGACGGCGTTGCCGAAGGGAAAGTTCGGTGGCGGGACCAGATTGGACGCGGCGGACGTTCCATTCGTCGCGGGAATCGGCATGGGATCTCGGTGAGTCATCAGCATTGCTTTGGAGACCAGACGGAACAGCTCCGCGGTGCAGTTCAGATTGAGCTTCTGCATGATCCGGGCTCGGTGCTTTTCAACGGTCTTCTCGCTGATGTTGGTGGCGATCGAAATGGCTTTGTTCGTGCGGCCCTCGAACACCAGTCGCAGAATTTCTCTTTCACGAAGAGACAAGACATCCAGTCGCCGCTGAGCGAAGGAGATTTCGCGAAGGATCGTGTCGATCACATTTGCATCAACTGCCTCACGAAACCGCACGAGATGTCCCAGAAGGATCGGTCCTTCCGCAACCGGCGTGATGCTGGCGGTGATTCGCTTCGAATCACTGCGAACCAGCAGCAGGCTTCGGCCTACGGAGCCTGCAGTTTCAGCAACGAAGCGGAAGAACTGATCAGCATCGATGCCCTGCCCCGCAAAACTCTGAGCCAGCATCGCACGGCTAAGTTGCGGGAGGCCGCCTGAGACCACAGGTATGTTCCACTGCGCAAGGAACTCATGGGAGACTGAAAGAACGTTTTCCGACGTGATCGGCAGGTAACACCATGCCACCGAGTCAGAAGCCGCGAGCGCTGTGAGCAGCGATTCGTGAGCCGAACTGGAGGGCAGTGTATTCATGGCGGGGTTCTTGGAGTTCGCAGATGGATCGGCGGTTCGTTTTCAGAAACCCTCAATCGTATTTTGGCAGAATTCCTGCAACCTGAGCTTACGAGTTTGCGACTTTTCCTGAGGGTTATTCCCCATCAAACCCCCAGAGATTTCTCAGATTTCCGCGGTCAGGCGGAAGCCGTCACAGACTCGTCAAGTCAGTGTGGAATTCTTCTGAGGGTTGAAGGCTGAGGCGGGATCTGACAAAGTGCCGAGTTCACTCATTCTTCACGGCCTTATTGCTTTGGAGTCCTGCACTTGCACGCCGACATCCCAACCTCCAATGACGATTCTTCTTCCACCGGCAGTGGTCCGTGGTATCGGGAGCTGAATCGGTACCACTGGTTTGTGTTCGTCGTGGCGGCTCTGGGCTGGCTGTTTGACACGATGGACCAGCAGTTGTTCACACTGGCCCGTCCTCTGGCCATGAAAGATCTGATTGTCCTGACCGAGTCGGAAACGGCGACGGCGAAAGAACAGGGAGCGAAGCCTGGTGAAACCGAAAAAGACGTTGAAGATCGCGTCGCGAAGGCACTGGGGGCGAAGCAAAAGGCCTACGGAGGTTACGCGACGTCCATCTTCCTGATCGGCTGGGCGACAGGAGGTCTGATCTTTGGCGTCCTGGGCGACCGATGGGGACGCGTGAAGACAATGCTCGCGACGATCATCGTCTATTCGATCTTCACAGGCCTCAGCGCGCTCTCGACGGACTTCTGGACGTTCAGTGTTCTTCGGTTCCTGACGGGCCTTGGTGTCGGCGGCGAATTTGCCGTCGGGATTTCGCTCGTGGCGGAAGTCATGCCCTCGCGCGCTCGACCCCACGCGCTCGGTCTGCTGCAGGCTCTGTCGGCCGTTGGCAATATCACGGCAGCGCTGATCGGGATGGCGGGAACCGGCTGGAAGACCATGTTCATTATCGGCACGGCCCCTGCCCTGTTGTCGCTGGTCGTTCGACGTAGACTGAAGGAACCGGAAAAATGGCAGTCCGTTTCTGCAACCGACGGAGTCGCCAAGCAGCTTGGCTCCTACAGCGAACTCTTCGGCGATCCGATTCTGCGTTACCGTGCCATCGTCGGACTTCTGCTGGCCAGCGCGGGCGTCATCGGGCTCTGGGGTATTGGTTTCTTCACGCCGGACCTGCAGCGCGAAGTCTTCACGCCAGTCTTTAAGGCGGAAGGACTCGAAGGCCCTGCCCTGGACGCCAAGCTGAAGTTCTGGTCAGGCATCACATCACTCGTGCTGAATGTAGGTGCGTTCTTCGGAATCTACATGTACAGCCATTTGAGCCAGTATCTGGGACGTCGACCAACGTTCGCCCTATGCTTCCTTGGCGCGATGTTTTCCACGATGAACGTGTTCTGGAATCTCGGCAAGTTCAATGGGGTGTATGACATCTTCTGGATGGTGCCGATCATGGGCTTCTTCCAGCTCTCGATCTTCGGTGGTTACGCGGTCTACTTCCCGGAACTCTTCCCGACTCGACTTCGCAGCACCGGCACCTCGTTCTGCTACAACGTGGGACGATTCGTGGCGGCTCTGGGACCATTCACGCTCGGAAAACTCATCGGCAGCGTCTACTCCGGCCCGGGTTATGAAGGAGCCACCAGCTTCCGCTATGCAGGAGTGACGATGTGCGTCATCTTCCTCGTCGGCCTCATCGCAATTCCGCTGGCTCCGGAAACCAAAGGCAAACCGCTTCCAGAATAGTCCCCCGTTCAACCAACAAACAAAATAGCGGAAGGGCGCAAGCCCTCCGATGACTGCCCCCAACAAACGTACGCACCAGAAACAGAGCAAGACTCGAAGCTCCATGAAGCCTCACACCGAACAACTCAGCGTTCGACGTTCTGGGAACGTCGCGTGTTGGTCCCTTGGTGTGCTTCTCGCATTGATGCCTTACTCAGCACTGCACAGCCAGGAACCATCAGCCGCGCCCAAGTCTGATGGCTTTCGTCTTCCCGACGACCGCAAGCCCCTGACCAAAGCCGACTTTTCAGCGATGGGTCTGACGGTTGTGGAGTCTCAACACCTGAGGCTCGTGACGGATCTGCCGGCGGACAGCGTGAAGGACCTGCCGGCTCTGGCGGACCAGCTGTTTGCTTCGCTGGAGAAGAATCTCGGGCGTCTCAAACCGGCGGCAGATCAGAGTCCGTTTCAGGCCACGGGCTATCTGATGGAGGCTCGCGAGCGTTTTGAAATCAACGGACTGTTGCCGGCCGGTGACTTTGTCATTCGGCACGGTCGCCATCTGGGCTACCAGTTCTGGATGAACAATCAGACGTCGGACTATTATCGCCGCCATCTGATGCTGCATGAGTTCATCCATTGTTATCTGATGTGCGAGTTTGGAATGCAGAACATTCCGCCGCTCTGGTACACAGAAGGCATTGCCGAATACTTCGCAACGCATGATGCAGCCAAAGCGGAATTCGGAGTCCTTCCTGCCACAGTGGAAGGCTTTGAGGGCTGGGGGCGAATCACCGAACTGCAGTTGCGAAGGAAAGATCCGGGCACGCATTCCGAATGCCCTTTGCCGTCGATTCTGCAACCTGCTGATTCGTCGTTCACCTCGGAACTTCGATATGCTCAGGGCTGGGCCATGGTGTGGATGATCCGCAATCATCCTGAGCTGCGAACGTCATTCGCTCCCTTTGCCACGATCAGAACTCGCGACGATTATCTGAACGCGAAGAAGACAATCGACAAAGAGGTTTGGGATCGACTTCCCGTCCTTTGGCTGCTGACTCTGGACAGTCTCGTCGAAGGCTTTGATGTTGAACGGTCGTTTGCCGACGTTCGCCCAAAGTTCCGGGAATGGACACCTGGCAGCTCAGCGGTGAAGCTCGACGTTCGCTCGGATCGCGACTGGCAGCCGTCCGGACTGCAATTTGATTCGACGGCAAAGATCACGCTGACGGCCGAAGGTCGCTACGCCGTTCACGATCAGCCAAAGCCATGGATCTCAGAACCTCAGGGCATCACCATCCGATACTGGCAGGGTCGTCCACTGGGCGAAGTCACCGCTCTCTTCGTTCCCGGCGATGGCTACTCTGTTCCAGTTCGCATCCCGAGCGGCCGAGCCACAACCGTTGAAGCCCCCGCCGACACCGAACTCTGGCTCCAGAGCAACGACTCCGCCGCCTCCCGCTCCGACAACTCCGGAACCGTGCAGGTCACCGTCAAGAACACCGAGCCATTGTAGAACGACTGTCCTCAGTCGTTCCCTCACAGCTATTCAAACCACGGCCTGAGCAATTGAGGACAATTGCTCCACGCTGGGTAGCACAGGTGAAGCCTGTCACGGGAAGCGGTCGGAAGCTGAAGAGAAAACGCGGTAGTTCCTTTACAGGCCGCCCTGCCATGTTGCTGTGGTCGGAAAAAAATGGGTGACAGAAATAATCGCAGGGCGCTTGCTGATGTGCTGCAAAAAACAAATCACTGAAAACACCGGAGGCTAGTTTACGG
>CAZIGZ010000168.1:0-12637 GCA_964538835.1 uncultured Chitinophaga sp. | reverse complement strand
TACAACAAGGTTCTGGAAACCTGGACGCATGCTCGAGAGTCGATTACCAAATCGATGATGGAGAAGCTGAAGGACGACGTTCGTCATGGCGGCGCGTATGTCAACCCGATTTACCTCATGGCGCAATCTGGTGCTCGAGGCGGTGTCGGACAGATTCAGCAGCTGGCCGGTATGCGAGGTTTGATGGCCAAGCCGAGCGGCGAAATTATTGAAACGCCGATTAAGTCGAACTTCCGCGAAGGTCTGTCAGTACTCGAGTACTTCAGCTCGACACACGGGGCACGCAAAGGTCTGGCTGACACGGCTCTGAAGACGGCGGACAGCGGTTACCTCACACGTAAGCTGGCCGACATCTGTCAGAACATGGTCATCACCTGCAACGACTGTGGAACCACCAAGGGGATTACTCGTGGTGTTGTCTACCGTGGTGAGAAGGTGGAAGTCAGTCTCGCGGAAGCGATTCGAGGTCGCGTCAGCCGAACGAACATTGTGAATCTGATCACAGAAGAGACCATTGTTCGTGAAGGCGAGATGATCACGGTCGAGAAGGCTCGCAAGATCGAAGAGATGGGGCTGGAGCGAATTCAGGTTCGCAGCCCGATGACCTGCGAAGCTTCGCTGGGTCTCTGCCAGCTGTGTTACGGGATGGACCTGTCGACCGGCGACCTTGTGGAAATGGGTCTGGCCGTCGGGATCATCGCTGCACAGAGTATTGGTGAACCAGGAACTCAGCTGACCATGCGTACGTTCCACATGGGTGGTATCGGTACGATGGGCGTTGAAGAAAGTGAGCTGATTGCGAAGCGTCAGGGACAGGTCCGATTTACTCGAATCCGCAGCGTAATCAATGCCGAAGGCCGTCAGGTGGTCCTGGGTCGAAACGGCGAGATTGCGATCGTGGACGATCGAGGACGCGAAGTCGAAACTCAGCGAGTTCCAAACGGTGCGGTTCTTCAGGTTGCTGAGAATCAGGTCGTCAAACCAGGCGATGTGCTCTGCAACTGGGATCCTCACGCGATTCCGATTATTGCTCAGGTGGGCGGTCGAGTCCGACTGGAAGACTGCGTTGAAGGTCAGTCGATCCGCATCGATAAAGAAGGCTCAGGCACCCTTCGCCGAACTGTCATCGAGCATAAGTCGGGTCTGCATCCGCAGGTCGTCGTTGAAGACGGTGCGGGACGGATTCTGGACTTCTATTACCTGCCTGAAGGGGCAAGTATCGAAGCAGAAGACGGCGGGCAGATTTCTGCTGGTGCGGTGGTTGCGAAGACGCCTCGCGAGTCGACTGGTACTCAGGACATTACCGGTGGTCTGCCTCGAGTCACCGAGCTGTTCGAAGCTCGCAAGCCGAAGGATCCGGCGGTTGTTGCGGAAATCGATGGCGAAGTGGAATTGCCGGCTGAGAAGAAGCGTGGCAAGCGAATCGTCGTTGTGAAGGGGCCTGATGGAACAGAGGTTGAGCACGTGATTCCTCACGGCAAAGACCTTCAGGTTCACTCGGGCGACCATGTGAAGGCGGGCGACGCGCTGGTTCGAGGACCTCTGGTTCCTCAGGACATTCTGCGAGTCAGCGGTCCGGAAGAAGTGCAGCAGTACCTGTTGCATGAAATCCAGAACGTTTACCGAGCCCAGCGAGTGGAAATCGACGACAAGCACATCGAGATCGTAGTGTCGCAGATGCTGCGAAAGGTTCGAGTCGACAGTGTTGGCGACACGGATTTGCTGCCGGGTCTGCTTGTTGACAAGTTCGAACTGAAGAAGATCAACGATTCACTGGAATCCATGGGTCGAGTCACCGATCCAGGTGGTTCGGACTTCGAAGTTGGCGACAAGGTGTCTTTGACCGACATTGAAGCCGTCAACAATGAAGTCAGCAAGCCAGTGAAGTATGCTCCGCTGAAGCGAGCGAAAGCCAGCCCGCAGCTTCTTGGCATTACCAAGGCCGCGGTCTCCAGCGAGAGCTTTATTTCGGCCGCAAGTTTCCAGGAAACCACCAAGGTTCTGACCGAAGCCGCTCTGGGTGGCAAAGTCGACAACCTTGTGGGTCTGAAGGAAAACGTGATTCTTGGTCACCTGATTCCAGCTGGTACGGGATTCCACCTGCACCAGGATGCTCAGGTCCGAATTCACGACTCTGCCCTGCGAGAGCAGGAAGAGCAGCGAGCCCGAATTGCGGCGGCTCGCAAAGATTTGATGGGGAATTCAGAATTGCAGCCTCGCCGAATGGATCCCGACCGACCGTCGGCACCTTCGCTGGCTGACCTGACCCCGGACGATCCGCTCTAAGGATTCGTCAGTCGAGACGTCTGTCTCAGATCTGACAAAAGAGGCCGTTGACGCCGTTTCGGAGGCTTCTCAGGGACTAAGTACCCTGGGATTCTCCGGCAATAGGCTGAACGGCGACATAGAAGGTTGACGATCACGGGATTCGTGGATACAGTGCCGCGTTTCCGCTTTTTCCGGCTGTTCCCGCGAATAGCCTTGAATTCACTGGCATTTTGCTCGTTTGGCGATTTATGCCCACAATCAATCAACTGATTCGGAATCCCCGAAAACAACAGAGTTCCAAGTCAAAGTCTCCGGTTCTTGAGGGATGTCCTCAGAAGCGAGGCGTTTGTCTTCAGGTGAAGACGGTGACTCCGAAGAAGCCGAACTCCGCTCTGCGAAAGGTCGCGCGAGTTCGACTGTCGAACGGCAAGGAAATCACGGCGTACATTCCGGGTGAAGGCCATAACCTTCAGGAACACTCCATCGTTCTCGTTCGAGGCGGTCGAGTGCGAGACCTTCCGGGTGTTCGCTATAAGGTCATTCGCGGTGTGCTCGACACCCTTGGTGTTTCTGACCGTAAGCAGGCTCGAAGCTGCTACGGAGCAAAGCGTCCAAAGGGTGGCGCTGCAGCTGCTGCCGGCAAGAAAAAGTAATCGTTCCCGACTTGTTTCTGTCGTCTTTGTAACGAGTGGTTGAAAGTTCAGAGTCATGGTTAAGAAGTTCACAGCAAGTCAGGATCAGCTGAAGGCGGACACACGCTTTAACAGCATTCTTGTTTCGAAGTTCATCAATTGTCTGATGTACGACGGCAAGAAGAGCGTTGCCATGAGCGCGTTTTATCGTGCGATGGACATTGTTAAGAAGCAGCTGCCTAACGAAGATCCTCTGAATGTCTTTCTGACGGCGGTGGACAATGTGAAGCCGGCGATTGAGGTTCGCTCCAAGCGAGTGGGTGGTGCAACCTATCAGGTTCCAACCCCTGTGAATCCTCGCCGCCAGCAGGCTCTTTCAATTCGCTGGATTCTGGAAGCTGTTCGCGGCCGTAAGGGTCGGCCAGTGGACAAGTCTCTTGCTGAAGAGTTTGTTGCAGCGTTCCGCCGAGAAGGTGCAGCGATGAACAAGCGGGAAAACGTGCATCGAATGGCCGATGCGAACAAGGCGTTCTCGCACTTCGCCTGGTAGTTCACAAATTGAATTTGATTTGCGCCAGACGAACGGCTTCGGCAGTTCGTGTGGCGTTTTTTATTGGTGTTTTCATTTGCTGGTTCGGGGTCTGCCCGTCATCTCACTGAGTTCGGTGTCATCATGCCACGCGCGATCGAAACCATTCGAAACATCGGGATCATTGCTCATATCGATGCGGGGAAGACCACAACGACAGAGCGGATTCTGTATTACACCGGTGCGTCGCATCGCATGGGGAATGTTGATGACGGGACGACGCAGACTGACTTCGATCCGGAGGAGGCTCAGCGCGGCATCACGATTTATTCCGCTGCGGTAACCTGTCAGTGGAAGGGTTCGACGATCAACATCATCGATACTCCCGGGCATGTCGATTTCACGGCCGAAGTTGAACGCAGCCTCCGAGTTCTCGACGGGGCGGTTGTCATTTTCAGTGCGGTTGAGGGTGTCGAAGCGCAAAGTGAGACGGTTTGGCGACAGGCCAACAAGTACCGAGTTCCTCGCATCTGCTTCATCAACAAGATGGACCGCATTGGGGCAGGGTTTGAGCGAGTGCTGGGGCAGATTCGTGACCGGTTGCACGCGAAGCCATTGCCACTTCAGATTCCAGTGGGAGCCGGGCCGACGACCAATCCGGGAGGTTTTTCCGGGGTTATCGATCTCCTGACCATGAAAGCCATGTATTGGGACAGTGAAAGTCGCGGGGAGAAATTTCGAGAAGAAGAGATTCCCGACGGACTAAAGGATGATGCGCAACTGTGGCGATCCGAGCTGTTCGATGCTTTGTCGCTGTATGACGAGGACCTGATGGCCGCCTGCATGGAATCAGACAATCCTCCGATGGCCATTGTTCATAAAGCGATCCGAAAGGCCACGTTGTCCGGAGAACTGCAGCCCGTACTTTGCGGAGCGTCACTGGATTACATTGGCGTTCAGCCGGTTCTTGATGCTGTGCAGCATTACCTGCCCAGCCCGATAGATCGGCCGGCAGTGCAGGGCACAATTCCGTCGGGCAAGCAGGAGGGCGAGACGGCCGTTCGAAATGCCACCGCGAAAGATCCGGTCTGTGCCCTGATCTTTAAGGTCCAGGCAGAACAGCATGGTGACCTGTATTTTGCTCGCGTGTATTCGGGAGTCCTGACCGGGAATTCCCGATTGCTGAATCCTCGCACGGGCAAAAAGGAGATGGTCACCCAGCTGTGGCACATACAGTCCGACTCGCGCGAGAAAGTGGATGCGGTGGAAGCCGGGGACATTTGCGGAATTATTGGCCCGCGCGATTCGTCAACCGGCGACACACTTTGCGATGCCGGTAACCCGATTGCCCTTGAATCGATTATTTTTCCGGAAACCGTGATTTCCGTGGCGATCGAGCCCGAATCCAGCAACGACCGCAAGAAGCTGGAAGACACGCTGAAGCGTCTGGAGCGCCAGGACCCGACATTCAAAGTCAAATCCAATGTGGAAACGGGTCAGACCATTATCAGCGGAATGGGTGAGCTGCATCTGGAAATTATCCAGAAGCGCATGCAGCGAGATTTCAACCTGAAAGTGAAGTTCCACAAGCCTCGGGTCAGTTATCGCGAAAAGCTGTTGGGCGAAGTGACCGTTCGGGAAGACTTCACGAGGGCCCTGCCGTCTGGAACGATTTCCTTTGGGTTGACACTTCTGGCCAGGGAACTGAAGGACACCTCGTCCGGGATTGTCGT
Source organism: uncultured Chitinophaga sp. (assembly GCA_964538835.1). Lineage (GTDB taxonomy): Bacteria > Planctomycetota > Planctomycetia > Planctomycetales > Planctomycetaceae > SXXK01. The sequence goes on along the minus strand of CAZIGZ010000168.1, from coordinate 7,475 downwards.
GGGGCATCGGATTCCGGCGGAAGCGATGCCAAAGCAGCTTCTACAGATCCTGCTGGAGCAGGTTCAGAAGGAAGCCGAGGGCGGCGGGATCTTTGGGAACCCAATTTCTGGGTTAAACCTGGTAATTCAGGAGGTTAAGTACACGGAGGGGGAGAGCAACGAGGTGGCGGTGAGGACTGCGGCATCCGAGGCCTTCCGAAAAGTTCTCAGCGAAGGGAAAATGGCCATTTTGGAGCCGATCATGTCGCTGGAAGTGACGACACCCGAAGACTTCCTTGGCAACATTCAGTCCGACTTGAACGCACGCCGGGCGATGATTGTGAATTCGGACCGGCGTGGCGATTTGTGTGTTTTACAGTGTGAAGTGCCACTTGTGGAGATGTTTGGGTACTCAAACCAGGTTCGCAGCCTTTCCCAGGGTCGCGCCTCGTACTCAATGGAGCCGTGTCGGTATGAAATTGCTCCGCCAGGAGTGGCAGACCGGATGATGTAGCTGAAGTTTGTTGTCTCATCTGACGAACTAATTGATTTCTCAACCGTCGTTGATTGACAGAAACTCTGTCGATGTTTAGAATTCCCGATTCCCCGTTTTTCGGGGTCGGAATTTCAATTTACGTAAACTCTTTGCTCAAGGTGACTTGCGGTGGCTGGCGCTGGTGAAGAATGCATCCGAATCCGGATGGAAGCTTACGACCACTCCGTTTTGGATCAGTCGGCAGCGGAAATTGTAGACACTGCAAAGCGAACTGGGGCAATCGTCCATGGTCCGGTGCCTTTGCCGACTCGCATCGAGCGGTACACGGTGCTTCGGAGTCCTCACATTGACAAGAAGTCGCGTGAGCAGTTCGAAATTCGGACCCACAAGCGGCTGATCGACATCATTCAGCCTACTGGCAAGACGGTAGATGCTTTGAATAAGCTGTCACTGCCGGCTGGGGTTGATATCAAGATCAAGGCGACGGCGACAGCCTGATCGTCTTAAGCAGTTGGTGTCGACGTGATTTGCGGGCAAATCTGCTCGTTGTTTCTTGGTTTCTGCGCGCGGGTGCGGGGTTATGTCTGTCGGATTGCTTGGTCGAAAAGTCGGAATGACGCAGGTTTATGATGCCGATGGCGTCATTGTGCCTGTGACTGTAATCGAAGCTGGCCCGTGTGTTGTCCTGCAGGTGCGAACTCAGGACAAGGACGGGTATGATGCGGTTCAGTTGGGATTCGGAGATCGTCCTCGTGGCAAGGCGTCGCGTGCACAGCGCGGTCACGTTGCAGCGTTGGGTGGTCGACGTCAGCAGGTTCGTGCCTCGGCGGGTGCGGCTGCGGTTCCAAAAGCTGAATGTGAGCCAAAGCGATTCGTTCGTGAGTTTCGGACGGATGGGGCTGGGCATGGTCTGTCGGTTGGGCAGGTGCTTGGTTCTTCAGCGCTCGATGGCGTTCAGTGGGTAGATGTGATTGGTGTATCGCTGGGTCGTGGTTTTACAGGCGGCATGAAGCGTCACAACTTCAATGGTCAGCCGGCGAGCCATGGTGCGAAGCGAGTGCATCGAAAGCGTGGTTCGATTGGTGCGAGTGCAGACCCGTCGCGAGTTCTTCCGGGAACGAAGATGGCTGGTCACTATGGTGCTGAGCGAGTTACGTCCAAGAATTTGAAGCTTGTGCGAGTGGATGGTGAGACAAACTGTCTGCTGGTCCGGGGTTCAGTTCCTGGTCCGACGGGTGGGTTTGTTGTTGTTCGTCGCTCAGTGAAGAATCGTGCTTAATCCGGTTTGGTGGATCCATGATTTCTGTTCCAGTTCGAGATATGGCGGGTGCCGAGTGCGGCACATACTCATTTGAGCCGTCTGAGATTTCCGACACGATCTGCAAGCAGTTGCTGCATGACGCCGTGGTGATGTACCGCGCGAATCGTCGTGTTGGCGAAGTGCAGACGAAGTCTCGCGGTATGGTTGCCGGAAGTACACGAAAGCTGTTCAAGCAGAAGGGTACTGGCCGAGCACGTATGGGTACGATTCGCAGCCCGATTCGTCGAGGTGGCGGTCGTGCCTTCGGTAAGACCCCGCGAGATTTCTACTACCGAATGCCAAAGAAGGCTGTTCGGAAGGCGATGCGTATGGCATTGCTCAGCAAGTTCCAGGATTCCGAAGCCGTCGTGCTGAAGAAGTGGGACTGTGCAGAGGCAAAGACAAAGAGGATTGCCGGTTTTCTGAAGGCTGTTGGTCTTCAGGGGAAGACCGTCCTGCTGACCACTGAGGGTGTTGAGCAGAACGTGTGGCGATCAGCACGAAACATTGAAGGCGTCATGGTTATGCCGGGCAGCGACTTGAATGCGTTTGCTCTGCTGCGTCAGCGTCATCTGGTGATTACAGTTGGCGAGTTGAATCGTATTCTCGGTCGAAACGCCTGATCTGGGTTGGTGGAATCATGAGCACATTTTTTGAGTCAGGTGTTACCCTTGAGCCTCATCAGGTGATCCGTCGGCCGTTGGTCACGGAAAAGGGAACGCACCTTTCAGAGAAGCTGAATTCGTATTCCTTTGAAGTCCATCCGTTGGCTTCGAAGTCAGATGTGAAGAAAGCGGTTGAGCAGTTGTTTGAAGTGCGAGTGGTCTCCGTTCGTACTCAGACGCGGGTTGGGAAGCCTCGCCGCCATAAGTTCATTGAAGGTCGAACTCGCAACTGGAAGAAGGCAATCGTGAAGTTGCACGATGAAGACCGGATTGCGTTCTTCTAGGATCAGTTTGGGTAACGCCGGACACTGAATCAAAGTGAGTGTTGGATATGGGCATTCGATTTTACAAGCCAGTGACGCCGGGTCGCCGAGGAGCGTCTGTCAGTGATTTCGCTGAAATCACTGATCGTCGCAAGCGACCTGAGAAGGAACTGATCGTCCGCTACAAGAAAAAGGGCGGTCGAAACAATCAGGGTAAGATCACCGCGAAGCATCGTGGTGGTGGTCACAAGCGTATGTACCGAATTATCGACTTCAAGCGCGATAAGGATGGTGTAACGGCGACTGTGACCCACATCGAATACGATCCGAACCGAAGCTGCCGCATCGCGCTGGTCCAGTACGCTGACGGCGAGAAGCGTTACATTATTGCTCCGGAAGGTCTGAAGGCCGGTGCCGTAATTGAGAGTGGTTCGGGAATTGAGCCAAATGTTGGCAACTGTATGCCGTTGAGCCTCGTTCCGCTGGGTACGGTGGTTCACAATATCGAGATGCAGCCGGGCCGAGGCGGCCAGTTGTGTCGAAGTGCCGGTATGGGCGCTACGCTGAATGCTCGTGAAGGGCGTTGGGCGCAGATTACTTTGCCAAGCGGTGAAGTGCGACGGGTTCCAAGTGCCTGTCGAGCAACGATCGGCATGGTTGGGAATTCTGAGCACAGCAGCATTGTGATTGGTAAGGCCGGTCGAAATCGCTGGAAGGGTATCCGACCTCGAGTTCGCGGTACTGCGATGAACCCGGTCGCTCACCCGATGGGTGGTGGCGAAGGGCGAAATTCGGGGGGTCGTCACCCCTGTAGTCCTCGTGGCGTTCTTTCGAAGGGTGGACGTACCCGCAATCGAAAGAAGGCATCAGGAAAGGCGATTATCCGCCGTCGAATTTCAGTCCGTTATGGTGAAGTCAAGTTGTAATCAGTTCTGGAAGGGTAGTTGAATGGGTCGCTCGCTGAAGAAGGGTCCTTACGTTGACCCTCGACTGCTCGAGAAGATTGAGAAGCTCAACTCTGTCGGGCGGAAGGAGCCGGTGAAGACTTGGTCTCGCCGATGTACCATTTCTCCGGAGTTCGTTGGGCATACGTTCCTTGTGCACAATGGCCGTGCTCATATTAGCGTCTATGTGACGGAAGATATGGTTGGTCATAAGCTTGGGGAATTTTCGGCGACTCGAACATTTCGAGGTCACGGTTCAAAGGGTAAGAAGTAGTCATGACCGCAGTTCGTGCCTCACATCACTTCGCTCGCATTTCTGCAACGAAGGTTCGTCCGTTCGCAGACATGATCCGTGGGAAGACCGCGGAGCAGGGTTTGAATGCACTGGCGTACGAGCCTAACCGAGGTGCTCGATTCATTGAACGAGTGCTGAAGAGTGCTATTGCGAATGCTGAAGACCGGGGAGTTCGGAATCCGGACCGCCTTCGCATCACTGAGGCTCGAGTTGACGGCGGCCCGATGTTCAAGCGTGTACACGCTCGAGCCCGCGGGATGGCCAATTTGATTCGTCGTCGTACAGCACACATCCATGTTGCTGTCGACGCTCCAGAGCTGGGTTGATTTTCAGACGTTTGAGAGTTTCGGGGATTTGTTATGGGTCAGAAAGTACGCCCAACCGGATTTCGAGTCGGCGTGATGGAGACGTGGCGAAGCCGCTGGTACGCCCCGAAGCGCGAGTTCGGCGACCTGCTGCTGGAAGATCAGAAGATCCGGCACTTCGTTGCGACAAAGTATGAATTTGCAGAGATTGCTCGTGTAGAAATCGAGCGAACTCGTGATCAGGTGGTTGTGCACATGCACACTGCTCGTCCCGGTGTCATCATCGGGCGTAAGGGTCAGGAAGTGGACAAATTGAAGGCGGAGCTGGAGGACCTGACCGGCCGCCGTATGGATGTGAAGATTGTTGAGATCACGAATCCAAATCGTGACGCTCGACTGGTGGCTCTGAAGATTGCCCAGCAGCTGGAAAAGCGCGGCAGTTTCCGACGGGCCATCAAGAAGACGCTCGACGAAGTGATGAGTGCTGGTGTTGAGGGTGTGAAGATTCAGATGAGCGGTCGACTCGGCGGTGCAGAAATGTCCCGCTGCGAGAAGGCGAATCGCGGGTCGATTCCACTTTCAACCTTGCGTCGTCACATTGATTATGGGTTTGCCCAGTCGAAGACAGCGATGGGCGTGATTGGTGTGAAAGTGTGGATCGATTTGGGCGACTATTCGAACGAGGAGACTGCAGATGGCTCTAATGCCAAAGCGGGTCAAGCATCGAAAAAGCCAAAGAGGGCGTATAAGAGGTAAGGCAACTCGCGGCAATACAGTTGTGTTTGGCGATTGGGCTCTGCAGTCATTGGATCCTGGTCACATCACAGGGCAGACAATTGAAGCCTGCCGTATTGCAGCGAACCAGTATGTTCGAGGTGAAGGCCGAGTATTCATTCGAATCTTCCCGCAGAAGCCTGTAACGGCTCGACCGCTGGAAACTCGAATGGGTAAGGGTAAAGGTGAACCGGATCGCTGGGTGGCTGTGGTCAAGCCAGGGACCGTACTTTTCGAACTGGGTGGCGTGTCACATGACACTGCCAAGAGTTGCTTTAACCGCGTAGCTCATAAGCTTCCGGTGCGAGTCAGACTGGTGGGCCGACGGCCCGAGATTTAGTTGAGAGGTCAGTGATGTCGAAGGCATCAGCAATTCGAGAAATGTCTGACGAGCAGCTCGTCCACGAACTGCGTGAGGCACAGAAGGCGCTGTTTCGTCTTCGGCTCCAGGCGGCGACTGAACGTAATGACGTTCCAAGTAACGCCAAAAAGCTGCGACAGACGATTGCGCGGATCCTGACGGTCCAGCGCGAACGAGAACTGAACAAGGTCTGAGTGGATCAGGAACGATGAAGAAGACGTTGATTGGTACCGTCGCAGCCGCCACGAACTCCAAGACGCTGCGTGTGGAAATTGACCGACGAATGAAACACCCGAAGTACGGGAAGATCATTCGCGGCCGTACTATTTGCCACACTCACGACGAGGACGGTAAGGCGAAGAAGGGCGACCGAGTCGAGATTGAGGAGTGTCCTCCGAAGTCTCGTCTGAAACGGTGGACTCTGGTCCGCGTGGTCAGCTCGGATGCCGCCGCTAGCGAAGCGGCGTCTGCCACGGTTTGAAGATAGTTGGTCCGTGACATGGTCTCGGAGTCAAAGGTGTTTCCATGATTCAGATGCAGACATTGCTCGACGTAGCAGACAATTCCGGCGCCAAGTCCGCCCGTTGCATTAAGGTGCTGGGTGGTACTCGACGTCGTTATGCCGGACTTGGTGACATTGTCGTGGTCAGCGTTCAGAAGAGTCTTGCTGGCAGTGCGATCAAGGCAGGTTCTGTCGTGAAGGGCGTCGTGGTGCGAACCAAGAAGCCTGCACGCAGATCTGATGGGTCGTATGTACGGTTCGACCGTAACGCGATCGTGATTGTCGACAACGACGGCAATCCGAAGGGTACTCGTATTTTTGGTGCCGTGGCTCGAGAACTTCGTGATCGCAAGTTCATGAAGATTGTGAGTCTGGCGAGCGAAGTGGTCTAACGGTTGGGTTTGGTGGGGAAGAGTGGCGTTATGTCTCGGTTAATGAACGACTACCGGACTCGTATCGTTCCAGAGTTGCTGACGAAACTCGGTCGCAAGAACATTCATGCAATCCCGAAGCTTGAAAAGATCGTGGTTAGCATGGGTGTTGGCAAGGCGGTCGAAGATCGTAAGCGTCTGGATCAGGCGGCTGATCAATTGACACAGCTGGCAGGCCAGAAGGCTCAGATTTGCCGAGCCAAGAAGTCAGTATCTGGTTTCCGACTGCGTGAAGGTCAGCCGATCGGTTGTCGCGTCACGCTGCGTGGCAAGCGGATGTATGATTTTCTGGATCGGTTGATAACCCTGGCTCTGCCTCGAGTGCGCGACTTTCGTGGCATCAGTGCCAAGGGCTTTGACGGTCACGGGAACTATAACTACGGCCTGAGTGAACAGCTGGTCTTCCCGGAAATTGATCCGGAGACAGTGACAGCCACTCAGGGTATGAACATTACGATCGTAACAACGGCTGAGACCGATGACGAAGGTCGGCTGCTGCTGCGTGCGTTTGGTATGCCGTTTAAGACGGACGACTAGCAGAGCGATTGCTGGATATTTCGAGCACGATTAGTTTGCGGAATGAACAATGGCAAGCAAAGCAAAGATTGAAAAGGCGAAGAGAAAGCCCAAATTCAGCAGCCGAATCGAGCATCGCTGTGTACTGTGTGGCCGTCCTCGAGCTGTATACCGGAAGTTCAAAATCTGTCGAATTTGCTTCCGTAACCTGTCTTTGGACGGGTTGATTCCGGGCGTGAAGAAGGCCAGTTGGTAGAGTTGAAGGATATTGCTGAGATGATGACAGATCCAATTGCTGACCTGTTGACCCGGATTCGTAACGGTGTGCGAGTCGAGCGTCCGTTTGTGGACGTTCCGTGTTCGATGATCAAGATCGCGATTGTCGAAGCGCTCGCACGCGAGGGCTTTGTGTGGGATCATGAAGTGATCGAGAATGGATCACACAAGACGTTGCGGGTGAATTTGAAATACGGCCCGAGTGGTGAGCACGTTATCCAGCACGTTGAGCGAATTTCAAAGCCTGGCTGCCGCGTTTACATTGCGGCGTCAGACATGAAGGATATTCGTCAGGGTACCGGGATCGCAGTGTTATCGACTTCTAAGGGTGTGCTCAGCAACCGAGAAGCTCGTAAGCAGGGCGTTGG
>CAZIGZ010000167.1:0-12738 GCA_964538835.1 uncultured Chitinophaga sp. | reverse complement strand
AAGCGGCACGGCTTCCCGAAGGGGCCTTTCCTTCCACACAGTATCGGCTGGACTCTGATGGGAGCTGGCTTCCTGATGGTGGGATGGTTTGGCTTTAACGCTGGATCCGCCATTGCCGTTGGCAAAGACTACCTGCCGGTCTCCGGCGCAGTGGCTGTCATGGCCTTCGCAACCACAGCCATTGCGGGTGGTGCAGCGACCGGATCATGGATGATTGCCGAATGGCTGCATGCTGGAAAGCCGACCGCGATTGGTGTCGCGTCAGGCATGGTCGCGGGGCTGGTCGTGATTACGCCATGTGCCGGACATGTGAGCCCCGGCAGTGCTCTGATCATTGGTCTCATTGGCGGCATTGTCTGCTTCCTCGGTGTTCAGATGAAGCAGCTGTTCAAATATGACGATTCACTGGACGTGGTTGGTGTTCACGGTGTCGGCGGCGCACTGGGAGCTGTGCTGGTTGGTTACTTTGCGATCCGACCAGTGGTCGGAGGTATGGACCAGATCATGCTGCAGATCACCGGCATCGTGGTCGCAGCTGTTTATGGCTTCGTTCTGACGGCGATCCTTGGCATCGTGATTCACAAGACGATTGGCTTCACCGTGTCAGAACATGCTGAAGACGAAGGTCTCGACGTTTCTGAGCATGGCGAAACAGCTTACCGACTGAACTAGTGGCTTGAACCTTCTGGCACACAATCGAAAAGAGCCCGCGAGTTTTCTCGCGGGCTCTTTGTTTATTCATTCCTCGAACAGCTCCGTCCGTTCTTCACATCGGCATTCAGAGTGAGCCGACGGTGTCTCCAAATGTTCGCCACTCCAGAGTGGAAGGATCCGCCACCTTGCGATATCCGAGACTCATGATGACTTCCAGGACTTCGCTCCATGTCGGGAAAGGACGACCACTCTTGCGTTTGTAGTCATCCATTGCCCGCATGAATTCAATTTCAGAATCGGAATAGTCTCGCTCACAGGTTGTTGGGTCAATCTGTCGGCGTCGATCCAGCCGGCGTCGATCAATGATCTGGCGACGCTCTTCAATTGCTGGATCCACGGGAGCCGGCGCGGGAGCCTGGCTGCGACGATCAACCACAGGTTCTGGAGCTGGCTTTGAATCTGAAAGACGACGGCGAGTCGAGCGACGACGTTCTGTCACGGCCACTTCGGATGTCATTTCTGACATGTGCATTACCTTTTCGCGTTCCGGGGAAAAACGGATCGCCTGCATGCGGTTCGACCTCTGTGTCGTGCAGGCGCTGAACTCAGTTCTCCGGGTCTCCTTGACCACACTGGTTCCTGACGATGGTTGAGTATTGCCCCAAAAAAGGGGACGTGGGGAACTTCTGCCGGTTTGGTGGACCTGTTCGATCAAGGAAACATTAACGCTCATTCAAAAATACGGGTCGTACCGGTTGTAGCGTGCATTTGTCGGCGAGGTCTGCCGAGTTCTAGCAGGCGGAGAAAATTCAGCATCACGACTGAAGATCTGGCAAATTGGCAGCAACACTCGTTCTCAAGCAGGCGGCCAACTCAAACTGAGATTACGTAACACATTGAAGCAAAATGACTTGCGTAAAATCGAATCCCCCAAAAATGGTTTTGGTTTATGGAACAAACTGTGCAGCCTTCCCCGACCGCTCGTAATTTTGTCAGTGGATGGAACCTGGAGGGTCGGTTTCTTTTTGCCGGTTCATCCATTTTGGTTCTCGTGACCTGCGGAGCTGGAGCTTCACATGGCGATTTTTCGTTGGGGACAGTCCTGGGACCCGTTCCGTGACCTTGAACGCGAAGTTGACCGCCTGTTACAGGGCGTCAACCTCAGCCTTCACGGTGTGCGATTTGGACGTCGGTTTCCTCAGGTCAATCTGCTGGAACTTGAAGATGCCTATGTCCTGACGGCAGAGATTCCGGGGGTGGACCCCAAAGCCCTGGAAGTCACGACCGCATCGGGTTACCTGACGATCAAGGGGAACCGTGTTCCGCCGGAAGAAGCTCGGGAAGATTCATTCCGCCGCCAGGAACGCTTCCAGGGGCCCTGGCAGCGAACAGTCCAGCTGCCGGACCGCATCAACGAAGACGGCATGAAGGCCGATTACACAGCCGGTGTGCTGCGAGTCACTTTGCCCAAAGCTCCTTCGGCTATTCCGCGACAGATTCGAGTCAACGAATAACCGAGTTGTTTTCCGGCCCCGGCGTCACGAGACAATGGAATTTGCTTTCTGGATGAAGAAGCCATGAACCAGCCTCAGGATCACACGACACCGGACTCGCAAATGCTGATTCCGACCTCGACAACATCTCCGGTTCCGGAGTCAGCACCGGAGCCACCGGCGGAGCCTCGACTCCTCTTCAATCCTCCGATCGACATTTACGAGACACCTGACGGTCTGGTTCTTTACGCCGATCTTCCAGGCGTCACTGCCGAAGGCCTGGATCTTCAGGTTCAGGACAGCCGCCTGACACTGTTTGGGCGAGTTCAGCAGCGAGATCCTGTGCCGCGTCAGGTTCTTCATCAGGAATATCAGGTGGGCGATTTTCTGCGGTCGTTCATTCTGAGCGACGAAGTGGATCATGACCGGATCCAGGCCAAGCTGACCAACGGCGTACTTCGAGTCGAACTGCCTCGTGCACCTCGGGCGAAGCCACGTCGAATCGAAGTGTCCCCCGGCTGAAACGTTCATTAAGCAGAACATCACATCATCACAGGGAAATCGGAATGCCAAGTCGAAGAGAAAAGCTGGAGGCAATGCTGCAAGCTGCTCCGGCCGATCCGATGCTTCGCTACATGCTGGCGATGGAGCAGGACAAGGAAGGCCAAGCCGAACAGGCTGTTCAGAACTTTGAGACGTTGATGACTCTCGAAAAGCCATACGTCCCAGCATTCCTGATGGCTGGTCAGCTGCTCACTCGTCTGGGCAGGATTAACGAGGCAAGGGCAGTCTATCAGCGCGGCATTGCTCAGGCGGAGCTACAGGAGAATGGGCATGCTGCGGGAGAAATGGCGGGATTTCTCACGTCGCTCGATGCGTGATTCAAAAGCCGGAATTACGATCCGTGCCATTGTCGTTCAGTGCTGGTAGGATACCCTGCCAGATGTCTCATCTGATCCATGTTTGTTAGAGCCTGAGTCGTCGTTGGAGATTTGTTGTGGCGAAATCCAGTTCGCAGTCTGAGTTCAGTCAGCCGAAGAAGCGTCGTCCGTTCACAGTGTTTCTGATTGTTGACGATCGCGCAATGCGGGAGTCGCTGGCAGAAATCCTGAAGAATCAAAAGATCGACGTTCAGGACTACATGACCGCAATGGAGTTCTACCGTGATTATCGTGAGCGCAAGCCGGGCGTTGTGATTGCGGACCTGAATCTTCGAGGCATGAGCGGACGAGAACTATTCGACAAAGTCAACGTGGAGTTCCCTGAACTGCCGGTCATGTTCCTTGCGGGCCATGCGGATGCACCGACGGCTATCCAGGGAATGAAGGCCGGTGCTGCGGACTTCCTTGTGAAACCAGTTTCCGCCGAATCGCTGCTGGCAGCGTCCGCTCGAGGGTATGCATGGTATTACGACACTGACTGGGACTTCGTGGGTGAAGATCTCGACCAGATTGAAGACAGCCTGGCTCGAGTGACCGACCGCGAACGTGAAGTCCTCGACCTGATCGTTGACGGACTCTCAAGCCGCGAAATCGGTACTCGCCTGGATGTCAGCACGAAGACCGTCGAAGCTCATCGGGCACGTATTAATGACAAGATGCGAGCGATTGACCTTCCTCACCTTGTTCGCATGATGCTGGCTCACGCAGACAGCCAGTCTGTCTGATCCCGGCGGACACCGCTTCAGTCATACCGCACCACGGTATTCCCAGGAAGCCGCCGAATCATCCGCTTCATCTCAAGAACCGTCAGAGTGGCCAGCACTTGTGACGGTTCTTCTGTTTTTGAGCCAAGCAGTTCGTCGATCGCAACCGGCTCGGAACCAATCAGATTCAGAATGCGGGACTCGATCGCGTTCAGCGAAAGTTCGCGCGGCGTGTGAACTGTCACGCATGGACTCTTTGCAGCTGGTGACGGAAGCGGTCCCAGCGCTTCCAGGATGTCGTCCACATGACGAATCAGAGTCACTCCGTCACGAATCAGGTCATGACATCCCACACTTGCAGGACTGTCCACCGAACCAGGAAGGGCGAAGACGTCGCGTCCCTGTTCCTGCGCATGGCGAGCCGTGTAGAGCGCGCCGCTGTTTCGAGTTGCTTCGATGACGACAACGCCAAGACACATTCCGCTGATGATTCGGTTACGCTGAGGGAACAGCCCGGGAAGGATCCGCTGGTCCAGCGGCATCTCACTCAGGATCGCTCCCTGTTGAGCAATCTCAGCGGCGAGCTGATCGTGTTCCGGCGGGTAGATGTCACGAACGCCACCTGCCATCACGGCAATCGTGCGGCCAGCAGCGTTCATGGCCCCCTGATGAGCGGCGAGATCGATCCCGCGAGCCAGACCACTTACGACCGTGAAGCCGGCCTGAGCCAGTTGCGCCGAGATTCTTTCCGCATGTCGTCGGCCATACATGGAACATCGACGAGATCCCACGACAGCGATTGCGAGCTCATCCTGGGGGAGCAGAACGCCCCGACGATACAGCACAGCCGGTGGATCGCAGATTTCCCGCAGTCGACGAGGATAGTCCGCAGAATCGCGGAGAAGAACATCGACGGTCAGACGATCACACTCATCCAGTACCTCAAGGGCTCGCTGCTTCAGGCCTCGATCGACGAGCGCGGCTGCCGTCTTCGGGCCAACACCCGGAACCTGCATCAAGGCCTCGACACTTTGCGAAAGTATGTTCGAAGCGGAGCCAAACGCTTCCATCAGATCCATCTGAATTCGCGGCCCAACTCCATAGGCCAGCATCATGGCAACGGAACACACAAGTTCCTCGGAATGACCCTTCACGCGGCTTCTCCGGTGAGCTTGCCGGATTCCAGTTGGCACCTGCCACAGTTAGATCGCCTGACACTCATCTTCATGATTCATGAAGAACGCTGAGCTCAGGAGATCGACACTGCACAGGGCCAATGAATTCTGGCGGGTGAACATCTGGATGAATTATCAAAACTCAAGCCCCGGAGTCCGGGGAATCAACACACTAACTCAACTCTGCTTTGCCATTTCGAATGAGTTGAACGAGCTGCGAAGTCTCGCGACTGACTTTGTCCCACGAATCGACATCGAACTGGAACACTGCAAGTGTCGCCGGCGGAACACTGATCAGGTCCTTTGCGAAGTAACACATCAGTTGTCCGATACCCGGATTATGCCCGACAATCAGAATCGAAGCTTCGTCTTCGAACCCATACTGGCGGGTCACCTGAGCAAACCTCTCTGCCGGAGCCGCATACAGTTCCTCCAGCAGAATCAGCGGGCGACCTTGTGCTGCTGTTTGAGCGACAAGCTTTGCGGTCTCCGTCGTGCGCACAGCGGCTGATGCGACAATCCGATCAATCGCCAGCCCGCACTGCACCACCGCTTCCCCGGTCTGAACGGCAATCCGAACACCATCATCGGTCAGAGAACGGTCATAGTCACGCTGACCTGCAGTTTCAGGCGCAGCTTCCGCATGGCGCATCAACAAAACGGTCTTCACGTCAGTGATCCGCCTGCAAAGAAAAGGACGACAGAAACATCCGTGAGGGATTGCCAATGCATCCATCACACTCCATCAGCCAGCCACGTCAACTTCGTGCACTTCGATCATTCGATTCAATTTCGTGATCTGCAGCACTTCGCGAACATCATCGCTGGGATTGAAGATCTGCACTTTCAGAGGATACCCCTCCAGGCGTGTCAGCGAGACCAGCAGGCCCAGCATTCCGCTGGGTACCAGGCGGACTCCCGTCAAATCGAACGCCACGGTGTTGGAATTGTGGCTTTTCAGAAGGTCGGTAATTGCCGCACGATAATGTGCCGCATTGAATTCTGAAGGGACATCGCTGCCACCAAAGCCCAGCACAGTCACAACACCAGCGGTATAGACTTTGAGCAAACCATCTTCGGTCAGTGCATACTGCTGCGTCATGTCTTCAGCGGCAGTCAGGTTTTCATCGTGATCAGACATCGCAAGCCTCACAACGAACGAGGGATAATCGAGTGCTTTCTACACGAGCAACACGGTTGCAGGCAGGAGAACCGCAAGGCAGTTCCCTGGAATCCCGTCCTGCCCAATAGGATAGCGGGTAACATGTCCCATCACCAGAAGCGCGGCATGTTCCGCCAAAAATGTGCTTAATTTCTGTTCAGTTTGCTAAGATTGCGCACAGGGTTTGACCAATCTTTGCGATTCCACGGACTCTTCGCTGCCTGCGACCATCATGAACCGCCCTCAATCGCGTCGGACATCTCGAAGCCTGCTAACGCCCACGGTGTCAGTCGTATGCGGCCTGATGTTCAGCATGGCCGCTGTTCAGAGCACCTTTGCCGTTCAGCCAGTAACAGATGTTTCTGCGGCATCCAGCACGACAGACGAATCCGTCGAGTTCACGACAGGTATTCTGCCCGTCCTGACGAAAGCGGGATGCAACAGCGGCGCCTGTCACGGAGCTGCCACCGGACGAGGAGAATTTCGATTGTCGCTGTTCGGGAGTTCTCCGGAAGCTGACCACTTCGCAATCGTGCGCCATCTGAATTCTCGCCGCGTCAACCTGGCGTTCCCTGAAAAAAGCCTGTTGCTCCTGAAGCCAACTGGCAACACAGATCACGCTGGAGGTATCCGTTTTGCCGAAACATCACCGGAGGCAGACAGGATTCTGCAATGGATCAAATCGGGAGCGCCCCTGGGATCCAGACGACATGCTGTCTCACTCAAGTCTGTCCCGGCCTCTGTCGTGCTTGAAGCCGGCACTTCAGCGTCGGTTCGATACATGGCAAGTCTGTCCGATGGCACCGAGATCGACGTCTCAAACGATGTTGCGTTTTCCAATCCGGATTCAGACGCTCTGAAAATTCAAACAGGACCATCCGCCGACGTATTGCTGACCTCAGTCCGTTCTGGAAGACACCTGCTGATGGTACGTTATCCAGGTGTCGTCACGTCCACAGAGATCCTGGTTCCATGGAAACACCAGGTGATGGAACCCGCCACGATTGCAGCGAGTACATCGACTGACATCGACAGGATGCTGAACCAGCGATTCACCGTGATGCGAGTTGCTCCGTCGCGACCTGTTGATGATGTACGGTTAATCCACCGGGCAACATTGTTACTGACAGGGCGCCGGCCGCTGTGGAAGGACGTCGAAGCCTTTCAGGCTGATCCTGCGGCCGACAAACGAACGCGCCTGATTGACCAGCTGCTTAGCTCACCGGAGTTTTCGGATTACTGGGCATGGCAACTGGCTCGACAATTTCGAACATCACGGGCTCGCACCGCTGAAAGCAGAGCAGGGTGGCACCGATGGATTCATCGGTCACTGCAGCAGGATGTGGGCGTGTTTCAGATGATCCAGGAGATGATCTCTGCGAACGGGCGTCCGGAAGACCAGCCGGCCGCGTCGTTCTACTCCGTGGCTCGTGATGCCCGGCAACAGACGGAATACTTCAGTGAAGCGTTTCTGGGACTTCGCCTTCGCTGTGCCAATTGCCACGATCATCCTCTGGATCGCTGGACTCAGAACGACTACCACGGACTGGCCGCGATCTTTGCTCGCGTGGGCCGAGATCCTGTTGTGTCCGATCTCCCTCGAGGAATCAACATTAACCCTGCAACCGGTCAACCCGCCATCGCAAAACTATTGCTGTCACCACCAATGCCCGATGCAACGGAAAGTCGACGACAACTGGTGGAGTGGATTCGGGGTGATGGTTCTTCCCTGGTCGCAGCTCACTTCATCAACCAGGTCTGGCGACAGGTGATGGGGCAGGGGCTTGTCGAACCGTCTGATGATCTCAGATCCACAAATCCTCCGATTCATCCTGAAGTCTTCGATTACCTGGTCGCGAAGTTTGTTGAGTCCGGTGGCCAACTGCGACCGATCATTCGAGAAATCTGCCTGACGGAAGCCTTCCAGCGGGGTGCCGCGACGGAAACTCATGACCCGGACCAATCGTTTGGAAGTTCTCGGCTGCCGATCCCTTTGGCGCCTGAGATTCTGATCGATCAGCTCAACCAGATCACCCAATCTCCCGAAGCTCTTCTCGAACCGACTCAACGATCGATCCACTTTGACGCTCGGATAGAAGATCTGGAGACGTTTAGAACTCAGAGCGGCTGCAGCGATGGATGCTTTGCCGACGCCCCCGCTGATTCGCTCAGCCTTGCCCTGGAAATGATCAATGGTCGAATCTTCAACGAACGAATCACAACGGATTCGGCCATCGTAACCAGACTCGCGGCATTCCGAAGAGATCCGGAGTTGATGTTTCGGCGGATGTATGAATGGACGCTTAGCCGCCAGCCAGACGCTTCCGAAATGGCTTTCTGGCAGGAGAAGATGAAGGCCGGCAACGCTGAGCAATCAGCGGACGAACTGTCTCTGTTTCTCGCCGACGCCCTCTGGACACTCGCCACGAGCAGTGAATTCCGCAGTGTTCCTTAGCAATGGTAACTGTGTGCTGGTTCCACGCTGTGGCAGTTCACCAGGGACCTCGTCAGCCAACCCTTTCTCGCCGCATACGAACGGTTGTCAGTCAGTTGATGGTCCGGCTGCGTTCATCCGCGAACCATCCTGGTTCGATAGTGTGGCTTCACGCCTTCAATCATCACTCCACCGAACGTTCTGAGCGAATCCTGTTGAGCCGCTCCAGCATTTCAGCCAGTCGCTGAGGTTCTTCCCGGGCAAGGTTGCGAGTTTCTCCCGGGTCCTGGGAAAGGTCATAGAGCTGGGGATTCGGCGAGTTTCCAGTTTCGATGTTGACCTGTTTTGAAATCGCGGGCCCCTTGCCCGGTTCGATCGCCTTCCAGCGTCCTTCACGCAGAGAAAGAACGCCAGCCTGAAGAACAAGTGACTCACGTCCCTGAGAAGTTTCACCAATCAGCGCAGGCAGATGATTCTGGCTGTCAAACTGAATCTCATGAGGCAAAGGTTCGTTGACGAGCGCGGCAAATGTGGCCAGAAAATCGATCTGGCACATCAGTGCCGACGACGTACTACCGGCGACAATTCTGCGCGGCCAGCGGACGATGAACGGAACTCGTGTGCCGGCTTCAAACGCACTGTATTTGCCACCTCGATACGGACCAGACGGCTGATGATCACCGTTCCGTTCGACCGCCTGATCCTTGTAGCCATCGTTCAGGACCGGGCCATTGTCACTGGTCAACACCACGAGCGTGTTCTCCCGAAGTCCGTGCTGTTCAAGTGTTCGAAGAATCTCCCCAACGCTCCAGTCGAGCTCGGCAATGACATCACCGCGAGGCCCCAGCTCCGTCGCTCCGACAAATCGGGCGTGAGGTGCCCGGGGAACATGGATGTCATGAGTGTTGTAATAAAGAAAGAACGGCTGACTTCCGTGAGTGGCCACATGCCGGTCGATGAAGCGAACGGCATGCTGAGTCAGCACGTCGGCCATGTCTTCATCGACCCAGCGGGCCGACTTGCCTCCGGCCATGAACCCAATTCGGCTGATGCCATTCACAATGGTCGCATTATGACCATGATCCCACTCCATCTTCAGCAGCTCAGGATTCCTGAGCCCGGTTGGCTCATCACCAACAGGATCTCTGAAACTCACAGTGATGGGGTCATTCGGATCAAGCCCGACAACGTCATGGTTGGCCACATACACTGTGGGAACTCGGTCACCTGTGGCCGGAATGATGAAGCACTCATCAAAGCCAAGTTCGAGCGGGCCGGGCGAAATGGGTTTGTTCCAGTCAATCGCATCTGTACCAAGTCCCAGATGCCACTTACCAATCGCCGCCGATCGATAGCCAGCCTGCTGCAGGTGGCTTGCGACTGTTGTTGTTCCCGGCGGAATGATGGATGTGGCATCGCCAGGAGCCACGCCGGTTCCGCGTTTTCGCCACGCGTAGTTTCCCGTCAGAAGGGAATAGCGAGATGGCGTGCAGGTTGCCGCTGAGCTGTGGGCATCCAGAAACCGACAGCCTTCCGCAGCCAGCCGATCAATGTTTGGGGTACTGACGCGGCGAGCACCATAACAGCCGATGTCTCCGTACCCCAAATCGTCCACGTAGATAACAACAATGTTTGGATGCTGTGCCGGCAGCGAATCAGTCAGTGAACAGGCAACAAGAGCAGAACAGATCCAGAGCAGGCTGATTCGCATTGGACATCCGGGATGAGCGATGAACTTACAGGTACGGAAATACACCGCACAGATTATTGTTTCGCTCTCGAATTTGTTCAATCAGCTGATTGATCTGCTGAATCTCTCGCATGGACTCAGGCCGAGTCGGAACGCCGCCCTTTGGAAGCGGATTGGCTGGTGGCGTGGCAGGCTGTGCAATCTTTTCGGCGAGTGATTCGCCTTCCGCATTAAACGGCACCACCTTGGCCGCTTCTGCAGCTTTGTCCGGAGTGGAACTTGCGCGTGTCGTGTCCGGGACCGGGTTCCATCGAAACGTCCAGACCAGACAGATCAGCAGACACGCGGCCAGCAGGGATCCGGCAATCTTCAGCTGGTCCATGCGTCGGCCATTTCGAATCTGCACTCTGCAGTCCGTCAGTACACGTTCACGGATTCCGGCCGACAATGTCGGCATCCGACCAGCGCTCTGGAGCAGTTCATGCTCCGGAAGCGACGGCTCGGGAATTCGAATGTGTGGATTGCTCATAACTCACTTGTCCTGAATGACAAAAATAAAACCCAAATATCATGTGGACAGAATCAGCGAATCAATGGTTCAAGACTCCGTTGAAGCTTTTCCATGGCATAACGATATCGACTGGCCACGGTGTTCTGAGAAAGCCCGAGGGTGTCCGCGATTTCCGCAAACGTCAGATCTTCCCAGTGCTTCAGAATGACAACTTCATATTGGTTACGCGGCAGTGTCTGCAGAATTCGGCGAACACTGTCAGCGGTTTCTTCATGCACGATTTGTTCTTCGGCACTCTCCTGTTCGGATCCGTGGTCTGAATCCCCCAGCAACCCACCACGTTTCCGCTGATGAATCCGAAGCGCTTCATTCCGCACAGATCGAAGAAGGTAGGGCCAAGGAGCTTCAGCGTTTGCCAGCAACCGAGGACGGAATGCGATGCGGGAAAACGCCCCCTGAAGGGCATCTTCGGCATCAGGCTGATTTCCCGTGATCGTCATGGCGAACCGCACCAGTCGTTGAGCTGTCAGGTCGAACAATTCGGTCAGCGCGCGCTGAGGATCCAGCGCCAATAACTGGACGCTGGCCCGAAACTGGACCTGAAATTCAGAGGCGTCTGACGTGCTCACGGTACTTCTCAAAGACGAGTGCCGGTCCCGTTTGTCTGCCGGATTTGGAAATTCTCAGGCGGGACGATATTTTCCCAGCCCGAAATCGGCCAGTTCGAACCACAATTCGTCCGGCCATTTGGCAGAGCAATGACCTGCTCGTATGTTTAGCAGGCCGTCGCACGTCCGACGTCAGCTTCGGGACTGTTTTCATCTCGTTTTCGTTCGCCAGGTAAAGGAAAGACTCGTGTTTAACACGGTTGGTATCGTCGGTGCTACAGGTGCTGTGGGCCGGATCATTCTTCAGCTGCTGGAGCAGCGAAAATTCCAGGCGCAGAATTTCCGTTTCTTCGCGTCAGCCCGTAGCGCTGGGCAGATCGTGACATTCAATGGTAAACCGGTCACCGTAGAACTCCTGACGCACGACTGCTTTAAGGGCGTCGATCTGGTCATCGCCAGCACTCCCGACGAAACCGCAGCGGAATTCCTCCCATCAGCCGTCGCAGCGGGCTGCAAGGTGATCGACGAATCCGGCTACTGGCGAATGAAGCCCGATGTCGCGCTGGTTGTGCCGGAAATCAATCCGCAGGATGCTCTGAACGCCAAAGGAATCATCGCCAGCCCGAACTGCTCAACGACTCAGATGGTTCTGGCACTGAAACCCCTGCACGACGCGGCCAAAGTGCGGCGAGTCGTTGTGAGTACTTATCAGGCGACGAGTGGTGCGGGATTGCAGGGGACCGCAGACCTGATCGAAGGGACTCGAGCCTCACTGGCAGGCACGCAGTACCAATACACCACCTTCAAGTATCCGATCGCCTTCAATGCCATTCCGCAAATTGGCAGCTTCAAGGACGACGGATACACCAGCGAAGAACTGAAAATGGTCTACGAAACTCGCAAGATTCTGGGCGATGAGAGCATCCAGGTGTGCGCAACCTGCATTCGAATTCCCGTCTCCAATTGTCACAGCGAAACGATCAATGTGGAGACCGAACGGCCAGTTTCGGTGGAAGAAGCCAAACGCCTCTTTGCCGCAACGCCGGGAATCACGGTCGTCGATGATCCATTGAATGGCAAGTATCCGATGCCGTCAACGTGTGACGGGAGCGACGAAGTCTATGTCGGGCGAATTCGCCGAGACATCTCGCACCCGAACTGTCTGACCTTCTGGTGCGTTTCCGACAACCTGCGAAAAGGTGCGGCGACGAATGCTGTTCAGATCGCGGAGCTGCTGTCCAGGCATGGCTAGGGCAGACATGATCCGGGGATATATGAAGAAAGGCCGCTGAAACGATTGTTTCAGCGGCCTTTTTCATGGAACGAGGTCGACGGGACTCGAACCCGCGGCCTCCAGCGTGACAGG
>CAZIGZ010000166.1:2475-12827 GCA_964538835.1 uncultured Chitinophaga sp. | reverse complement strand
CACAGATTTGGAAGAGCGTTTTTCGGCATCCAGCGCCTACGGATCGGCGTAATCGTGTTGTCGTGATGCTGACGAACTTCTTCCTGCATCTTCACCCAGTTTCGGTGAAGCAGCAGGGGATTGCTCTGTCTTACACGTGGTGCATGGGTGGCATCACGTTCTTTTTGTTTCTGGTGGAAGCCATCACCGGCGTTCTGCTGATGTTCTACTACCGCCCGACCCTGGAATTTGCGTTTCAGGACATTCAGGCGCTCAGAGACGTTGCGACGCTGGGCATCATGCGAGAAATTCACCGCTGGGGTGCCCACGCGATGGTGATCACGGTTTGGCTCCATATGTATCGTGTCTTTTTGACCGGAAGCTACAAGCCGCCTCGTGAATTCAACTGGGTCATCGGGGTGCTTCTCCTCGTTTTGACGCTGCTGCTTTCGTTTACTGGTTATCTGCTGCCATGGGACCAGCTGGCGATCTGGGCGATCACCGTGGGTTCAAACATGGCCAAAGCAACGCCGTTCCTTGGAGTTGAGGGTCCTGGTTTTCAGGTGTTCAATACCAGTGGATATGAGCTGATCACAAATGGCTCTGACGCTCGATTTCTGCTTCTTGGCGGTCGATTCGTCGGCGAAGCAACTTTGAATCGATTCTACATTCTGCACTGCGTTGCAATTCCGCTTGTTGTCAGCGGTCTGATCGCGATTCACTTCTGGCGAGTCCGAAAAGACGGTGGAATCAGCCAGCCTCTCTAGGATTTCCGAGAGCGGCTCGTTTGCCTGGTGGCGTCCCGAATTTCTTGTTGTTTAGTTCCCCGGAACATTGTCCATGCTGAATCCACATCCCGATCTGACTGCAAGTGTTTTGATCGGCCTCGGCTGGTACTACCTGCTGTTGTTCATCATGAACCTGCTGTGGACGATTCGAAGTTACAAGCAGGATGGTGACTTTTCCAACGGTCTGCCCAAAGCAGCCCTGTGGGCCGTCTACACATCCATTCTGATGATGGTGACGTTTTATCATTTCACGTACCCACCGGATGGGTTCCTGATTTCACTTCCTGAAGCCTTCAAGGCTCCATTCGACCGGTATTTTTCGAACCCGGTTCTGTACTTCTTTCTGTCCATCGTAGGACTCTGGGTCATGATCAAGGCCCGAGAGTGGTGGACGCAGCCAAAGGTTGCATGGATCCTGTTGAACGTGTCATTGATCTTTATGGGGCTTAGTCTGACGGACTATGACTTCCGACAGATCGTGGGCAAGCCGGACAACGTTCCAATCGTCGCGATGCTGTTTATCGTGGCCTTCTTTACATGGATCTATTTCCGTCGCTCTGTGGACAACGACCGACGAATCGCAGAAGGTCGTCCGTTGTTTGAGCAGGAAGACAATGAAAAGGTCCTTGTTTGGCCAGACCTGGTCTACACGGAACTGATCTGCATGGTTCTTCTGACCGCGGTTTTGATTTTCTGGGGCATCGCTCTGAAAGCACCGCTTGAAGAACCTGCTTCGTCGATGAAGACGCCGAACCCGTCGAAGGCCCCATGGTACTTTCTGGGTCTTCAGGAAATGCTTGTCTACTTTGACCCATGGCTGGCCGGTGTGGTACTTCCAAGCATCATTCTTGGAGGGTTGATGGCCGTTCCGTATATCGACTTCAACAAGCTTGGCAACGGATACTACACGTTTAAGCAGCGTTCGTTTGCAGTAACAACATTCCTGTTCGGCTTCTTGCCCCTGTGGGTCGCGTTGATTGTTCTCGGTACGTTTCTGCGAGGCCCGAACTGGAACTTCTTCGGGATCTATGAGTATTGGGACGTGCACAAGGTTGAAGCGGCCAACAACGTCAACCTGAGCGAGTTCTTCTGGAACGGTTTGCTCCAGCAGAGCGTTCCGAAAGGGACAGGCGTGGGCACGATTCTGATTCGCGAACTGCCGGGCATCCTGATCATCATTGGCTATTTCGCAATTCTTCCCCCGATCCTGGGGTTGACCATTCTGCGGACGTATTTCGTACGGATGGGAGTACTCAGGTTCCTTGTGTTCTCGAACCTGATACTGTGGATGGCCATTCTGCCAATCAAAATGCTGCTTCGATGGGCATTCGCTCTGAAGTACATTGTCGGTATTCCAGAGTGGTTCTTTAATATCTGACGAAACGGCTCTTCGTTACGGACTGTGATTCAAATCTTTCGCTGAGGACGGGCAGAAGGCCCAGTTCAAGTTATGCCAGCAACAGATGACTATCGTTGGAATCAGAAGACGCTGCACGTCGTGTTCGCAGTCTCAAGTGTCATTCTGCTCGTTTCTGTCTTCGCGATGCTGAAGCAGGATCAGGCTGACGAATGGCGAGGCTACCAGCGGACAACATTCGAAATTGAAGCCGCAGTGCGCAGTGCAGAATTGCAGGCCGTGGAGACTACGGATTATGTGAAGACTCGAAATGAGCTTGCACAAAGCGTTTCCGCGGCAGAGGCGGAACTGGAGAAGACCAAGGCGGCTCAAAAGGATTTGTTCGAGAAACTGAAGGTTTCAGAACGAACGGTTGAAGCCCTCGAAGTCGACCTGAAATTCAAGAATGCTGAGCGTGATGAAGCTCGTGCCAACTACGACCTTGCGGTTCGAGATCAACTGTCTGAAGAGCTGACTCAGGTTCGTTTCAAGGACTTTAGTGATCGCCAGTCACTGTGCGACAGTATTCAAAAGCAGCTTGATACGGCCAAGAGCGAACTTGAGGCATTGACCGCTGAGGCAAAGTCGATCACCAGTTCGTATGATGAAGCTTCGGCCGCTCTCGACAAAGTTAACGCAGAAGCAGATCGAGTACGGACGTCACTTGAGAACATCAAGCCCAGCAACCCAGTGTCCGCCTGGAAGCGTGCGATGATGGAACTTCCTATCATTGACGGTTTCAACTCTCATCTGAAGGTTGTTCAGGACTGGGTTCCTAAGCTCAAAATTACCCTCGGCGTGGCAAAGATCTCCCGATTTGATCGTTGTCGAACATGCCATCAGAACATCGATAAGACCGGTGCCGGTGGTGTCCCATCTTTCCCCGCTGGCCATCCGACGGACAACAATGTGGCGACATGGGTCAAGGAAGGTAAGTTCCCCCAGCCGTTCTCTACCCATCCAAACACGGAATTGTACTGCTCCGCCTCAAGCCCTCACTCCGTGGGTAAATTCGGCTGTACCGTTTGCCATGATGGGCAGGGTTCCGGTACCAGTTTCGGAAACGCTGAGCATACGCCAAATGATCCTCATCTGGCACACGAGTGGCATGATCAGTACGGATTCCATCCGAACCACTTTTGGGAGTACCCGATGCAGCCAAGTCGATTCATCGAGTCGACTTGTATTAAGTGTCATCACAGCGTGACCGAGTTGGGCGTCAATCCAAAGTTTGGGGCTTCCGCTCCAAAGGTGTTCAAGGGATATCAGCTCATTCAAAAATATGGGTGCTTCGGATGTCACGAGATCAATGGCTACGACAGCGGTGTCGCGATTGGGCCTGATATGCGAGTTGAGCCTCAGACTCCGGAAGAGGCTGCTCGAATTGCTGCAGATCCGACTCAGGTGCCTGGAAACCTTCGGAAGGTTGGGCCAAGCCTGCGACATATCGCGGCAAAGACCACATCAAACTGGATTCAGTATTGGACCGAAATTCCAGGGCGATATCGTCCTTCCACGAAGATGCCGCAGTTCTTTGCTTTGAGCGACCATCTTTCTCCGGAAGATGCTGCTGCGACAAAGCAGATGGAGGCGGTGGAGCTTGCAGGAATCGCATCGGTTCTTCTTGCCAACTCACAGCCGATCGACCTGTTGAAGCCGAAAGAAGGTTACGCTGCGGATGCCGAGCGTGGAAAGCAGCTGTTCACAGAGCGAGGCTGTTTGGCATGCCATCAACACTCCGCTGTTCCGGAATCAAAGGCCGACTTTGGTCCAAACATCTCCGACATCTATCAGAAGGTGAAGCGTAATTCTGATAACCCGGCCTTCAGTGATTGGCTCTACACCTGGATTCGTGATCCAGAGCGATATCACACGAAGACTCGCATGCCGAACCTTTACCTGAATGCCTACCTTGATGTCGACGGCACGACCGAAATTGACCCCGCGGCGGACATTACAGCGTTTCTTCTTGCACAGGGCAATGCGGGAGAATTTCCTGTTGCTGCAGTGGACGATGCTCAGCTGGATTCACTCGTCCTTTTGTACCTGAAGAAGGGACGATTTGGCGAAGAGAAGGCTAAAGAAATCATCTCGTCCGGACTCTATCCGCAGAAGAAGGGTGATGTCATTGGTGACGAGGTGGTTCTGGCCACTGATGACGCTTCGGCGACATCGGACGCTGCGGCATGGCGAGAACGCAAGTTGCAGTACATCGGGCGCAAGACGATTTCACGTTATGGTTGTTATGCATGTCATGACATGCCCGGATATGAGGAAGCGCGTCCAATTGGTGTCGCACTTCAGGACTGGGGCCGAAAGGACACCAGTAAGCTTGGGTTTGAGCACATTGAAGAGTTTCTGCATCACCATGGTGAGCCTGAGGGCG
The DNA here is from genome assembly GCA_964538835.1 of uncultured Chitinophaga sp. Lineage (GTDB taxonomy): Bacteria > Planctomycetota > Planctomycetia > Planctomycetales > Planctomycetaceae > SXXK01. The sequence continues at coordinate 8,278 of CAZIGZ010000166.1, read as the reverse complement.
CCGAGTTCGACACGACTCACGAGCGTATCGCAACGGCGATGAAGAAGGCTGCTGCTGGCGGTGCTGCGAAAGGCCAGTTCACTTCTGAGGAAGAAGAACGCGAGATGGGCGCAGCATTCTTCTTTAACAGTCTGCAGCGACATGGTCGTCCTGGGTTCATCTGGCAGAAGCTCCGTGGTCCTCGAACCTATGATTACAAGAAGACGGAAACCAAGGGATACGACGAACGCCTGCGTATGCCGAAGTTCCCTCTGAAGGATGATGAGATCGAGGCCATTGCCACCTTTGTTCTGGGGCTTGTTGCCGAGCCACCGACATCGGAATACGTGTATACGCCCGATGAACGTGCAAAGAACCGCATTGAAGGCGAATTCCTGCTGGCCAAGTACAACTGCACAGGTTGCCATTTGGTTGAGTTGCCAAAGGTGACATTCGCTGCGGATCTTGAGCAGATAACGGCGTCAGAACTTGGGGCAACCGATCATCCGGATGCCTTGGAGTTGCTGTTGAAGGTTCGCCCGCCTCGACAGGCTTTGACAGGTGGAACCAAAGAAGTTGTTGTGGACGAAGAGAAGAAGTTGTTCCAGATTGCTTCGTTCCACGGACTGGTCGCTTCTCGACCGGATCCTGAAGAGGATCCCGAGTTCCGAGAGTATGGTTTCGACGTTTGGGAGACGCTGGAATTTGGCACTGGCGATCAGGCGAAGAGACTTCTGCCTGGAGCTCGATTGACCTTCCTCGAATCGCAAATGGTGGAATACAAAGAGGCGCGGGGTGGTGATTTCGCTCAGGTGCTTGTCGAGAAGCTGATGGAGTCTAAGACTGGTGGGAACCGTTCTCTTGCGTGGCAGGCGTCTCCGCCGCCTCTGTATCAGGAAGGCATTAAGGTTCAGACGCCATGGCTGTATCAGTTCCTGCTTGAACCCGGGAAGATTCGCTACACCACTGTGCTTCGAATGCCAAAATTCAACATGACCGAGCAGGAAGCTCGCGTACTTGCAAATTACTTCGCAGCTGTTGATGGAGCGGAGTTCCCCTATCAGGAACAGGCCTCCACCGACACCGATTATGTGGATGGACGGCAGGCAGCACTTGTGGCTGACGGCGTACTCAAGCCGGATCAGAACTATTTGAACGAATGCTGGAGTCTGTTGAACGGCCCGCTGTGTGTGAAATGTCATTCAGTTGGCGGTCGCAAGTTCAAGGTGTCGGATCCGGCGAAGGATATTCAGGGACCGAATTTGAATGTTGTCCAGAATCGACTGCGTTCCGACTGGGTGAAGCTGTGGCTCTACAAGCCAACCTGGATTACACCGTATACGTCAATGCCCGTGAATTATCCGAAGAACGCGACTCAGTTCCCGGATAAGTTCAATGCGAATGCAGATGCTCATGTCATTGGTACGCGCGACGCATTGATGAATTACTCAAGGCTCTTTGAAGATCTTGGTCCAACGGTTTACGACCCACCAGCTGCTCCAGCGACGCCTGCTGCAGATGCGGCCGGGGAGGAATAATCATGACAGTTCCATATCGAAAGCTTGTTGGTTTGCTGGCCCTTGCAGCAGCGGGCTGCAGCGATGGCTACGGTGGCGGGGCGAGTGTCGTGCCTGACGTCGTGTTTATCCCTGCGGAAACTGCTGACGCTGCAGCAACTGCTTCTGACGGTGGTGCCGAGACAGCTGATGTCGGTTTTGGTTCGATCAGTGGAAAAGTGACACTGACTGGGAATTTCACTCCGCTTGCCCCCTTGATCAAACAGGGGTCGGAAGTGAAAGACAAGGAAGTGTGCGCCGCTGTTGATATCCCCGATGAACGGCTTGTCGTTGGCGACGGTAATGGTGTCGCAAACGTGTTTGTTTATCTCGCCAAGGCGCCGAAAGGTGGCAAGAAGCTTGAAACACCGTCCGAGCCATTCGTGTTCGACCAGAAGAACTGTCGGTTTTTCCCTCACTGCGCAATCATTCCGGTTAAGCAACTGGTCAAGGTGCTTAGTGATGACACCGTCGCCCACAACACTCACACGTTCCCAGCAAAGAACAACGGGGTGAATAGTGGTGTCGCTCCGATGGATCGAGAAGGCAAGCTGACATATGCCTTCACGAAGGCAGAGAACGTGCCTCTCTCCGTCAAGTGTGACTATCATACCTGGATGAATGCATATCAGTTGCCAGTCGATCACCCGTATGCGGCCGTGACCGATGCCGCTGGAGCATTCACGATTGCGGATCTTCCGGCCGGAAAGCACACCTTTGTCGTTTGGCATGAAGCAGCCGATGGCAATTACGTGGAGCGAAAACTGGCCGTCGAAGTTAAGGCCGGTGAGACCACTGAAGTGAAGATTGATTACCCGGCAGACCGTTTGAAACTCTGACGGAACGATTTGAGAACCAGCGACGACAGGCGTTTTGTCCTGACGTGATTCCCTGTGGTTGTTTTTGGGACAATAAGAGATGTCAAAGGCCTCCCGCCTTCGAAGCCTCGTTTTGACCGGCTCCCTGATGCTGGTCACGGGGTGTTCAGACTTTAGTTCGTCGTTCGTGCCAAGCGAGCGGACTACAAACCTGATGCCAGAAGCACAGGAAGGGTTCGACGACGCGCCAGGGATCAACAAGCTGGTTGACGAGAAGTTCGGCAATCCGCAGCAACTGAAGGCGTGGATGAAACTGCCAATCGACTTTGGCGGGTCAAGCGTCACAATCGAACAGATTACAGCGGACGGTGGGGCGGCGAAAGTGAAGGTTGTCCCTGCGGAAGGTGTCACGCTTCCGGAAAAGGCCTCCTCCCTGCAGTTTGTCAGTGGTGCAGCGGCGGGCAGGTCAGTTGCTGTAACCGCATGGGACAGCAAAACGGGTGAAGCGACCCTTGCCTCAATGCCCGAAACCGCACCTGAAGCAGGTGATGCCTGTGCCGTAGACGGTGGTGAAGTACTGAAGCAGGGTCGAGTCCTCTACATGCGTCATTGCAGCCATTGTCATGGAAGTTCCGGCGATGGAAATGGTCCAACGGCTCAGTACTTGAATCCACGTCCGAGAGATTACCGAAACGGGGTTTTCAAGTTCACATCCACGAACGACCTTTCCAAAGTCAGTCGTGATGACCTGACACGCATTTTGAAGTATGGCATTCCCGGAACTTACATGCCGTCATTCCTTCTAATGGAAGATTCCGAGATCCACGCCATCGTTGAATATGTGCGATTCCTTTCGATCCGTGGCGAATATGAGATCAAGCTGGTCAACGAACTGTCTGGTGACTATTCATTAAAAGCACTGGAATCGCGAAAAGATGACAAGAGGTCTGACATCGTTGCGGAACTTCAGAAGTTCCTGAAGGAAGACATGCCCGGAGCGGCGACGGGTGCTGGTGATGAACTGGCGGAGCAATGGACGGCTGCTGATACGGAAGAGGCGAAAATCATCCCTTCGGTGCCTCGAGTTCCAGACTCGCCGGAGTCCCGACGCAAAGGACGTGAGCTCTACCTGAGTAAGACTTTGAACTGTGCTGACTGCCACGGAATTGATGGTGCTGGAAACGGACCTCAGACCATGGCATATGAAGACAAGAGTCATCCGACGACCGGTCAGAAGTATTCGGAACCTGGGCTTCACGATGCCTGGGGCAACCTCAACCAGCCGCGAAATCTTCAGACAGGAATCTTTCGTGGCGGTCGTCGGCCGATTGATGTGTTCTGTCGAATTCATGCTGGAATCAAGGGTTCCGCCATGCCTTCATTCAAGAACACTCCGCATGAAGACATTTGGCATATTGTGAATTATGTCCTGAGTATCCAGTTCGAAACAGAACCAGGCAGTGCTGGAGTAGCGGCGGCAACAACTCCGGCTCCGGCGGCTGGTGCAGAGTAATTTTTCTGCGGACAGCACTTCCTGTTTGGAGATTTGAAGTGAAGAAGTTTTGGGCTCTCTTTTTCTGGTTCTGGCCAATAGTTGCACTCTGGGTTTGCTTTGCGGCACCGGGAAACAACTGGTGGTTTCCATCGCCACCGAAGTCAACGCTGGGCCATCAGATCGATGGTTTGTTCTATTTGATTCTGATCATCGTAACTCTGACGTTCATCGGCACTGAAGCTGCGCTTGGTTATGTCATGTGGCGAGGGGCGACGAAGGATGCTTCCGGCAAAGCATGGTTTTCACACGGCAGCCACAAGCTGGAAATCATCTGGACGATCGTTCCTGCATTCGTTCTTGTGTTTATCTCTCTGACACAGCTGGACGTGCTGGCCGACATTCGAGTTCTCTCGAAGTTCCCGGAGGAAGCGAAGAAGGGAGCAATTGCTGAGGTGACTGCTCGTCAGTTTGAGTGGCGAATTCGCTACCCGAAGCCCGGGACCATGTTGATGACGGAGCCTCAGCCTGGCGACCTTTATTTCGTTAACGAGTTGCACGTGCCTGCGGCAGTACCGACGATGGTGAATCTTCGAACTCAGGATGTTCAGCATGCGTTTTTTGCTCCAAAACTTCGAGTCAAGCAGGATGCCGTTCCAGGGCTTGTGATCCCCCTTTGGTTCGAAATCGAAGAAGCAGGTGAGTATGAGCTTCTGTGCGCAGAACTGTGTGGCTGGGGCCACTACAAGATGAAGGCTCGCATTGTCGCGGATTCACCAAAGGGTGTCTCAGACTACCTGACTCGACTTGAAGCCGAACAGAATGAAGACGGCGTGGCTGAGGCACCTGCAGATGGTGAAGCAGCCGAAGAGTAGCTCCCCGTCGTTGTATTTGAGTTGAATTCTGTTGTTTGTTTTTCATTGGTGCTCACTATGGCAACCGTCACTCCAGCTCTTGATGCCCATGGACATTCCCATGACCATTCACACGGTCATCACCATGAGCAGAGCTTTATCTCTAAGTATGTGTTTTCCACCGACCACAAGGTCATTGGTATCCAGTTTCTGATCACGACCGTTCTGATGCTGATGGTCGGCGGTGCACTGGCGTTGGCAGTGCGTTGGCAGCTGGCATTTCCATGGGAGAACATGCCGATCATTGGAAAGCTCTTCGGTCTGTTTAAGACCGAAGGTGGGCAGATCAGCCCCGAGTTTTACACAATGCTCTTCACGATGCATGCATCCGTAATGATCTTCCTCGTGATCATTCCGGTTCTTGCAGGTGCTTTTGGAAACTTCCTGATTCCTCTGCAGATCGGTGCAGATGACATGGCGTTTCCCATCTTGAATATGCTGAGTTACTGGTTCATGTGGCCGGCAATGTTCTGTTTTGGCGTCAGCTTTGTCGTCGGCGGAGCCACAGCAGGGCCTGGCAATGGCTGGACTTCGTACCCAGTGCTTTCGGACATTGCCTCTGCGTCCCCAAGTTCAGGGGCTCCACAGACATGGTGGCTGCTTGGACTGACACTAGTCGGTGTTTCGTCGATGATGGGTTCGGTCAACTACATGACGACCATCATCAACATGCGTGCGCCGGGGATGACACTGTTTCGCATGCCATTGACCATCTGGTCGATGTTCATCACTGCAATTCTTCAGGCATTTGCTCTTCCGGTTCTGACCGCTGCAGGATTTATGCTCGTGTTCGACCGACTGAGCGAAATGTTGCCGACCGACATTCACTCAGTGTTCTTTGTACCGGCAAACGTTGTCGTCAATAACGCGGCTCCGACAATCGGTGGTGGTCAGCCACTTCTGTGGCAGCACTTGTTCTGGTTCTATTCCCACCCAGCGGTCTACATCATGCTGTTGCCTGCAATGGGTATGGTCTCCGACATGTTGGCGTGCATGTGCCGTAAGCCAGTGTTCGGCTACAAGCCGATGGTTTATTCGATGGCG
>CAZIGZ010000166.1:0-2465 GCA_964538835.1 uncultured Chitinophaga sp. | reverse complement strand
GGAAATCCTCCCGGTCTTCGCGCGCAAACCGATCTTCGGCTACAAGGCGATGGTCCGGGCTATGGTGTCCATCGGCTTCCTGGGCTTTATCGTCTGGGGCCATCACATGTTTACCAGCGGCATGAACCCGGCCCTCGGCATGACCTTCATGACTTCGACGATGATGATTGCACTGCCGTCGGCGATCAAGGTCTTCAACTGGATCGGAACCATCTGGGAAGGCAACATTCAGTTCAATGCGGTGTTTTTGAACTGTGCTGCGTTCGTGGCCTTGTTCATTGTGGGTGGATTGAGCGGGATCTTCATGGCAGCGGTTCCGGTGGATATTTATTTCCACGACACCTATTTCATTGTCGCTCACTTCCACTATGTTCTGTTTGGTGCGACCCTATTCGGCGTTTTCGCTGGTATTCAGTTCTGGTTCCCGAAGATGTTCGGTCGCGAGATGAGCGATGGCGTTCAGAAAGTTCATTTCCTTCTGACGTTCATTGGCATGAATGGAACATTTTTCCCAATGCACCTGCTGGGAATTGCCGGCATGCCGCGACGATATGCAGACCCTTATCTGCACGGTTATCTCGAGCATTTGTTGCCAATGAACCAGTTCATGACAATCTCCGCTATTTTGATGGGCTGTGCTCAGTTCCTGCTGCTTGGCAACTTCTTCTACAGCATGTTCTATGGCAAGAAGACCACACGCAATCCATGGAACGCAAACGGGCTCGAGTGGTCAGCACCATCTCCTCCGGGTCATGGGAACTTCGACGTTCCTCCTGTCTGTTACCGCGGTCCCTATGAGTATTCATCGCCTGAAGCGGAAGCGCTTGGGCAGGACTTCATCCTGCAGACGACCGCACCACCGGCTGGTGTTGTTCGAGCTGCCCACAGCCACTAATTCCCTGGATTTCGATCTGTGTCATCAGAAGTTACAACCGTTTCTCCTTTGCTGAGGAATCTGGCCACGGCGACATGTCTCGTGGCGCTGCTTCCGATCGGCATGGGCGCGCTTGTAACGACGCTTAAGGCGGGCATGGCATTCGCCGACTGGCCGTCCTCTGACGGCCACAACATGCTCCTCTATCCGTGGTTCAGGGATTTTGCGACTGACACGGATAAGTTTGTCGAACATGGACACCGACTTGCTGGAATGCTGATTGGTTTCCTCTCTCTGATTCTGACCTTTGTTGGTATGCAAGCAGAGCAGAAGTGGGTTCGTGTCTATTGTGTGGCAATACTGATTGCCGTCATCGCACAGGGGTTACTGGGCGGCGCTCGTGTTCTCATGGATGCTCAAACGCTCGCCATGACTCACAGTATCACCGGTGCGTTGTTCTTTTCGATGTGCGTTCTCTTTCGCGTCTTGATCAGTCAATCGGGCCGGAAAGACACTGAAGATCTCCTTGGAGTCTCTGGCGCTGCCATCAGTGCTTTGTTGCCAGTAGCTGTGCTCGTCCAGTACGCGATCGGTGGTGTCTTGCGGCATCTCCATAATCTGAATTCGGAGCACATTGCTGGGGCGATTGTTGTCTCCTGTCTTTGTGTGATTGCCGTTGCCTCGCTCATGCGTGCTCGTCTCAAGCGTCTTCGAATTGCAGGCTTGATGATTGTGGTTTGCCTGTTGGTGCAGGTTTGCCTGGGTATGGGATCGTGGGTACTTCGGTTCGGCTGGGCGGACATGGGATATGTCGCCACTGCCGGGTCGCTCCCGCAGGCCGTTGTTTGCTCACTTCACACCGTTGTGGGAATGTTTCTGTTATCCAGCACGGCTGTGGGATCATTGCTTGTCGTACAACTGCATCTGCGTGGACGTTTGGCGTGCACTTCCCTGAACGGCTTCTCGACACAGGTTGGAGGAGCCACGTGAGTACCGCTGCGACCACAAAGTTGCTGGTTGCTTCTGAGCAGCCTTCCGTACCGTGCTGCCTGCTGGCGGATCTGTGGCAGATGGCTCGACCAAGAATTCTGGTCATGTCGGCTGCGGCCATGGCTGGCGGATTTGTTTTGGCCAGCCCCGGACCGACGAGTTGGCTGACGCTTCTGATTGCTATCCCGGCCATCTGCTGCTTTGTGGCCGCGTCCAGCGTACTGAATCAGGTGATGGAGTATCGCAGTGACCGGGAGATGGCACGTACGGCAGGTCGACCAGTTGCCAGCGGGCGAGTCAGTCTCTGGACTGCAGCTGCTTTTGGAATTGGCCTTTCGATTGTTGGTGCTGCGGTCCTCTGGTTGCAGGTGAATGCCCTCACCAGCATTGCGTCGCTGCTGACGATGCTCTCCTATGTGCTTGTGTATACTCCTTTGAAGCGGCGATCCGCATTTTGCACCACAATCGGTGCTGTACCGGGAGCGATGCCACCAGTGCTGGGATGGTTTGCGGCAGGTGGGCAGCTTTCCGTTGAAGCATTGGCTTTATTCGCCATTTTCTTCGTCTGGCAGTTTCCGCATTTTCTGGCGATCGGCTGGAT
>CAZIGZ010000165.1:0-12995 GCA_964538835.1 uncultured Chitinophaga sp. | reverse complement strand
AGTGGGGCCGGTGCACTGTCGGGCAAATGCTGGTGGGGCACAGCAATGATGGGCTGTCCCGTGCTTCATTCGCGGTTTCAAATGCGTTCCTCATGGACGAAACGCATATTGGGAAGCTGACGCATCCCGCTCGCCGAACGGGTTGAGGTGGGCCGAAAGAAACGGAAGAAGCGAAAAGACCAGCCACGCCCGACGCCACTGACTGCGACTATCTTCTGTCACCCATTTTTTGTCAGACAGGCCCCGTGACAGTGGCCAGTGCTCAAGTGGTGCTGTCGGGAAAGAAGATGGTGGGGCAGAAGAACGATGGACTGTCCTGTGCTTTATTCGCGTCGATTCGCGTTCATTCGCGGTGGCCAATACGTTTCTTATGGGCGACGCATCCCATTCGCAGGACAGATCAGGCCCAAACCACACTGAGAGCGGACTTCCGTCAGTGAGCCGCAAAAAACGAACAGAGGACCGATTGCTCGGTCCTCTGTTGCAGGTTCATCGTCAGTGGTCCAGAAAATTCACGAAAGTGACTGCTGGAAATCATCTCCCTGAAAAAGTGAGTCCCACTGAGTTGTTGTGATCAATCTTGATCAGTGATTACTTGGTGCAGCTGTCGCAGGGAGCAGCAGCGGTTTCGCCACAAGGATCAGCCACGCATGGGTCGCATGTCTGAACTGGTCGGCAGACAACTCGTGGTACGCAGCGAGTCATCGTAACAGGAACCTGGCGAGGAACGCACTTCGTTCGAGTCACGGTGCGGGTTTCGCAGACCTGACGGCAAACTGTGTAAGGAACCTTGCGAGTGCAGACCTGCTGTTCCATGCGGCAGGTGGTGTAAGGAACCTGCTTTGTGCAGGTCTGTGTCACCATCTTGCAGGTTGTGTAAGGAACGCGGCGAGTAATGCACTCTTCGGTCCAGGTGCAGGTCGTGTATGGGACCTTGCGAGTGCAGGTCTGGTAGCTCATCGTACAGGTCGTGTAAGGAACCTGCTTCTGGCAAGACTGCTGCACGAAAGTGCAGGTTGTGTAAGGAACCTTCTTCACACACTGAACAGGAACCTGACGGCAGACGGTGTACGGAACCTGCTTATGGCAGACTTCCGGAACCATGCGGGTGCAGGTGATGGTCTTCTGAACCATCTTTGGAACCCACTTACGGCAGGTCACCATGCGGCTAGGGCCCTGAACGCAGACCTTCTTGCAGCAGCAGGGGTTGCATGGGTCGCAAACGCATTTTTCAACGACTGGACCTGGGATGCAGTGAGTTTCTGTGACCCATTCGCCACAGCACACATCAACTGTCTTGCATTCGGTCACCGGCTTGCAGACGGTGTAGCACACGTCTTTGTAGCAGGTTTCTGTTTCAGTCTTCCAGGTGGTCGTGCAGACGTCTTTGTAGCAAGTCTGGTAGACCGGCTTGCAGACGTTGTAGCACACCGTTCGGTAGCAGGTCTGATAAACCGGCTTACAGACAGTGTAGCTGCAGTCACGGTAGCAGGTCTGGTAACATGGCTTGCGAACTCGGCATGTCACATCGCGGTAGCAGGTCTGATAGACCGGCTTGCAGACGTTGTACGTGCAGGTCTTGTAGCAGGTCTGATAGACCGGCTTGCAAACTGTGTAGCATTCGTCGCGGTAGCAGGTTTCGTAGACGTTCTTCGTGCACGTAACCGGAATCGATTCAGTGCACTGATCGTATACGGTCTTCATACAGGTGTATTGCTGGGTTTCCCAGACAACTTCCTGCTGCACGGAGCAACACTGCGGGTCAGTACCGCAGCGAGCGGCTACAAAGTCACCACATGATGAACACGCGGATGTTGCAAGACCGGGGAAGCTGCCCGTTCCGAGCAGTCCGGCCATCAACACACCGCTGTTCAGCAGCAGGGCAACTGCAGCAGCGGCTCCCAGCATGAGCCTTTTCATTGCCTTTACCTCGACTAGTTCTGATGAGAGAGTGATGAGCGCACAAATGGCATGCGCATCTGACTCTCTCTTCGTCGACTTCGTTCACACGACTTGATTTTGGAGAACCAGGGACACAGGCACTTGGTTTGGAAGCACCCTTCGTCGCTGAAAAATCCAAACGACCGTCACAGCCGTCAAAGTCAAACACGAAGACTTTGTGGCCGTTCGGAGTCCGGCAGAATTCACCGGTTTTCCGAAACACGCCGCCAGAGGCATCCGAATCCGGCAAAGGCAGCACGGAACGGAGACTCCTGAGGACGCGGGGTCGAGCTTAGTCGAAAGTCCCCGGCGACTGCTCCAGTCAATTCCCCTGTTCGGCGCAAAATCAGGAACGACCACTTTCCGGATTGAGACTCTGTCGGCAAATTGCTGGCAGAGAGTTGTTGACCCGGCAGTTTTTGCTAAACTCTCCGGCCCCGTGAACCCGACAACTTTGGTCGGTGTCTCACTGCAGATTGCTTCGGCAAAATCTGCGGGTCTGGCGGCGTAGCTCAGTTGGTTAGAGCAGCGGAATCATAATCCGCGTGTCGGGGGTTCAAATCCCTCCGCCGCTACTCTGAAACCTCGGTGAATGTTGTGAAATGAGCATCCACCGAGGTTTTTTCATGCGCGGCGAATGGGAAGGGACCCAAGGGATTCAAGTGGGTTTATTCCGCGGCATGGCGGGTATCAGGAACTGCTTTCTTTTCAGAAGGCAGGCATTGTCTATGGAAGACTACCGTGATTTTCTCAGAACCCGCGGTATCGAAGAATGGTCCAGGGATCACGCCTGCACAAAACGGCTTCGCGAATTGAATCGGCGACCCAACCCGACGTACAAACGTTCTGCAAGGGCATTGAACATCCGGACCCGGCGATCGCAGCAAATGTGATGATCGGCCTGATCAAGCTCACCAATTATCTTCTGGACCAGCAGCTTCTTCACCGAATCCCTTCCAGCCTGTCCAGCACGTCCGTCGCTTTGTGATCCACCTTCAGCGCATCATCGCATCGCAGCAGGTGGTTGTATTTCACGGCGGCACCGGTGTTGAACAGAACGACGGTTTCATCGCGGCGGATCCAGCCGGTTTCATGCAGCTTGCGAGCGGCCATCCAGACGGCTCCACCTTCGGGAGCACAATGCAGGCCCTGAAGCTGTGCGAGTTCGTGGACGCCCTGCATAAGTTCTTCGTCGGTCACCGTCATGGCCGTTCCGTGACTTCGGCGAAGGATATCCAGCATCAGGAAGTCGCCAACGGCGGCCGGGACCCTTAGCCCCGAAGCGATCGTTTGGGCATTCGGAAACAGCGGAGCAGACGTCGCGTCGTCGCGAAACGCCTTCACAATGGGTGCACAGCCTTCGGCCTGAACGACGACCATGCGAGGACGCGCGGGACCGATCCATCCCAGCTGTTCCATTTCGTCAAACGCTTTCCACATTCCAATCAGGCCTGTGCCACCGCCGGTGGGATACAGGATCACGTCGGGCAGCTGCAGAGTCCTGGTGCCGCGAACTTCGGCGAGATCAAATGCCAGTTCGTAGCCCATGGTCTTCTTGCCTTCGAGCCGGAACGGTTCCTTCAGAGTCGACAAATCGAACCATCCGAATCGATCACAGGCGGCTCGGCAAAGTCGTCCGCAGTCGCTGATCAGTCCATTCACCAGAACGACTTTTGCTCCGCCACAGGCCGATTCCAGAATATTGGCCGGCGGTGTATCTTCGGGAACGAAGATCACGCACTTCATTCCGGCCCGGGCGGCGTAGGCGGCCGCTGCTCCGGCCGCGTTACCGGCGGATGGCAACGCCACCGACTTGACTCCCAGTGCTGCCGCGCGAGTGATCGCGGCGGACATGCCTCGAGCTTTGAAGCTCTGAGTCGGATTGAAGCTCTCATCCTTTACATACAAAGAATCAAAGTCAGCAAACGGTCCTCGCGGCAGGCATGGAAGAAACGGAGTCAGTCCTTCTCCCAGTGTCACGGCCTCCTGAACGGAATTGACCGGCAGCACTTCATGAAAACGCCACATGGATCGTTCTGCTCGAGATCGCACAACGTCGGGCGTCCATCGACCCTTCAGGGAAGCCAGGTCGTAACCGGCCAGAAGTGGTTTACCTGCCCGGCTCAGCCCCTGTAGTTCGTGCAGATTGTGAACTTCGCCGGTGAGTGAACATGTGAGAGACGTATGCATGCGTCTCGGCTCCCTTGTGCCAGTTTCCGCGAATATTGCGGTATTTGTGCCTTCCGGAGACTTCCTGGACCGACGATCCGGGCTGCGTTGCGGCCAAAGATCCTTCGGTCTTGAGGCAATTCCGGGAGATCCGGTAAAAACCACGAAAATCGTCAGACGGAGAACTTCTGCGTTCGCCGTCGTGCAGTCGGATCTTATCGAAGGGGAAGGGCGGGCCAACTGACCGGGCCACGTTTCGCTTTCGTGAGTTCCCTGAATCCTGGTCGGCAAGGATGCCAACGTGAATTCTGCTCGTATCACTCGCGAACTGTGTCGCTGGTCCAGTCGCACGGCCCTTAGTGCTGTGCTCGGACAAATGTGCATTTGCTGGATCAGCCTGTGTGGCGCGGCCCCGGCCTCGCTGCTGATGCTGATTCTGGGCTATGCCGCCGGGTTTCTTGTGGTGGACTCTCTTCGATCCGCCATCCAGGAACTTCGTCATTCGCGCACTGCGGCCATGGTGGCCTCCGTGGCGACGGGGCTGACGGTGATCGCCGGAAGCTGGCTGTTGCCATCACTGCTCGATTCAACATTGCTGGCCGGCTGCGAAACTGTTCCGTCAACGATTCCCATGGCTCCGATTCTGGTGCTGGCTTTCCCCGCATTGATGATCGCGCTGTGCACGGCGGTCAGTCTGGCGTTTCATGAAGTGGGTACTGACTGGTCACGATGGACCGATGAAGCATCCGCCGTGGGCTGTTCCGCCATCGTCCTGTTTCCGCACATCGTGATTGCCTTTCCTCTGGCCTACACCGTCATTGCAGCACTCAGCGTCACTGTCATCATGCGATGGCTGCATCAGGCAACGGTGCAGAACATGCCGCTTCCGTTCCTGCCGGAAATCGATCGATCCGGAAGCAGGTCCGTTGCTGTGGCAATGGGCTTTGCTGGTTCCGGCCTGTTGATCATGGCACTCGCGGAGTTGTTTTCCAAGATCATCCCGGCCAGCGTGCCAGGTCTGCTGGTTGGCGTGGTTGTTGGATCGATTATCCTTCGTGCGAGGCATCGGATCGGAACAAAGTACCCGTGGCTCATGCCCGGATCCATTCCGGTCTGCCTTCTGGCTCTTGCCCTCTTTCCTTTCATGTTCAACCTTCTGGCAGGCTGGAATCTGGATCTGACAGCGCGACAGCTTTCGGTCGGAACGCTGGGCCTTCTTCGAGGAGCCCAGTGGGGGATCGCACTGAGCTGTGCCTTGATTCCCTCATTTGTGCTGGCTCGTCAGCACGGATCGGGAATGTCGCGAGCCGCGATCCTGAGCATCACGGCCGGGCTGGTGATTGGCCTTGTGATGATCTCCCGAGGCTTCTCGGTTTACGGCATTTTGACGGCTGGTCTGTTGGTTCTGTGCCTCGCGGAACTGCGACAACGAACGGCCGCGTCCGGTGCTCCAGAGCGGAAACTCACCAGTACGGCGTTGGGCCGGATGGTGGCTGCAAGGCTGTTTCGATCTCCATACATGCCGATGGCTTCGGTCATGGTCGCATGCATCTTCTCCCTCGTGGTGGCTCGACCCGCGTTGACTCGCACGGCGTCCCTGATGTTCTCCGATCGTACTGCGGCAGCAACACGGCGAGGCCTCGAGCGAGACTTGATTCCTTACTCGGACGCCAGTCGTCTGCTTGCGTCTGTGCGATCTCAGGATGGCGACCTGTCGGTGTGGCGTCAGAGCAATCAGCTGCTGGATCTGCGCCGCAACGGAATTTCTCTGGGCCGAATCAGCACAGACACTTCCATCGTGCCTCAGCCACCGGAAGACATTCTTCCCGCCGTTCTGGGCTTTGTCAGTCACCCGAAGCCTGACCGTGTGTTGTTGCTTGGGGATGAAACGGGCGTTTGTCTTCGAACGGTCAGTCACTTCCCGATCCGTGAGATTGTGGCTGTGCGATCCAGCGAAGTGCTGACGGACCTGATTCGTCAGCTGACATGGCACAACGAGCGGGATGCCCCCGTCAATGACAGTCGTATCAGCATTCGTCATGAACCATCACTTCTGGCGCTGCGTCGACGAAGCCTGAAGCAGTTCGATGTCATCGTGGCGGCGTCGGCTCCGATGCAGTTTGCTTCGACGTCAGCGGAGATGACTCGGGAATTTTACGAAGCGGCCAGCCTGCGGATGGCACCTGGCGGTGTCTTCTGCCAGCGGTTCCGCCAGTCACAACTAGGTGCTCAGCCACTGCGAGAAGTGCTGTCAACGATGCTGGATGTCTTCGCCAATGCCGGCGCCATTCAGACGGTTCCCGGCGAAGTGCTTTTGATGGCTTCGAATTCTGAAAAGCTCATCGACGACAATCTGCTCAGTCGGCTGCAGCGAGATCACGTGCAGCGGGAAATCGCCGCTACGGGCTGGGACTGGTCACAGGTGGCCGTGCTGCCTCTTGTGGACGCAAGAGACAAGCTGGGACTGTTCAGCCAGGATCCGCGTCCGCGAGCCATCTCCATCAGTAACGGTCACTTCGTGCTGACTCTGCCCGCAGAAGTCGCACGGCCGGGTGACAAGGCTGAAGAGATTCGGCAGGTCTTTGCTCCTCATCAGATTCAGCTGGCTTCTGCGATCCCCGTCGGCCCAGCGCATGAAGAGGCGAAGCGACGGCTTTCGGAAGTGACTCAGCAGCTGGAAATTCTGGCGGGGATGCCCGATCAGCCGTGGACGTACCGCAAGTCACTCCGAATGGAAATGCAGCAGAGTCCTCGTCCGCCGCTGGAACGAATCGAAGACGGAAAGGTCGTGAAGCAGGCTCACCCGCTGGATGAACTCCGCAAGGACTACTTCGTGGAACTGGGGCGGGCTCTGACGACCGCGAGTACTCAGCCGCCCGCACAGGCTGCGTCTGAAATTCAGAATTTGGAACGATTTGCTGTGGCTGGTGAACCTCTGATGAGCCACTTTGCTCACTATGAGATCGTGCGACTGCATGAAATGACGCAGCATCCTTCACCAGATCAGGAGTTTCGACATCGCCTTCACATTGTCTTCTTCACGACGCCTTCCGATGCATCTGTTCGGCCCGTCATTTCTGCGATCGATCAGCTGGTTCATCAACCCAATTTGATCCAGAACGATCAGGATCGCTATGACTGTCTGAACGCTCTGGTGCAGAAGCTGATTGAACGATGGGAAGCCCGCACGGCCTGGGAACCTCGTTCTGCCGTTCGTGTCCAGAATGATGTCGACCAGTCTGTGCGAGTCGTCAACATGGCTCTGGATCAGATGGAAGAGCTGTCGTCGCAGTGCGGCCTGTCATCGAAAGATCTTCGGCTTCGTCGGCGCTTTGTGAATTCAGCACTGGTGAGTCCTCTCCGGGAATACCGCGATCAGGTGCTGGCTCATCGGCTGCGAACGGAATCTCCGGCGGAGCCTGATTCCGAAGATCCGAACGACCTGCCTTTGATGGCAGCGCCGGAGAAATCGGTGAACACAAACTGAACCGCAGGGATGTACCAACTCGTGGGGCCCGTCATTCCCGCGAAGGCGGGAACCCTTGCGTTGAGATTCCCGAGCGCGAACCTGATGGCATTCGAAGAAGCAAAACATGAAACTCGGCATTCTGGGAGGAACGTTTGATCCGGTGCATTACGGCCACCTGCTGGTCGCGGAGACGTGCCGTGAGGTTCTGTCGCTGGATCACATCAAGTTCATTCCTGCCAGGATTTCGCCTCTGAAGACGGATCGCCATCCAACGGACGGGCATGCTCGGGCGGACATGATTCAGCTGGCCATCGCTGGCTATCCGGAGTTTTCCGTCGATCGTCGTGAGCTGCGCCGCACGGGTGTGTCCTACACGGTGGACACCTTGCGTGAGCTTGCGTCGGATGCCGCGACCACGGAACTGTATTTCCTGATGGGGGCGGATTCGCTGCAGGATCTGATGTCGTGGATGGATCCCGAGGAGATTGCGAAGCTGGCGACGCTGGTCGTCTGCAATCGTCCGGGCGTTTCACTTCCTTCGCCTGAGCAGATTCTGGCATGGACGACGCCAACGATTGCGTCGCGAGTGCAATCAGTCACAATCCCCGGGACTGATGTCTCGGCGTCGGACCTGCGAGACCGCATTCGTTCCGGGCGCAGCATTCGCTTCCAGACTCCTCGTTCGGTGGAATCGTTTCTCCGGCAACACCGTCTGTACAACAAAAGCTGAAAAGTCCCTGATTCCATGGCCGAATGCGACTTCTCAGATCCTCGCATCGATGAAGGCATTCGGCTCTTCAATGAGCGGGAGTTCTTCGCCTGTCACGATGTCTGGGAAGACTTCTGGAGCGAACTGACCTGCCCCGAAAAGCCGATGTTTCAGGGCCTGATCCAGGCGGCTGTCGCTCTCTTCCATTTTGAAGAAGGCAATCTCGGCGGGGCACGTCGGATGTTCCAATCCAGCTGTGCCTACCTGAGCGGCTTTCAGCGAGTGATCGGCGGCATTGACATTCCCGCTCTTCTGAATGACATGGACCAGTGTTTTCACGAGCTATGCCAGCCTCATGAGGGGTATCCGTCGCATATTCGCCTGAATGACAGCCTTGTTCCAAAGATCCACCGAACGACAGAAATTACGGGCAATTGACGAGCCTGAGGCAATCCAACTTTGTCTCTGATGAAGCAGCTTTTAGAATGCCGCCTCGTAAATGCCTCTGAAAGCCCGGTATTTGAACGTGTCGGGTTTTTTTTCTGACATCAGCCTGACAGTGGACCGATGACGATTTCTCGCCCTGATATCCGGAACCTCCTCGAAGAACGCATCCTCATCATCGATGGCTCGATGGGGGCGCTGATCATGTCCAACAATCCGACTGAGGAAGGATATCGTGGCAAGCGGTTCAAAGATCATCCGGTCGATCTTCGCAACGCCACCGACCTGCTCGTGCTGACTCAGCCGGACTTGATCTACGGCATCCACGAACAGTACCTCGACGCCGGCGCGGACATCATTGAAACCGACACGTTCAATGCCAACATCGTGTCGATGGAGGAATTTCATCTTTCGGAGCTGACCTACGAAATCAACAAGGTCGGATCGGAACTCGCACGAACTGCGGCGGACAAAGCGACCGCTCGCAATCCAAAGAAGCCACGCTACGTGGCCGGCAGCATCGGCCCAACAAAAGTCCAGTTGTCGATGAATGCGGATCGTCCTGGAACTCGCCCATTTCAGTTCGATCAGATGGTCGAATCCTATGCGGAGCAGATTCGAGGACTGATGGATGGCGGCTGCGATCTGCTGCTGCCGGAAACCAGCTTCGATACTCTGAACATGAAGGCGTGCCTGTTCGCAATCTGGACTGTATTCGAAGAAAAGAAACGCGAGATCCCTGTGATGATCTCCGGCACTGTCTTCGCGGGCGGTGTAACTTTGCTGGGTCAGACCGTCGAAGCCTTCTACACGGCAGTTGAGCACTTCCCGGCACTCAGTGTCGGCTTCAACTGCGCGCTGGGACCGAAGCAGATTCGGCCTTACCTTGAGACACTTTCGAACATGGCCAGGTCGTATGTCAGTTGCTATCCGAATGCCGGGATGCCTGACGGGATGGGGGGCTTCGACTGCGGCCCGAAAGAGTTCGCGGAGATCCTGCATTCCTGTGCGAAGGCTGGGCTGCTGAACGTTGTCGGCGGCTGCTGCGGAACGCGTCCTGACTACATTCGAGCGGTTGCAGAAGCTGTTGCCAACGTCCCTCCACGCAAGATTCCTCCAGGTAACGGCTGGTCGACTTATTCGGGATTTGACTACGTCGCATTGCGCCCGGAATCGAATTTCCTGAACGTCGGCGAACGTACCAATGTCACGGGGTCTCGCAAGTTTGCTCGACTGATTCGCGAAGAGAAGTACGACGAAGCCATCAGCATTGCGCGCGACCAGGTCGAAGGCGGTGCTCAGGTGATCGACGTCAACATGGACGAAGGTCTCCTCGATGGTCCTCGCTGCATGGAGAAGTTCCTGTGGCTGCTGCACGACGAGAATATCCGTGTGCCCATCATGATCGACAGCTCCGACTGGAACGTGATCGAAGCCGGTCTGAAATGCTGCCACGGCAAGAGCATCGTGAACAGTATCAGCCTGAAGGAAGGCGAAGAGAAATTCCTGCATCAGGCGACATTGATTCGTCGCTACGGTGCCGCGGCAATCGTCATGGCGTTCGATGAAACCGGCCAGGCGACATCGTGTGAAGAAAAGGTTCGGATCTGTAAGCGAGCCTACAAGCTGCTGACGGAAAAGGTCGGCTTCCCGCCCACCGACATTATCTTCGACGCCAATATTCTTACAGTCGGCACGGGCATGGAAGAGCATGCCAACTACGCTGTCGAATTCATCGAAGCGGTTCGAAGGATCAAGGTTGAATGTCCGGGAGCAAAGACGTCCGGCGGCGTCAGCAATGTCTCATTCTCCTTCCGCGGCAACGATGTCGTTCGAGAAGCGATGAATGCGGCATTCCTGTACCACGCCATTCAGGCCGGGCTGGATATGGGCATCGTGAACCCACAGCAACTGGAAGTCTATGAAGAGATCGACAAGGAGCTGCTGGTCCATATCGAAGACGTCTTGCTGAATCGCCGGCCTGATGCCACGGAGCGGCTTATTGAGTACTCCGAGCAGTTCAAGGCAAAAACGGAAAGCGGAAAGCGGAAAGCCGATGAGTGGCGCGAGGGGACGGTTGAAGATCGTCTGAAGCATGCATTGCTGAAGGGCGTGACGGACTTCATTGATCAGGACACCGAAGAAGCCCGCCAGAAGTATGGCCGGCCGCTCGACATCATTCAGGGTCCTCTGATGGACGGCATGAATGTTGTCGGCGAACTGTTCGGCGCGGGTAAGATGTTCCTGCCTCAGGTGGTGAAGTCGGCTCGCGTGATGAAGAAATCCGTCGCGTGGCTTGAACCATTCATGGAAGCCGAAAAGGCGATCAAGGCCGATGTAGAACGACTGTCCTCAGTCGTTCCTGTCGCAGATTCGACAGCAAAGCAGGACAGTACAACCCTTGAGCCTCCGGTTCCATTATCGGGTGCTCGCCTTGACGCAAAGGGATTCTTCACCGGCACTCGTGAAGAAGCCATCGCCATCGCAGCAGCCGCTGCATCGACCAGCGGAGAATCCGAGCAGAGCCACCGGGGCACGTTCCTGATTGCTACCGTCAAGGGCGACGTGCATGACATCGGCAAGAACATCGTCGCCGTCGTCCTGCGCTGCAACAACTTCAAGGTCATTGACCTTGGTGTGATGGTTCCGTGCGAAACGATTCTGGAAGAAGCGAAGAAGCACAACGCCGACATCATCGGACTCAGCGGCCTGATCACTCCGTCACTGGAAGAGATGATCATCGTTGCGAAATCGATGAAAGAAAACGGCTTCACGGTTCCTCTTCTGATCGGCGGTGCCACTACCAGTGCCAAACATACGGCCGTGAAGATTGCGCCGAACTATGACCAGCCGGTCGTTCATGTGGGCGATGCATCGTTGTCAGTCGGTGTTGTGGAAGCTCTGCTGGATCCGGCTCAAAAAGCCGACTTTGCGAAAAATAACCTGGAAGCTCAGGACAAGGCACGAGCTTCCTTCGATCAGCGACAGCAGGTGGCTCTGGTTCCGTACGCGGATGCTCTGGCAAAGCGAATGACGGTGGACTGGTCCAGCTACACGCCGCCAAAGCCATCGTTCCTGGGGACTCGTGTCATCGAGGATCTGCCGCTGGAGGAGCTGGTTCCGTACATCGACTGGTCACCATTCTTCAGCTCATGGCAGCTGATCGGGAAATATCCGAAGATTCTGAACGACGAAGTTGTGGGTGAAGAAGCTCGCAAGCTGTTCGAGGATGCTCAGAAGGAACTGAAGCTGCTGCTGAAGGACAAGAGCATCCGGGCTCGCGGCGTTTACGGCTTCTGGCCTGCGAACTCCGATGGTGATGACATTGTGTTGTGGACCGATGAGAACAGAACGAAGGAACTGATGCGATTCCCGATGCTTCGACAGCAGTGGGAGCGAGTCGGACAGCGGTCTTTCCGTTCGCTAGCGGACTACATCGCACCGGTGACAGCGGGAGACAAAGCGGAAAGCGGAAAGCCGAAAGCCAAGTCTGCGGATTATGTCGGTGCGTTTGCCGTGACGGCCGGGCATGGGTGTGATGAACTTGCCAGGTCTGTCGAAGCGAGCGGTGATGATTACCGGGCTATCATGATCAAGGCTCTGGCGGATCGCTTTGCGGAAGCCTTCGCGGAATATCTGCACGCGCGAGTCCGCAAAGAATGGGGTTATGGCCAGCACGAGACTCTGTCGAACGAACAATTGATCGATGAAGAATACGACGGTTTGAGACCGGCGTTTGGATATCCGTCGTGTCCCGATCATCTTCCGAAGGGACCGCTCTGGACATTGCTGGACGCGGAGAAGAACACTGGCATGACGTTGACAAGCAGCTTCGCCATGTGGCCAGCCGCTTCCGTGAGCGGCATGTACTTCAGCCTGCCGGATCGTCTGATCCCAGGCTCCAAGTACTTCGCCGTCGATCGCATTACGAAAGATCAGGTCGAAAACTACGCAGCCCGCATGAACAAATCCGTCAAGGAAATGGAACGCTGGCTCGCACCAAATCTCGGGTACAACCCGTAGGATGGCCGCCCTCGGCCGTCTACTTCCACTTGTATTTCACTTTCGAGTTCCTGTGCAGGAACTTCTTCGGGCATGACAGGGCTCAACAGAGAAACCAGTTAGCAATGAGTGGCAGACGGACGAGGGCGTCCATCCTGCTTGTGACTAAGTATGGTCATGCCCACGATGATCGTGGTCGTGCCCGTGATGATCGTGGTCGTGCCCGTGATGATCGTGGTCGTGCCCGTGATGATCGTGGTC
>CAZIGZ010000164.1:0-13025 GCA_964538835.1 uncultured Chitinophaga sp. | reverse complement strand
CTGAACGAAAAGCGTGGCGACGACGGACTTTGTCAGTGACGCAATCAGGTAACGCCGATCATTCGCACCCAGGTCCAGTGCGTCAGCCGTGCCACAGGAACACTCAAGGAAACTTCCGTGCTGATCACCGACTCGAACATCCGCATACTGAATGCCATGCTTCCGAAAGATCTCCGAGATTGCCGCCGCTGCATTTGTCTGCATAGAGGACTCTTTTTCCACGCGGGCTGATTGCCAACCATGACTCACATGACGGGAGCAATTGAGGACAATTGCTCTACGCTGGCTTCCCCTTCATCGAGGCATCCACGCAGCTGGCGACAACAAGGTCTCCGACCACGTTGACCAGCGTCCGTGACATATCCAGGATTCGGTCGACCCCCAGAATGATCGCGATTCCGTCAGCGGGTACACCGACAGATTTCAGCACCACGATGATCAGCGGAATGGAGCCGCCTGGCACTCCAGCCGTGCCAACACCTGCCAGCACCGACATCAGAACCACCATAATCTGCTGATTAATACTCAGATCGATGCCAAAGACCTGAGCGAGAAACAGGACGACGATCCCTTCGAATAGAGCGGTTCCGTTTTGATTGCCGGTGGCTCCCACGGTGAGCACAAAGTTCGCGGTCTCGGGAGCCAGCTTCAGTTCTTCGTGCGCGACCTTAAGCGAAGTCGAAAGTGTCGCACTGGAAGATGAGGTGCTGAACGCAACAAACATGGCGTCAGACACCTTGCGGAAAAATGCCAGAGGTGACATGCGTCCGAAGAGTGAGATCACTGCGGAATACACGACCAGCAGATGAATCAGCAGACCGCCGATCACCACGGCCACAAACACGATCAGTGCCCTTAGAATGTCGGTCCCCATCGTTGCCGTGACGCCGAAGACAAGACAACCCGCGCCGAGCGGAGCAAGTTTCAGAGCCCAGCCGATGATCGTCATGGAAATCTCATAAATGCCTCGCAGTGTTCCGACCAGCGTTGAGCAGTCCACTGGCTTGACCGTCGCAGCAATGCCAGCGAGCAAGGCAAAAAACATCACGGCCAGCATGCCATTCCCTTTGGAGGAGCCATCAACAGCTCCCGCCATCTCCTGAATCGGGTTTTCCGGCAACAGGTCCACCAGGGTCTGCCCAAGCGTCTTGGAGGCATTCGCCTTCGCGACACCTTCGCTGGCCTTTTCCGAGTACTTGGCAATCAGCGTCGTTTCGGTTTCCTTGGACAGAGACTTCCCGGGTTTCACGACATTGACCAGTGTCACTCCAATCATCACGGCAGAAAACGAAAGCACCGCCGTGAAGAACAGAGTCATCAGGCCGATGCGTCCGAGCTTCCGCAGATCTCCGACATCGACCACCGCAAGAAACAGTGCGGAGAAGACCAGAGGCAGCACGACCATCTGCATCAGGCGAAGAAACAGTTTCCCAATCGGCTCCGTGAAGGCGATCAGGTTCAATACGGCCGCCTCACCGCTTCCACCGCCCGCCTTCACGGAATGGGCAATCAATCCGCAGCAGATGCCAGTGACAAGTCCCACCAGAATCCAAATGTGTCCGCCCGCCTTTTTCTTTGTCGGGGCTGCCTGCTGACCGTCTGCCATGTCCATTTCTCCTTCGATAGTTGCGAAGACGGGAGTTTACGGACCGAATCGTTCTCGCCAATGAACCAGGGCTCTCAGCCCGGATGGTTTTTTCTGATAACCTGCGGAATCGGTCGAGTTGGTCACCTCGATTCGATACCCTGCCCGACCTGAAAGATCTTCTCCGCCGCGGGTCATGCCGCGTTTTTGGCTGCAATTGCGTAGTGAAACCGATGGTACTTCTTCAAAGCGAAATCCCTGGCATTCCCGTTCGTCGAGGCAAAGTGCGCGATGTCTACGATTTTGGCGATCGCCTGCTGTTTGTTGCGACCGACCGAATCAGTGCGTTCGACTACATCCTGCCGAACGGAATTCCCCGGAAGGGCGAAGTGCTGACTCGGATCAGTCGGTTCTGGTTCAGCCTGCTGAAGGTCAATCATCATCTGCTTGCGGAGGACATTACTTCACTGCCACTGCCTGCCGGGACCGACGTCGACTCACTGCGCGATCGAAGCATGGTCGTGATGAAGACTCAGGTCGTTCCCATCGAATGCGTGGCTCGAGGATACCTGTCGGGATCCGGCTGGAAGGAATATCAAAAGTCCTCCACTGTCTGCGGAATCCAGCTGCCGGCCGGGCTGGTGGAAAGCAGCAAACTTCCAGCGCCGATCTTTACTCCGGCGACCAAAGCGGAATCGGGACACGACGAGAACATCTCGTTCGAACAGACTTGCGGCATCATCGGATCAGAACTTGCCGAGAATCTGCGATCACTGACCCTGGAAATCTACGCACGAGGCTGTGAACACGCTGCCAGCCGAGGCATCATCATCGCTGACACGAAGTTCGAGTTCGGTTTGCGGGATGGCAACGTCATCCTGATCGACGAAGTGATGACTCCGGATAGTTCTCGCTTCTGGCCAGCCAAAGAGTGGCAGCCCGGTCGCGGGCAGGCGTCGTTCGACAAGCAGTTCGTTCGCGACTGGCTGGAACGATCCGGCTGGGATAAGAACAGCCCGCCACCAGTTCTGCCCGACGACGTCGTTCGACGAACGTCTGAACGATACATCGAGGCGTTCGAGATTCTGACCGGGCAGTCATTCTAGGGCAGGGACGACAAAAGTAGGTGCCGCTTGCCGAGCGGCACCTTGCGGCCCCGCCGCAAACAGCGACCTGATGAAGTCACCAGTGTCGCAATCGTCTACGTGGAAAAGACGCCCGCGAGATCAATTCCTTTGGCGATACGGCCTTGGCATCCAGTGCTTGCAAGAAACAAGGTTCGCCTCGCGGCGAAAGTCCATTCCGGCAGAATGGACCTACCTCATCTAAATCGCTGATACAGGAATCGTCCCGCGGCAGCATTCGGCGGCAGGGCCTTCCAGCGTCACGTTCCAGTCGTGATCTACCAGAATGGACAGCAGACCGCCGGACATCTGGACAGACACCGGTCGCCCGGCAAAGAATCGTCCGCTGGTCAATCCGGCCACTGCGACGGCACACGCCCCCGAGCCGCATGCCTGAGTTTCTCCGGATCCTCGTTCCCAGACTCGCACACGGCACTGATTCGGGCCCGTCACTTCAACAAACTCCACGTTGGTCCGATTCGGAAACGCCGCATGGTGTTCGATCCGCGGCCCAAGCTTCTCGAAGGAAACAGCGGCGATACTCTCCACGAAAAAGATCGTGTGAGGATTCCCCATCGACACATGCAGTGCGTCTCCGATGTGACTCTCCACGGCGACGTCCGGCAAACATACCGGAACGGAGTACTGCTCCTGCCCGAACCCGCCGGAACCAGCAACGCCTGGAGGTCCGAAGGCCGTTCGCACGAGGGCCGTTCGACTGGAAGTGTCAGACTCGACGATCTCACAGCGAATTCTGCGGCCTGCCATCTCGATGCAAAACGTTGTGCCGCACCGACCGCTTTGAAACAGCCACATCGCGAAGCACCGCAGGGCATTGCCGCAAAGGCTCCCTTCCGAGCCATCGGCATTGAACATCCTCATCGTGGCATCCGCATCGTCAACCGATGGTGGAAGCATCAGCACAAGGCCGTCTGATCCAACGGATCGATGTCGATCACTGATTCTCTCAGACAATGCTCCGGGGTGAGCCGGAGCACGCTGAGTAAAGCAGTCGACAAACACGTAGTCGTTCCCACAGCCGTGCATCTTGATGAACGACAAGGGCGAAACCATGGACTACTCCAGTTCGTCGGCCGCAACCGTCTGTTCGGTCAGCGTCCAGCGGAGGTACGCTTCGAGGAATCCATCGAGGTCGCCATCGAGCACGGCATGAGGATTGCCCGCCTTCCTGCCACTCCGAACATCCTTCACGAACTGATCCGGATACAGGACGTAGTTACGAACCGTTTGCCCTCCGAAGCCGATCTTCGACTTTTCGCCTCGACGAGCCGCGACTTCCGCATTCTTCTTGTCGAGTTCCATCTGATAGAGCTTCGCCGTCAGCATCTTGCGAGCCAGTGCTCGGTTCTGGTGCTGGCTTCGTTCGTTCTGACAGGCGGCGACAACGCCGGTGGGAATATGCGTCAGGCGAATCGCTGATTCGGTCTTATTGACGTGCTGACCTCCCGCACCGCCGGAACGGTACTTGTCTTCTTTCACGTCTTTTTCCCAGTTGATCTCGATCTCAATATTCTCGTCCACTTCAGGAACGACATCGACGCCCGCGAAGGACGTGTGTCGACGGCCGGCGGAGTCAAATGGGCTGATTCGGATCAGACGGTGATTGCCGGTTTCGCCTTTGAGATAACCGTAGACATAATCACCCGTGATCAGCAGAGTGGCATTTCGAACCCCGGCTTCTTCGGCATAGGAGACGTCGACTTCTTCCACTTTGAAGCCGCGACGTTCGCCCCATCGAGCGTACATGCGAACGAGCATCTGAGCCCAGTCTGCCGAGTCCGTACCGCCTTCACCCGCCTGAACCGTTATGTACGCCGCACAGGCATCTTCCGGTTTGGACATCGTCGTCTGTAGTTCAACCGCGTCGATTTCGCCGGAAAGACGCTCGGCCGTGGTCTTCAGTTCTGTATCGCTCTCGCCGGAATCATCTTCCTGCGAAAACTCCATCAGGACCTGCAGGTCATCGCCACCGGAGACCAGTTTCTGCAACGGTGCCACGGTTGCCTTGAGCTTTCGAAGCTCATCCATCACACCCCGAGCGCGTTCGGAATCGTTCCAGAAGTCGCTCGCTGACATTCGATCATTGATTTCCGCGATTCGAGCCGTCTTGCCCTGCAAGTCAAAGACAGTCCTTAAGATGGACGATGCGGCGAATCAACTCATTGCAGTGGGCGCGAAATTCAGGATCCATGGTCATCGGTCAAATCCAGTCAAATAGAACAGTTTCAAAGCGGGCAGATTTCAGCAGACTGCCGCTGGGCTTGCAATCAGTCCGAGACACTGTTCCCGCCAGTGACGTTCAGCTCACGAGGCGAAATTCCGAAATGCTCGACAAACCCGGCTGCAATCGTCGGATGATCCAGCAATCTGCTGTAGGCCGCCGGTGGCAGGGATTCCGGAATTCCAGACGCGGCCTGAGGTGCATACTCGGCAAACATCCGGACAAACCTGAGAGGATTCTCAAAGGCCAGCCTGCGACCTCGTCGAGGTTTCAAAACGTTGTGAGCAAGTCTGAGATAATCGAACCGAAATCGATCAACCTGATTCAGTTGCCGCGATGGACTGTACTCAAAATCGATGAACACGATTCGATTTCGTTCGGGCGACACAAGAATGTTGCCGCAGTTGAGATCCATATGGCACACGCCCAGCGAATGCATCGCGCCGACCGCTCGCAGCATTTGAGGCAGCACTTGCCAAAGAACGCTTTCGTCGCGCCGCAGGACTTCCGAGACTCGTTCCCACGGCAGATAATCATTCGCCAGGAACTGAGTTCCGCGGGCAATGAGCCGTGGAGCCAGCCCGTGAACCGACAAGCGCTCGTAGACGGCACTTTCCCGTGCGATTCGCTGTAGTGGCGACAGCGTTTCCCGCGGAAGGAAAGGCTCCACCTGAGCACGTGACTTCCAGACGCAGGGGATGCGAACCGCGGCCAGCAGCCGATGCGGACCGGTCATCGTTCGGGCCACAAAGATCCGATCCTGGCCTCCGCCGCCGGTCGTTGGCAAAAGCTGAACAGGTCGCCCTAGAACAAAGCCCAGCTGATGGGCAACACTCAGCCGAGTCGTCGTCAGTCGCTGGCTGTCGATCCATGCATCCAGTCGTCGCATCAGCATCTTCATGCGGCCCGCTCCTTCTTTGCAGAAGCCGGAGATGGCAACAGGAAACGGTCATCACTGGCGTCGGCACTCTCGGCGGCACCGGTGAAGTTACGAATCGACAGACTCGCGGCTCGCACCTGTGACTTCAGGTCAGACGCATTGACTGAATGGCGATGGGACCCGTGTGGCGAAAGACTCAGAATCTCTTCCAGAACTTCCAGAGCTGCCAGCGGTGACGCGGAGTTCGACACAAGAACACAGGAGGCTACCGATTGCCGAATCATCTGATCGAACAGAAGCTGCTGATACGCACGGTGCGCGGACTCTGTGATTTCCTGTTTTCGCTGAGACAACACCGCGTAGGGCACAAGAAGCAGCACTTGCCGCATCGGCGGCGCTAGACGTTCGAGCAGAGTCGAGAACCAGCTGAAGCGAGGATTCTCAGTTCTGCGTTCGATGATCAGCATGCTCTCCGGCGACCGGTCCAGCAGCAGCCGCTTTGGCTGAGAAACAAACAGCTGACAAACACGAAGCCAAATCAGCATGAGCCAGCAGGCCATCATCGCTCGGAGTGCAATCAGCGGGGCCAGGCGATCGTCAAACTCTGATCGTGATATCCCGAAGATTCGGCGAGACACACTGCTGGCGATCGGATACAGCACCGAGCGGCGATAGAGTTTTCTTGCCACCACAGACAGCCACTGCCCGGAATGCGCGGCCGACATCAAACGGGTGAGCGATGTCTTCCCGCAGCCGTCACTTCCAACGAACGCCACGTCAACATTCGAGTAAGCAGATAACACCTTCCAGGATGTTCGCCGCAACAATCCTGAAAACCAATCCCAGCTGGAATTCCTCACGGTGGCGAAGGCGTGGCTGCCGGACCCTGAAGTCAACTCTGTCAGCAGACCTTCGGCGACCACCACTGTTTGCCGTGAGATCGTGAAAGACGAGCCTGTGGCCTTGAGCTGGCGAAAATCGTCTCGCACAGATTCAACAAGTGCCATGACCGCATGAGGCAAACAGTCTTCAGCCCTCAACGAACGCAATAGGCTCTCAATTCGACGTCGATTCACCGGCGACACGACAGCCTGCTTCTTTACATGAGTGTGCAGCACCAGAAGGGCAAGCTCAAGGTCTGGCCGAAGTCTGGCTGCAGCGTTCAGGAGAGATGCGTCCGATGAAGACGTCCGCATGGACTCTCGATCGACGGCCATGTCCACGGCCCCTTCCGTCGCTTCATTGCGTTGCACAAAAGTGCAAAGGACACTGGCGGAGAGACTTTGACGACGAGAAGCAAACTGGTCCCATTCATGCCACAGATCGATGATCAATCGCTCGGTAGCGTCCACATTCCAGAGGATGAGCTGTGTCTTTCGACGTCGTTTCGCTTCAATCTGAACGTGGCAGCGTCCGTCGATCGTTGCCGTGAACGCCTTTTGCAGGAGTTCCCTGGTCTGTTGGCGAGTAATCAGCAGGTCGATGTCGTGGGCCTGCGACTTCAGTTCTTCACGAGTGGGAATCGAACGGAGCAGAACAGGCCGAACTGTGGCCGGTTCAAAGTGATTCAGCCATTCGTTCAGCAGCGACAGCAGGTCTGTCTCCGAAGGCGTGCCGACAGGTTGTATTGTGGTAGCACGCATCGACGTGGACGAAAATGACTTGAAACGGATAGCATGCCGGAGGCACACTCGAAACTTCCCTGCGGGCGAAGCGTATTCGAGAACCGCAATTTTCCTCAATGCGATTCCTGCGCTGAGGTGATTTGAAACCCGTGTCCACTCGTGAAAAACCGCGGAAAATCTGAGGCAGAATGATGTGGCGGAGAATTCCGAGACCTTTTCTGGTGATTCCGGTGCTCGCGGCCGTCGTCATTCTGGTCCTCTGGGCGACTCAGGGACGTGACGCCGCAGAGAAGATTGCGACCGCCCTCGCAATGCCGGCAGGACTGCTCTGGCTGCTGCTGATGGCTCTCACGGCAACACACTGGCCTCTGCGGCGAATCGCTCAAGACGGATCGAATGGTCCTGCCACAACGTCTCGCTCGTGGGGAATGCTGTTGTGTTTCATCCTTTATTCGCTCGCTGGAAGCGGGCTGATCTCCGATTTTCTGGCCAGGCGTCTGGAGACTCCATACCTTTCCGTGAATCCGCTGACAGTCGATCTTCCGGAATACGTTATCGTTCTCGGCGGCGGTGCAGGAGCTGGACCCAACGACCGAATTCAGGGAAACATGTCGGGCGACCGACTGATCCTGGCGGCTCAGCTCTACCACCAGAATCACGCCACCAGGTTCATCTGTACGGGCCAGCGAATTCAGTCGATGGACACAACGGGCGTGGATCCCGGTCAGGCATCACGCGACCTCCTTCTGCGACTCGGTGTCCCGGCGGAATCAATAGAACTGCTGGGGGGAAAGAACACGGCCGAAGAAATGAAGACGCTGGGTGCTCGTTTCGGGCGTGAGCAAAAGGTCGGGCTGCTCACTTCCGCATGGCATCTGCCCCGGGCGACTCGTCTGGCGGAACGCAATGGCCTGAATGTTGTTCCATTGCCGGCAGATTTTCGGACAGCCGCCGGGAAACAATCTCGTACGCCAGGGCAATGGGTGGAAGCTCTGATTCCGAACGGAGGTGCCATGGGAGGCATCTGGTCGTTCGCCAAAGAATACGTTGGCATGGCGATCGGCCGCTGATCACTCCGTCCGTCATCGCTGGGACGGCGAACGCTGTTACTTCAATGCACGCTGCAGTCGGTCAAACAGTCGGTCGACTTCCAGCCGCGTCTCTTCGTCCAGGTCCCATGAGTTTGGCTGACGCCGGCGATCGTTGTGGAAAATGCCTCGACGCACCAGCAGGTATTTTTCGATGGCAAGGAAGCCATCAAGGCCAGCCTGCAACTGAAGAGCCACAATCCCGCAGATCGGGTACCACAGAGAATACGCAAGTTCGTCGTCGCCGGTCTTCAGTGCCTTCCAGAGAGCAACCACACCGTCCAGAAGATCCATCCCCGGCATTGTGCCCATGATACCTCGACGAAAACTATCGATCAGCAGAATCCCACCGGATCCTTCAAAGATCCGAGCACGACCATCCGTGGCATCTCGCAGTGCGGACAGGTTCGGGCCAATCGGGGAGCCTTCGGGTTTGAACAAAATCTTGTGCTCGTCGTAGTTTTTCAGCAGCGTCGAACACACCGCAATGGGGATCGACTGGCCGACGTATCCCGAGGCATCCTGGACAATGACGGGAATCGAGATCGCATCAGCAATGGAAGAAAAGTACGCCACCATGCGATCGGCAGAAAGCTTCGTTGTCAGTGGCGGCACGGCCATCACCGCGTCGCACCCAGCGCGTTCGGCCGCCTGTGAATACTGGATGGCCTGAGCCGTACTTTCCGCACCGACGGCCGCAAAGACACTGCCCCTCCCCTGAGCGAATTCGGTCATCAATTCCGTCAGCCTTAGACGTTCGGAAAACGTCAGCCGCAAAATCTCCGCCACCATTCCAGAACCAATTCCGTTGGCTCCGACCTGAAACGCCCAGTCGATTTCTCGACGCAGCGTGCTGTCGCAGATCTGATCATTGTGACTAAACGGTGTTTGAATGATGGGCAGAACGCCCTGCAGTGGGATGGGCACGGTGAAATCTTCCGTTGAATCAAGAGGTCATCGAATTGGCTGCAGCACGGTCTGACTCGGCAACTGACGACAGGCCAGCGGCTGCGGATGTTCAGGCGTGTGCGACCACAGCACGACCCAGTCAGTCCAGTCTGTCCCTGTTTCGAAGAACAGCACGTTCTCACGTTCTGTTGGCTGAATTCCCGCCGCTGCTGCTTCGGCCGCCGGCAGTGGGCGAAGATTTCCCTTGCGATACAGATCAACCGTCAGTTCATGGCTGAACATGCCGTGCGGCCAGATTGCGAAACCTTCCCAGTTGATGTCGTACTGATGACCATGCAGGAATTTTGCCTCCATCTGTTCACGCACCATGTCGATGCCACATTTGCGATAGAAACCTTCCAGGGCATTCTGGAACGATCGCAGCTGATCGGCGGATGCAAATCGAAGACTTCCGGTTTCCGCCACACTCGCGACGACCCATCCGCTCTGTTCCTGGAACAGGAGTCGAATCGGCTGCTCCCCGAGCGTCGGGCTTTCCAGTTCCAGCAGGAAACTGTTCGATGCGGTGTGAATGTGGCCACAGTGAATTCCTGTCGTTCCCCAGGCCGGACACAACTGAAGCAGCCGGATCAATTCTCGCTCCACAAAATAGCGAATGGCAATCTCCACATGTTCAAGCTGCCCCCTCGCGGCGCGGCGAGCACTGAAGCGTTTGAATGATGGCTCCTGATGCTCCAGCCGTCGCAGTCGTCGAAACAGCTTCGGAAGAGTTCCCGAATGAAAACCAGGACGGAGCAGTCGCGCCACTGTCTCACCATGACTGCCAACAGCCACTGGAGCCAGCTGCTTCTTTCGATTGGCCATGTATAAACGCCAGTTCTCCTTCAGTTCCCAAACGGCAAATCCAAAGATCCCGGGAATAAAGAAGATGTTGAACCACGTGAACGAACGAGCCAGCGCCGTTCCCAGGTACGGGCTGAGATAACCGACCATCGTGCCTTCCAGGTAAATCAAACCCGGCAGTATCATCTTGTGAGCCACAGTGACGACGGGAAAGTGCTTGACCGGGTGAAACGTCGGTTCGATCAGCAGATTGACGTAAATTCGAATGAGGAATGAGACAAACGACCAGACGACGCCCAGCACGGCTTTCACGACAATCGACGCCCAGCTTTCGTCACTGTGGAATCGAAGCCATTCATCCACGGCGTACAGAAAACGCTCCAGAAAGTTCAGCAGCATTCGGAAAAAGTCAATCACCCAGTCGATCACCGCCATGACGACTCGAGCTCTCAGCTTATACCAGGCATTGCCAACCCATTCGGCCGTCAGCTCCTGAGCATCTCGACCAAGACGCGAATTCAACGCGGCGCTGGCGAGAACCGTAATGGTTGTCATCCACCACCATCCCAGCGCCGTGCCGGAAATCAGCCACGGCAGCAGTCGAGTAGTTGCCAGACCAATCAGCGCCGGCGTCAGGAAGACTCGGCGGAACTTCACAAAGCGTCGATGCCGCCAGATCTTCTGCACGACCGGAAGATTCAAAATGGTCGAAGGAAAATCGATCAGGACCTTGCGAACCAGCTTCAGCGTTTCCGACAGAAAACGGAAGAACAGCTTGCGGAAAGACACAACATGAATCAAAGCCATCAGCAGAAAGCCGATTCCGATTACCCACGAAACCGTTTCAACCTGATTGCTGACAATCTGATCCAGCGCGCCGCGAGCATCATCTGGCGAGGCCAGTGTCTTTTCCTGAGTTGCCGACGAATCCGCGGTCGTGTTTCCATCTGACAAAGCCGATTTGGAGTCCTTTGTCGCCGTCGTCTCTTCCTGAAACAGTTCGACAAGCACAGGTTCATCAAGTCGGGCCGAGATGACTTTGTTCGGCGGATCAGCCAACGTGCCCTCCGACGCAGCCTCCGCGACCGCGGTCGAATCCAAGGCCTCGTCGCCGGTTGACAATACGACCGACGGAACAGCATTGTTCGGGCCGGCTCCGTCTGTTTCTGCCTGCTCCTTCGCTGCCCCATCGACACTGGCATCACCAGTCTTCCCGGCCTCTGCTTCACCTGCAGCTTTGGTCTTGTCCTTCGCGGCCACGGCTGGCTTTCGATGGAACATGTGCAGGATGTGTCGCACGCCTTCCACGATCACGACCGCGCCACCGAACGGAATGATCAAAAACAGTGTGGTGAAACGTCCGGCGCGAGTTCCGAAGAACAGAGAACTCGTGATCTGCAGCCAGCGAAGATAGAACTCCCCTCGCCGGTAAACACCATCCAGAGCAACGTCCAGCTGATCGTCCGCGCGAAGCAGATGATCGCCTCGCCAGAGATCACGGACATCTGTCAGGTCAGGCAGCTTCAGATCGTTCTTGCTGATCGCGTCTCGCAGATATCCCATCGTGAGATATCCTCGATCCACAATGCAATCCAGAGCATCGTCCACCAGTTTGTCGGAAGCGACCTGTTCGGGAACATTATTCGGCCGAAGACCAACGTCGGACAGCGTCTTTTGCACAACCGGGCGCATGCGATCGCGCAGCTGCATCTCCGAAAGATGAGCTGCGTTGTGCAGCAACAGACTCAGCCGCTCCCGCTCAAGCCCGCTCAGTCGCACATACACCAGTCGGTTGGCCGCGCTGGCGAGATGCTTCGCCATTCGAACTTCGCGAAGACTGGTCAGAGGTCGCCTTAACGCACGTTTGCCACGACTGACGATCCACTTCACGAGGTCGACCTGGTAGGTCACTCGTTCATGATCCAGACAGACTTTCTGAAGATCATACAGCAGCCGCTTCTCGGAATTCCAAAATCCCTGGATCGCGTTGTTGGCAAGTTCCCACAGCGACGACTGCCAGTCAGTCGACTCCGCATCCGAAAAACTGAGAGCCCGCTGAAGGCGATCCACAAGGTACCGTATGTCTCCGCGTGCTTTCTCCTGAGCGGCCAGACGCTTCTCATCCGAAGTGGCCCGCTGGGCGGCTCGGATGGCACAGACGATGGCTGAGACCGTGTTGCCACGTTCGTTCGCCTTGTCTCTCCATCGCAGCTGCCGGAGGAAAGCACGATCTGAAGGCGTGACTCCAACTCCCAGAGACCAGTCGCGTCGAGTATTCACGAGATGTGTTTCGTCGCGAACGACATGCGGCGTGAGATCCGGGCTGGTGGCGCCGTAAAGCCGAGTCCTGTGGAAAAGCTCTTCAGCCCGAATGTCCTGGTCCAGGACCGGAATCACATGGGGCCGTTCGGCAAGCGACGGAAACCAAACCGGCAGCAGGTCCGGCTCAAACCACTTCATCTCCAGATACAGTGCAACAAACTCTTTCCAGGCCTCGGTGCGTGACTGAGGATCAATCAGGCGGAGTTCGTTGCGAAGGACGAAGTGAGCTTCGTCGAATTCCACCTGACCAATTTTTGCAATTCGTTCCTGCACATCTGCCCGACGAATCTCGGAATGCAGTTTCTGAGTCAGCTGGCGGTCAATCTGCGCATGAAAGAGACGACGCCAGACCTGCTGCAGCAACTCCTGAATGGGCCAGTGTTCCAGTTCTCCTTCATCGGGCTGCG
>CAZIGZ010000163.1:0-13074 GCA_964538835.1 uncultured Chitinophaga sp. | reverse complement strand
CGGCTCCTCCAGCACCACCTCGGCCGCCCTGCTGAGCATTTGCGGAAAAGGCAAGGGACAACATGCACACCACAGCGACGCAGAGACACAGTTTTTTCATGATTGCACTCCGGACAGAGGAACTCCGATTTTCGTTGTAAACGTGGATGCTCAGCTCTTCACCGGGCATTTTTGAAAGATTCCTGACGCTGTGTTGTGAGAGAATTACTTCGGAGGCCACGACGACTATCGGTCGTGAAGCACATCTTTCCTGCGTTCCGCAATATGCCACAGGACGCCACACGGATCGACCACATAGGCAATACGGAGCCCCCATGGTTGCATCGCTGGCGGCTTCGGCGCTGGAACTCCGAATTGTCCTGGAAGATCGAGTCCCACGATGTGGTGCCACCAGGCGTCGAGGTCATCCACCATCAGCTGCATCATGAAGTTCTCCGCCCAGTCTTTCTGGTGGTATCTCTGCAGCAGAAAGCCACCGCTCCCGGCACGGAAGATGGCCACTTCACTGTCGAGCGTCTTCTCAAAGCCAAGTGTTTCGTAGAAGCGTTTTGACAGATCAAAGTCTTTCGTCGGGAGAAACGGACGAATGAGTGCTGTGCCGATTTCCATTGAGGGATCCTTTGGCTTGCAAATGCTGAAATGACGGAGCGACATGTTGGCCAACTCACTCCCGGCTCTTTTGGGGACGAGCGCCTTGCCGCTGTTAACGGACTGTTGAACTTCTCTGAGCCTGCTGCCTCAGTGAGGGATCATTGATCAGAGCCACGGCGTTTGCATCCTTCACGGAGGTGTCGGGTTGTGAAGTCCCCTAAAGCACCAGGCGGCGAAAGGATATTCCAGCGGAACAGTGTGCGAAACCGCTCAACTCCGCATCAAAGCCTGCTTGGGATCTTCGCTGACTGTCGAACCGGCAATGACATGCCAAAGCTGTCAGAATCCCACGAAAAACGACTTTCCTGCCGGTAATCCATCGCTACAAAGTGGGCGATTGGTGGTTTTCCAATCGTACGAACGGCAGGAAGTGGCTGAGACTGTTGCGTTTACGGCCAATTGCCGAAACAATCCGTGTTTCTGACAACAGCGACGAAACGCAGGCTGCATCAGACACTGATTCAGCGTGCGTGAAATCCGGGCATTGAATCTAGTCTGTGGATCATTCCATGGTTTCACTTCGAACGGGTCACGTGAGCGTGACCGGAAATTATCGCGAAAACAATGAAGACAGCTGCTACATCGATCGGCAGCAGCGGCTCTTCATTGTTGCTGATGGAATGGGCGGCCAGAGTGCCGGAGAACGCGCCAGCGCACTCGCGGTGGAGTTGATTCCCAAGCGAATTGAGCAACTGCTGGACTTTGAAAAAGCCAACGCAAAGACCGTTGGTGAAGCGCTGGAAAAGTCCATCACTCATGCGAATTCGGAGATCATTGCTCTGAGTGAAGTCGAGCCTGGCCTTCGGAACATGGGCACGACTGTCGTGATGATGGTTCGGGTGGCTGATCGTTTCTTTTTCATCGGCGTTGGCGACAGCCGTGCGTATGAACTTCGAGCCGGCAAGCTGCGACAGCTGACAACGGATCACTCGGTGACGCAGGCGCTGCTGGACACCGGCACGATTTCTCCGGAAGAAGCAAAGACTCATCGTTACCGAAACGTTCTCTACAAGTACATTGGCAGTCGCGACGGCGCCAGTGGAGCGACAGTGACCGAGATTGTTCCTCGGCCTGGTGATCGCTTCATGCTCTGCAGTGACGGTCTGAACGACGGGCTTGATGCGAGCGAGATTGCTCGTGTCCTTCAGTCCTCCAATGATCCTCAGGACGTCGCCGAGAAGCTTGTGAAAGCGGCTCTCGATGCGGGCTCGCGAGACAACGTCACGTGCATCGTTGTGATCGTGGATTAGTTCGGGGCGCGATGCGTGCCGTTGGCCATCGTGGCTGAAGAATGGTGATCGGTGATGGCTGCTCACGTAAGGATTGGCAAAGACATTGGCCATGCCGCCGCTGTGCTCAGGGCTGGTGGACTTGTCGCGATGCCAACCGAGACGGTGTATGGACTCGCCGCCGACGCCACCAATCCCAGGGCTGTGGCATCCGTCTTTGCCGCGAAGAATCGACCGTCGTTTGATCCCTTGATTGTTCACCTTGCCTCTCCGTCGCAGGTGCATGATTACGCGCTCGAGTTTCCGGAGGGTGCCGTGCGGCTTGCGGAAAAATTCTGGCCGGGACCACTGACGCTGGTGCTTCCTCGACGCCCCAGCATCTCCGATCTTGTGACATCCGGACTTCAAGGAGTTGGACTTCGCGTTCCTGCGCATCCGATGGCGCTGGAGTTGCTTCGCACCTGTGGCCTTCCGCTGGCGGCACCAAGTGCCAATCCGTTTGGAGGGATCAGCCCGACGACCGCCGAGCATGTTGCATCGGGGCTTGGCCATGTCGTGGACTACATTCTGGACGGCGGCCCGTGCAAAGTGGGTGTGGAATCAACCGTCGTATCGTTGATGGACGCTCGCCCTCTGGTGCTGCGTCCCGGAGGACTATCGATCGAGCAGATTTCGGAAGTCCTTGGCCCTGTTGCAAGAGCCAAAGCCGATCCGGCCAAAGATGATTCAGCGCAGCCTGCGCCTGGAATGTTAAGCCGTCATTATGCTCCGAAGATTCCCATGCGATTGATCGAGGCTGAGGCTTTTGCCAGGCCGGTCACTGGCCTTCGCTGCGGGCTTCTGACCTGGGGGCACCGCGATGGGGGCGTTGCCGGTTTTGAACAAGTGATCAACCTGTCGGAGGTCTCGGACCTTAACGCCTGTGCGGCAGGCTTCTTCGCGGCGCTTCGAACATTCGATTCGTCGGGACTCGACTGTATCGTTGCAAGAGAATTCCCCGAGGACGGGCTGGGCGTTGCGTTGAATGATCGTCTTCGTCGAGGTGCATCCTGACGAGAGGGACTGATCATCAATTCGGGCCCATCGTCCACGTATCGAGAGGCGCGGGGCGTCCGAACGCGTAACCCTGGAACAGCTGGAATCCGATTTCGCGGCACGCAGCGATCGCTTCTGTCGTTTCAACACCTTCCGCGAGCGTGCAGATGCCAAGATCAACAGCGCTGTTGTGCAGGTTGCGAACGAGCGATGCGTGGCGTGCGTTTGGCTGGCCGAGATCTTTCACCAGCGATCGGTCAAACTTCAAAATGTCGGGCTGAACTTCCGCAAGTTCGAGCAGACGAGACTGCCCGACTCCGAAGTCATCGAACGCCAGCAGGATATCCATGTCCTTCAGCGCGGCCGCGAAATTTCGGAATTCGCGCGGCTGCGGAACGGCTGCTTCATGGACCTCCAGAACCATGCGTCGACCGCCAATCGCTTCGCGAATGACTTTCAGATGCTCAATGAGTTCCGAGCCCAGTTCTTCCTTGGAATCCGTGTTCAGGAACAATGCACCCGGCATCGGGGCGCGAGAAAGATTGGTGACAGCTTCTTCGCGACACATGCGGCTGAGGCGGCATTCCTGACCGAGCTTTGACGCCGTGCTGAACAGCGTCAGAGGAGACTCGAGCCCAGGCACATCGCAGCGAACGAGCGCTTCATAACCAAAGATCGCTTCTGTCGTGGCGTCAACGATGGGCTGATAGAACATTCGAATGCGACGGTCGCGAAACACGTCGTTCATGCGAGACAGCAGCCACTGAGTTTCCGGAGCATCGGCGACGTAAGTGAAATCCAGCTGCATGGGAAGTTCACGAAAGACTCGCAACTCCACATCCGCCAGCTGAATGTGGTCACCATCATCGACCGGAGTTGGTTCGAGAATGCGGCGACCATTCACAAAGGTGCCGTTCGTACTTCCCAGATCGCGTACGACAGCAATGGACTGAGTCACAATGAGCTCGGCGTGCCGCTTGGAGACATTGCGTGACGCAAGCACGATGTCGACTTCCGCACTGCGACCGAAGACGGCCGAGTTTCCATGGATCTGGACGCGACTAACGCCTTCCTGGCCAGGCAACAGACCGGTCACGCCCCAGAAGACGGCGTCGGTTTGCATTCGGTTTTCAGACGCAGCCGCAGACATTTCGCAACTTTCGCTGGACACAGAGTGACTGTACGAGGGAAAGCTACGTCACGTTTCCGAACGACAACGCTGGAGGAAAACCAGTTGGGAAAATGCTCAGGAATTTCAAGGCATCAGAATCCGCACAACCTGCCCTGCTGCTATTTCCTCCGGCCGGCACCGTCGGAGTCTCCGGACTTATCGGCAGTGCCCGACCCTTTCGCACTGGGGGATTGCTCGCCGGTGCCTGGCTTCGAGTGTTCCTTGAAGAACGTCACAATCAGCTTTGGAGCCTCCGCCGGAAACTTGTGTCCCTGATTCGTAATGTAAGTCACAACCGGCGCGCCGACTTCGGAAGGATACAGAGTGGCCTTGTCCTGCCATGGCTTTCCTTCACCGCACTTCTGGTCCTTTCGAAGTGATTCAATCATCATTGTCTGCCACGAGTACCTCACCAGCGGGTCGTTGTCGCCGGCAATGTGAAGTACCGGCAGCGGCTTCAGAGAACCTCGCAGCTTGAGCGCTGCCGATCCAGACGGAGCCATAGCCGCAAAGATCTCCGGGCGAGCCGACCAGAGTAGGTAAGTGAATCCGCCACCGTTGGAGTGGCCTGTGGAATAGATGCGAGATTCGTCCACTTTGTAATCGTCCTTCATGGATTTCAGGACCGCATCGAAGAAGTGAAGATCACGATCGTTCTGGTCGCCGACAGCCTTCTGCCAGCCCGGTTTCTTTCCATCCGGATCTGTGAGCTGCCCGGGAGTATTCAAGCCCTGCATGTAGACGACAATCGCTTCCGGCCATTCCGTATGAATATGGAACGAACGTGAGGCATTTTTCATCGTGCCACCGTGGCCATGAAATGCAAACACCAGGGGCGATGGCTTTTCCTTCGCGCCATCAGGAACGACTACGATTGCCTCTCGGTCGACTCCATCGACTTTCCATTCACGACGCTGAGGTTCGGCGGCCACGGCGGACAGCGCCAGGGCCAGATTCAGAAGAAGAGTTCCCAGTGTTCGCATACCGAATTTCCTGGACGTGTTCCCGAAGAAGTGGTGATTCGAGCCTTTGCGCTGGCTCGGGAGCCGTGTGATAGCCCGGCTTGAAGACAACGAGCGAGACAGCAGGATCTTACAGCCTGTGTCCATGAAACAGGAAGATTCTGCCTGGTTTCGGTTTCTTGGGTTCAGGCCGCGAATTCCAGCAGTTCTTCAAGCCACAGAAGCAGTTCGTCATGTCCGCCCTCCAGCAGTCTGGCTTTTGATTCTGACCATTTCGGAATCGACTGCAGCACGAGCGGCAGGTTGCGTGGCGTGTGACTTTTGAGCACATCGCGGGCCTGGCGGATCACGATTTCCACAAACTGCCTCAGGTCAGGGGCCACAATCGATCTGGCATATCGCTCCATGTGACAGCAGACCGGATCCCACGGTAGCCATGGCAGCTGATCTCCGACCATCACGTGCTGATAGTGAATGAAGCCGGAGTCTTTCTGGAGGCTGCGCACGTAACTTGAGAGGGCCGGGTGAAGCAGATACCACGGTGATAAAGGAAGATCGCTGCCAGGCTGACGGACCAGATCGTCGGGGCCTCGAAACTTCTGAATCGGCCGTTCGGAGTCCGGATGAACTGCAATCACCGCCAGAAGTCCGGCGAGATACAGGTCCTGGAACGGGTGAAAGAACTCGGCAGCACTTTCACGATGGTCGCGGATCATTTCCCGACTGATTCCGTTGAATGCCGCACTGATCTCGATTGCTTCTTCCCGACTCAGGATGTTGGCGGTCAGCGTGGCCAGAAAACGCACTCGAGTCTCTGAATCTCCAAGGCAGTCCAGGAAGACTCGCATTTCATCAAAGAGGTTGGCCACCAGTCGCGTGGAGCTCATGCGACGGACGATCTCGCAGTAGCGAGGTTCCGTCAGAGAATCCCGCTCGGCCGAAAGCTCAGACGCGATGACCACAAGGTCACGTGGCCGACCGAATGTGTGGCGACGAAGAAAGCGAAAACTGTCTTCCGGAGCGGAGCGACGTTCATGCTGCAGGACGTTCATTCCCAGAAAATCCCTGAACCCTTTACTCGACTCATAACAGCTGGTCAGTCGATCCATCAGCGATTCGAGCTCTTCGTCGGAATATCGCAGCATGGTCGTGGCACCAAGCAGATTGGTCTTCACATCGGATTCGTAATTGGCGAACGCCTCCTGGCGGATCGACGCGTAGACTCGAACATGGCTGTTGGCACTCATGATTTCCCATGCAGCTTCGATCAACCCCGCCTGAACCGTGATCCAGGCAGCTCGACTGAGCTGACGAACGGCCTGGTCGACCTTGTCGATGAAGAAATACGTGGCACTGTGAATCCGCCGCAGCATCTGGTCGAGAAACGTTTCGGTATCATCAAGCATCGCATTGGCCTGGCTGACCGTCAGATTTGTGATCTCCTTGAACACGACGGTTGGTTCAATGCGAGAACCCTTCAGCCAGCGTCGGAAGCGAATCGGAAAGGCTTCCAGCTCTTCTTCCTCGTCTGGATGAATGCAGCCCGGATGGTTGGAAATCGCGGAAACACGAATGGCCATGTTCCAGAATCGTTTCGTCGTCGTCAGGTCAGCCAGCGAACTCTCATAGCGAACGGAGAGCGACTTCAGTTCACTCATGAAGTCAAGGTAAGGACGTCCCTGCGGCACAAAGCACAGTGAAGATTCACCGCCTTCAATGCCACCCGACTGGGAAAGCAAATGTCGCTTGTAGCTAAGCAGCAGCGTCTTGCCGAGCCCCTTGGTTCCGGAGAGAAAGTGCTTGTTGCGCCGCGTAAGGAACTCCTCCACCAGCGGATTTCGAAACACGACCTGGGGAAGATCGTGGACATCAATCTGAATCGAATCCGTCGCCCAGACCTGCCTCTGAAGCCCTTGTGTTCGGGCTGCCGGGGCCGTTGATCTGACCGCCTGAGATGTCTGTTCAACGGGCCCCGGAGCGATCCCCTGACCTTCAAGTTTTGCCGCCAGCTCTTGTGTGGTTTCCTTATGGCTGTGGGTCAGGACTTCAATCGCGCCGACCGAACCGAGCTGAGGACGCCAGACCGGTTGCCGGGTTTCGAAGTCATCACGGGAAAGTCCAGCGAGCAGCGGAATTACGAACCGTCGCCGTTCGACGGCTTCCAGGACCTGCCGTCCAAAGTAGTCAGAGCCAAGCGATGCATCAGAGATCAGAAGGATGACGGCTCGCGAGCGTTTGATCGCTTCGGTGGCCTGACGAATGAAAGAGATGCCTGCCGCTGCGTCCCGCTGATAGTACCACGTTGAGAATCCGATGGCTTCGAGTTCTGCGGCGATCCTGCGGGCATCCAGAGAGTCTTCCGCAACATGACACAGGCACACATCAACCTGATACTCTTCCGGAACCGTGACCAGTGCCACAGGGCTGGCGGGAGCGGTGATTGGTCGGCTGAGTTCCGCGGCAAACTCCTGGCACGTTGCGAACCTCTCCGAGGGCAACTTCGATAAGGCTCGATGAATGGCTGCAACACAGTCATCGGGCAGTTCCGGACACAGCTCCTGGAGATCATCGGGCGCAACTTCGCGGTGCATTTTCAGGAGCTCAACGGCGTTCCTCCCGAGAAACACACGACGCCCTGAGAGCATTTCATACGCCAGCAGCCCCAGCGCATACTGATCGGCTCGTCCGTCGACGACGGAGCACGCTGCCTGTTCGGGCGACGCATACTGGGGCGTACCGGAAAACGCTTCCTGACGAAAATCACTGCGCAGGTCGCGGGCCACACCGAAGTCCAGAATCTTCGGCTGGCCATCGTGAGCAATGCAGATGTTTTCCGGCTTGAGATCTCTGTGTACGACGCCGCGAGCATGAGCGAAGTCCAGAGAGCGAGCAAGTTCTGTGATGATTGGACACACTTCGGCCAGAGGCAATCTGATTCGCTGCCGAAGAACTTTTCGCAACGTCTGTCCGTCAACAAATTCGAAAACGATAAAGCACTTTCCGACGTGAATACCGAAATCATGGACGACGGCAATTCCTCGATCGCTGAGTGACGCCCCAAGTCGAGCTTCCCTGGCCAGAGCATCCTGAAACGACTGCTTCTCCTCCCGAAGCTTGACGGCAACAATCTTGACGGCCACTTTGCGATGCAGCAGCTGATCCTGAGCCAGCATGACTCGTCCCATGCCGCCCTGCCCGAGGTTTGAGATGAGCAGGTAGCGCTCGTGAAGCACCGATCCCGGACGAAAGTCGTGTTCGACTTCGGAGTTCTGGTCGTCGCCGCATGGGACATAGACGGTACCGAACTGATCGACAACGCAAAACGCGCCGGAGTAGTCATCGCCCTGATCGGATGATGATTCAAAGTCGGGTTTGGGAGGTGCAGCGGTCTCCGCCGGCAAGACGGACTTCACATCGGTTGTTGCAAACGGATTGACGGAATCGCTCATGCTGGCCGACTTGTCTGAAGCCCTTTCCTCTGACCTGAAGTGGCAATGCTAATCGGCCACGAATGGCGTTGCAATTTGATTGCCATAGCTCGGTCATTCCATGACTGAACGCTCACCGAGCGGCCTCGATGTGAGTACTGTTCGATCGGGGTGGTTGAACGGCATGAGGTTGTGTTTCAGGCGTTCGCGACTTGCCAGAGCGTTCCGCAGGTCGAGCCGCGGAATGACTTGCCTGTGTTACTTTCGGCCGACGGTCTGCCTCGTTGCGATGGACAGGAGGGTTTCCTTGTCTTCTTCCCTCGCCCGACTGAAGCTCTCCAGGACCGGCAGAGGGTCGAAGCTGCTCCATGTGGGGAGTGCCGATGCGAAGGCGGTCAGAAGCGAGCCACCTCGAAGAATCCAGAGAACGTAACCAACGGTCAGCGATGTCGACACGACTGCCGCACTGCCGACAGCCACTTTGCCGCTGAACTGTGGTCCATCGAAGTTATGCTGTTCAAAAACCTGCGATGGAAGTCGATCGAAGTCAAAGAAATCGAGCGCAACAATGGCCGAGCGAGGATCGAAGGTCATCAATGCACCGAAGATTGAGTTTCCTGCCGTGACGGCTTCGCCCGTTCGACCTCGTTCGCTTCGCATTTCCATGAACTGTTCGACCAGGATGTCTGCCAGAA
This sequence comes from uncultured Chitinophaga sp., assembly GCA_964538835.1. Taxonomy (GTDB): domain Bacteria; phylum Planctomycetota; class Planctomycetia; order Planctomycetales; family Planctomycetaceae; genus SXXK01. The sequence goes on along the minus strand of CAZIGZ010000163.1, from coordinate 3,903 downwards.
TTTCCTCCTGAACGACCTGGGTCTCAGTTCTCACGGAGCCGGTATTCTGTTCCACCAGCACGATGGACGCCTCCTGCGACTCGGACGATTCCACAGTTCTGACCGTGATGGGACTCGCGAGAAATGGTGACGCTGTCACGACGACCACTGGCTCGGTAATGCCATCGCCGTTGGTGGAGCCATCCGACGATCCGCCGGCATCACCTCCGGTGGAGGTTCCATCACCGGTTGTTCCGGTTCCAGGATCGGTCGATGACCCGCCAGAACTGCCGCCACCTGAGGAACTGACGGCCGCAACGACATCGATGTAGACCGTCACAATGTTGCTGAGCAAACGTCCGTCGGTCACCTGATATGTGAACGAGTCTTTTCCGGAGAAGACACCAATAGGTGAATAGATAAACGAGCCATCGTTTCGGAAGACCAGTACTCCGTTTCTGGTACCGGAAACAAGCTGAGCCGTCATCCGATCCCCGTCTTCATCACTGTCATTCAGCAGGATCCCTGGTGCCAGAACCTCAATGGTTGTCAGCTGAATGGCCTGAATGTTGTCATTCATTGCCACCGGGACCTCATTGATGTTGGTCACCGTGATGACAAAGCTCTGAACCTTCGAAAGGCCAGCGGAATCTGTGACCGAAGCAATGATCGTATGTGTTCGAGCGGATTCGTAGTTCAGCACTGCTCCGGGCGCGACGGTGATGATTCCCGAAGTCGGATTGACTTCGAACAGTCCGCCTGCGGAATCAATCAGCGAATAGCTAAGTGTTGACCCGGCATCAGGGTCCGTTCCTGTCACTCGACCAACGGTCGTCCCTGCGGGCGAGTTTTCTGCCACCGTGCCGCCGGTCATCGCCAGCGTTGTCGGGGATTCATTGACATTCAGCACGTCGACTATGATTGTCGCAGTCGTGAAAAGTCCGCTGCTGTCGGTAGCTCGCACTATCACTGAAATTGTCGGCGAAGCTTCATAATTCACGGCCGCAGAATTGTTCACGGACAGCACCCCGGTCTGGGCGTCGATCGTGAATGGGCTGCTTGCATTGGCACCGACGATGGAATACGTCACGGTATCTCCAAAGTCCGGATCTGAACTGGCAAGGCTGCCAACGATGGTTCCGGTCACGGAGTTTTCTGCGACGAAATAGGACGACATGATGGCCAGCACGGGGGCTTCATTGACGTCCTGAAGCTGGACAGTGACAAACTCCGGCAAAGAAGTTCCGGCACCGTCGGAGACAGTTACGACCAGTGTGAAGAATGGGGTCGATTCAAAATTGAGTGCGGCAGTACTTGCGACGGTCAGCTGCCCGGTCGCCGGGTTCAGGTTGAAAGCGCCTCCGGTGTTCCCGGAGACGATCGTCCAGTTCTGAAGCACACCGATTCCATCTGGATCGATCGCTGCCAGTGTCCCGGTGAATGTTCCCGTGGCTGCGTTTTCCGCCAGCGTGAATGACTGGCCTGCAGAGACGACGGGCGGCGTATCGTTCCGGTCAAGAACGTTGATGATGAAACTGCGAATCTGCGTCGAGCCGTCCTGGCTGGTGGCTCGCACAATGATGGTATGCGAGGTCAGTGTCTCGTAGTCGATGACGGCCGCTGGTGCCACGGTAACGATTCCGGTGACGGCATCAATCGCAAATCGGCCGGCGGCATTGTCGTCGAGCGAATACGTGATGACGTTGGTGGTTGCGTCGCCGTCGGATGAAGAGGCCGTAATGCCCACGAGTGTTCCCGCGGCAGAACCCTCGGCAATCTGGTTGGCTGCAGCGTTGGTGTCAGCAACCGCCGTAGCAGCAAACTCATTGACATCGGCGACAGCGATCACAAATGTTCGCGTGGAGAACGATCCATCTGTGCTTGTGGCTCGCACGACGATCGCATGGGATGCCGCGACTTCGCGATTCAACAAAGTTCCGTTCGCCACGGTAATGGCGCCTGTCACAGCACCGATGGCAAATCGCCCACCGGCATTGTTATCGAGCGAATAGGTGACCGAGTTGGCAGTGCCGTCCGGATCGCTGGCGAAAGCCGTGATTCCCACGGACGTTCCATTCGCGGCATTCTCATTCACACTGTCCACATTCAGATTCGTGTCGCTGATGGCCGAGACGGTGTTTTCATTGACGTCGGTAAGCGTAATCACGAACACCGCATCGGCAAATGAACCATCGGCAGACGTTGCTCTCACGGTAATTGAATGTGACGTCGCGGTTTCGTAATCCAGCAGGCTTCCGTTCGCGACCGAGATGACTCCACCCGCGGAGATGCCAAACCGTCCGCCAGCACTGTCGACCAGTGACCAAGTCACGGTATTCAGTGTGGCATCGGCATCTGTGGCGGCGACCGAAATGGCCACCGGCGTTCCGTTCGCGGAATTTTCAGCAATAGAATTCGGGGCCGGGTTTGTGTCCACAGGCGTCGTAACTGCGAATTCGTTCTGATCACCAACGCTGATCACGAACGTGCGAGTCGTGAAGGAGCCGTCAGTGGACGTGGCTCGGACGACTATCGTGTGGGAAGCCGCAGCTTCGCGATTCAGCAGACTTCCATTGGCGACTGTGACGATCCCGGACAACGCTCCAATGGCAAACCGACCTCCGGCGTTGTTGTCGAGACTGTAAGTGATGGCGTCTGTGCCGTCCGGGTCGGAGGCGAATGCGGTGATCCCGACGACCGTACCGTTAGCGGCATTCTCCTGAACGGAGTCGACCGTTGGGTTGTTATCCACAACAGGACTCGCGCCGGATTCATTGATATCCTGAACGTCGATGAGCCATGTGGCCGTGGTGCTGGATCCATCGGCGCTGGTTGCTCGAACCGTGATGTTGTGGGACACCGTGGTTTCAAAGTCGATGAGTGTGCCATTGGCAACGGTCACAACACCCGTGACCGCATCGATTGCAAAACGACCACCGGCATTGTCATCCAATGTGTAGGTGATGCTGTTTGTTGTCGCATCGGCATCGGAAGCCAGCGCCGTGATTCCGACGAGCGTACCCGTCGCCGAACCTTCGGCCACGCGATTGGCGGTGACATTGGAGTCAGTCACAAGAGAAACCGGAGACTCATTGACGTCCGCAACCGAAATAGCAATCGTCAACGTGGTCGTCGATCCGTCCTGACTGCTGGCTCGAACGGTGATGTTGTGTGCCGCCGCGGTTTCACGATCCAGAAGGCTGCCGTTTGCAACGGTGACAACTCCGGTCAACGCATCAATCTGGAAGCGTCCACCAGCATCATTATCCAGGCTGTAACTGACCACATTGCCGGTTCCATCCGGATCGATCGCCAGTGCCGTGAAGCCGGTCGAAACGCCGTTCACCGCATTCTCGGCGACAACATTGGCCGCCGCATTCGAATCGCTGATGGACGAAATTCCGTTGTCATTCACATCGGTCAGATTGATTCTGACTGTCGCCGTAGTGAAGGATGCATCCGTCGAAGTTGCTCGGACAATCACGTCGTGGAATGTCGCTGCTTCGTAATCGAGCAGCGTTCCGTCCAGCACCGTAATGACACCGGTCAGACCGTTGATCTGGAATCGTCCGCCCGCGTTGTTGTCCAGGCTGTACGAGATTGTATCGGTCGAATCAGGGTCATTCGCAAAAGCAGTGTAGCCGACGACTGTTCCCGTCGAGGAGTTCTCCGCGACCGCATCCGGTGTCACATCCGCATCGGTGATCGCACTGGCGCCGCTTTCGTTGATGTTGGTCAGTTGGATTGTGATCACTGCACTGGAGGACTGACCAGCGGCATCGGTGACCTGAACTGTCAGGGTAAACACCGGAGTGGATTCGAAATCGACGGCGGCGGAGTTCGCAACCTGAATCTCCTGCGTTGCGGAATTCACACTGAATGCTCCGCCGGTGTTACCGGACAGAATCGTGAACGTGTGAGTGT
>CAZIGZ010000162.1:9941-13320 GCA_964538835.1 uncultured Chitinophaga sp. | reverse complement strand
GGTGCAGGCGGGACAGTTGTCTGGCGGGGATGCCAAGTGGTTCCTCGACGTGATTTGGTCGTTGTGTTCTCAAAGGAGCTGCTGCAATCAGGCACTCCCGCCTGGCAATTCCTGCGGGCGGTTCGAGCTATTGGTTGCTACCGGGATCTGATTCGCAAATCGCCACAGCTGCAATGGAACTGCAACTAACCGCGGGACTTCAAGATCGCTTTGGCGTCCAGCAGGAAGTCCTGAAGCTTTGATTCAATCGCGCCGCAGGACAGGGCGAAGGGGCGTGCGTCGAGTTGAATCAGGAGCGACTTTCCTGAAATCTCGTAACGCCCTCGGAGAGACATTCCCAGGGGCAAAGAAATTGCAAATGTCCCGGCATCTCCGCCCGACACCTGTGCTCCTCGTTGCCGCATCTGTTCAAAGATGATCGGCAGAAGCTGAGGAAGCTGGTCGCCAATGTACAGTCGGAAGGGAGGACAGTCGGGCATTCTGGATTTCTAAAGTGAAGTGTTGGCTTCGCAGTACTGGGTTCCCGCCTGCGCGGGAATGACGGGGTGTGGGAAGGAGTGAAACCTGGGCAAGGCCCGGGATAGGATTTTGGTTGGAACGCCGGAAGCGTGTATTCTTCGATTGACACGCCGGATGCCTATCTTGGATCGCTATCCCGGATCGCTATCTCGGCATTGCGGGCTCTGTGCTTCCGGATTCCTTTGCCGAAGCCTTCTCCGGCGACTGCTCTGCGACCAGCCGATTGAGTTCCAGTCGACCGACATGCCACATCCACTCAGGTCCGAAGCCGGCTTTCTGCGGCCATGGATTCAGGGTGGCCAGCTGCAGATGGCGAATCGCCTCGCCTGGACGTTTTTCGAGAGATGCGTTGAGTCCCACGTAAAGATATGAGTAGAAACGAAGCGAGTCTTTGCCATCGCCATCCTTCCCCTTGCAGGCCCGCAGTACATCCTCAGGAGTCATCGTGCCTTCAAACAGCTGATACACCTCGCGAAACGGAGGACGGTCGTCCTTCTCATAGCGAAGCAGCTGCTTCTTTGCTGCATCCCGTCCTTCCGACTTGTAGTGGCAGAAGTAACGCCAGATTCCATTTTCGCGGTCCACACTGTCAAAGCTGTGGTACTTCTCAAACTGAGCCGCCCCGCGGTCGGGATGACCGGCGAAGTAGTTGGCAATTCCCAGACGCCAGTGCCCGGCATCGAGATCAGGTTTTAGAGTCACCATCTGCTGAAAGTCGCGTTCTGCGTCCTCGAACTTCCCCAGAAACATCCGCAGGTCACCGCGAGTCGACAGGAGCTGAACTGCCCCCGGATCCTTCTCATCAATTTCGGGCAGCGCCGCTAGCTGCTTTTCAATGCGATTCTTCACCTCAGCGTTGATCTCGGCGATTCTTGCATCAAACGACTGTGCGCTGACATCATCTGCTGACGAATTGGATGCCGCCGGAACCTCCTGTGCATCGGATTGAGCAGGACACAGCATTAGACCAGCCGCCAACGCACCAGCCACCATGAACTTACGTAAGGCATGTCTCATGACGTCTCCCCGAGCCAATCACCGAAAACAAAGGATGTACCCGACTCGAAACGTACGAACGCCGACTAAAACTTGCGAAGGGTTGTTCGAGCCGACTTCTGTTTCTGCCCGGCGATATCCATTCGCGTGAACTTCCATTCGCCGTCCTTAGGTTCGATCGTAAATGTTGCTTCGAACTGATTCTGTCGTTCATGAATGTGGCCCCAGTGTTCGACAGTACCTGCCACAGTCCAGGTCGCCTGATATTCGAAACCGGGCCATGCGACTTTGGTTTTGTCGCGAGGAATCACTGAGCCCGAGTCCTGAGTGATCTCGCGGATTCTGGCCACCGCGCCGCCCTGTTCACGGACTTCCAGGCTCTGTCGCAGCTGCAGATAAAGATCTTCCAGAAGAGGACCATCGACGGTTGTGGCGAGCACATCGTAGATGCGATCTTCGCTGCCAAAATCCAGAGAGCGGTACATTCCGGAATGCAGAGCTTTGAAGGTTGCCGCGGCTTCCTCGGCCGTCAGTTCCGGAGGGGCCACGAAGGGATTCTCCGTCTTGATCGACAGTGGCTTGTGGAAAATCACCGCGAGAAGCACCAGCGACGCCGTCGTTGATTTGATGGCTCGACCTGGAACATACACGATGATCACCGCACCGATGATCAGTGCCAGAGCGGACCCCACAGGGATCAGCAGCATTGGCTTGCTCATGGGAGCAGCAGCAACGGCCTGAACGGGCGTTGGAAGAGCATCCGGCGGGCATTGCCATGAGAGCGTATTCTGCTCTGCCGTTTTGAACTTCGAAAACTCGAAGCGGTCCATCTTGTTCGGATAGGAAATCACAACCGCAGGAATCTTGTTCATTCCGGAATAGTACAGGTTCCACACGAGCGAGACGTCGCGCACAGAATCGTCGGGCGTCCGATAACTCATGATGATGCCGACTCTTCCACTGGCCATGCTGACTTTCTGAGGAGCCGCCTGGGTCGCAAAGTCGGACAGGTTCAGCGAATAGAAGTCGATGCGTGAGAACTCCGGGATGACGCGAGTCCCGTTGATCAAAACGGGATTCTCGTCTTTCAGCCACTTGCGGATTCCTTCGCGGATTTTTTCCTGCTCAGCAACCTCGACGAACGCCGGGTCAGCATGTTCCAGAGGAATGAGGGTGGCAAGCGTTGCCAGCGGAATCAGGATCTCATGCCGCACTTCAGCAGGCTCGATGTAGATGAATGAGTACACGCTGCTGTAACTGGTAATCCCGAGAGTCTTCTCACGCTGCTTTTCGAACCACGATTCCCATTCCTGATCGCTTGCGTTGTCCGCCAGGGCATTCTCCCAGTCGAAGCGAATCGTTGTCGACGCACCTGGCAGAAGACGTTCGGTGTAATTCAGCCCCGTGCCGGACTGATGCACATGAAGACTCATCTCACTTGGAATGATGAAGTTTTCATCCGTGATGTCCTGCTGGATCGTCAGAAACTCCGGTGGCTCCGGAAATGAGTGCTCAATTTCGTACGTTGCCGTGTGCATCATCATTTCGCCCGACGGAATTCCATCGGGTGGAATGTCGAAGGGCTTCATGTCGGTCAGCTGCCCCTGGATCACATCACCCGCCGCGTTTCGGAGCGAGTACTTTTCCAGGAGGAACGCCTTGTGATCTTCGAGTCCCTTTTTCAGGTCGGCCGGAACGATGCGATCCTGATCGTTCGGTTCCAGCGCCTGGAACAACACAAGATCCTCGGCAAAGATCTGGATGCGAGTAATCGCTTTCGTACGAGTCACGAACATCTGCGCTTCGGTGATCGAGATCGGATGGCGTTCCGAAGCCGTCACGCTTGGCATCAGCAGTGCCGTCA
>CAZIGZ010000162.1:0-9841 GCA_964538835.1 uncultured Chitinophaga sp. | reverse complement strand
ATCCGGTACGTGCCCTTGGCTTCGACTTTGCCGAGCGATGACTTCCAGAGGTGAGGACAGACCATTGGTTTGGCCAGTTTTCGCCAGGCCAGTTTGTCGCCGTAGGGTTGTTCTTCGTCGAACAGGGCCTGGAATGTCGGGTCCGGTTCATTTTCTGTCTTTGTCATCTGCTGCCACGGGCCGTCGTTCAGCTGAAACTCCACTTTGGCACCCGGCATGGCGTTGAACGCGTTGGCTCGGAATTCGGTTGTTGCGGCGGCGTCGAGTGTCACGACTTCGGGAGCCGTAATCCGGATCTGTTCATTGTCATCACGGCGAGCGGCTTTGTAGTCGAGCAGGTAATTGATGCCGTCGAAGTGCATGATCGTGTAGCCGTTGGGAGTTCCATCGGCGCACATGGTGTGTGGGATACCCGTTTCATCCGGCTTGCCTGACCACCACGCTCCGCAAACCGTCACATTGATGATGTGGTGATGCGGCTTGTTGCCTTTCCAGCCTTCTTCATTCTTCATCAGGACATGTTCGTGATGATGAGTATGTCCGGCCAGGGAGATGCAGTGTTCGCGAGTCTCCAGGGCACGCAGCAGACGTTCGCGGCGAGGTTCAATCCAGGGCGTCGACTTGACCAGAGGAATGTGCATCATCGCGACGACAAGCTTGTCCTGCGGAACGAGCTTCAAGTCATTTTCGATGAACGTCAGCTGCTCTTCGCTCAGGCCGGAACGGTACATCTTCTTATCGCCATCACGGAGCCAGTGCACATCGTCCACAGCGATGAAGTGTACGTTGCCGTAGTTGAACGAGTAGTATGGCGGCCCGTACACGCGTTCGTACGTTTCGTCGCTCAGTTCATCCACTTCGGACGCAAAGTTGATGTCATGATTACCGATGACGTTGTACCAGGGGACGCCGATATGACTGAGTGTTCGGTTGAAACTGTCGAACAGACTGAGGTCATCGAACAGGATGTCGCCCAGAGTCACGCCGAATGAAGCCTTCGCGCCGACCAGTTCTTCCACAACGTCGTGAGCGATGTAGTCGATTTCCTGCTGATTGCGAGGCTGCGGGTCGCCAAAGAAGATGACATCAAACGCTGTCGGCTCATCGACCTTGACCAAAGGAAAGTCGATCGCGGCCGGCAGAGGTCCGGTAGGATCAACGCCGGGGAAGTCCAGCTTTGGCGAACCGTTTGGCTTGTGAATGTAATAGAACCGGGAAATGTTCAGCGAATCGATCACGGTGCGATAACCACTGGGTTTGATCACAAAGATGATCGTGTCATCGTCGACCGCCAGGGAATACCGTCCATCCTTGTCGGTCGCAACCACATCTTTCCCGTTAGAGACGCCGACTCCCGGCAGGCCAGGCTCATCGGCGTCACGCTTTTGATTCTGGTTTTTGTCTTCGAAAACGACTCCCTTCGCCGCTTGAGCCGCGGGCGTCTGGGACTGAGCCTGGGCTGCGGCCTGAGACAGTGTGGCAACGGCAACGAGGGCAATTCCGATCCTGATGGACTTCATGCGAGCGAATTCTCCGTGTAAATGATCGCGAGGCAAAAGCATTCCAGCCCGTGTTGTCGCATGGGATTTGTAGATCCCGTGAACTCTTAACGTGGATTTGAAGTGTACGCACAGAGCCTCCACGTGTCGCCTGAACCGGGAGATTCCGGCAAAAGGAAAGTTCCAGGAGAAGCGTGCAAAAGAGGGGGAAACTGTTACACTGCCGCCGCAACGATGAACGGATCAGTCCCGTGGCTGATCAATTTTCCGGCACCTCTTCTGTAGTGCGGTTCCGTTGCACTGAAGTTTGCAATGTTTACGGGTCTTGTCGAAGGACAGGGAACAGTCAGGCGAATCGCCTCGCTTCCCGTCGGCCTGCGCCTGACGATCGACCCTGACGCCACTTGTTTTGCTCGCGAATCGGCATCACTAGGTGACAGCATTGCAATTTCCGGCTGTTGCCTGACGGTCGTCGCCATCACCAGTGAAGGGCTCGACTTTGAAGCGGGCGAAGAGACGTTGTCAAAGACGTGTCTTGGCCGCCTGAAGGAAGGTGATCGAGTCAACCTGGAGCGGTCACTGCAGGCGAATGCTCGTCTTGGCGGCCACTTCGTGCAGGGCCATGTGGACGGGACCGCAGTTGTCACCAAAGTTGAACGCAACGGTGAATGGGTCGACATGTGGTTTCGACCGGCGCCGGCGCAGCATCGTCTTCTGGTCCCCAAGGGCTCGATTGCCATTCAGGGAGTGAGCCTGACGATCGTGAATGTGACCAGCGATCAGTTTTCCATCGCCTTGATTCCTCACACGCTTGAAGTCACGACGCTCGGCCGCATTCAGCCGGGCGACATCGTGAACATCGAAAACGACATTCTCGGCAAGTACGTCGACCACCTTCTGTCTGCACGACTTGGTGGCCTGAACACAGCCGACTTCATGTCCCTCCTGAATTCCACCATCAAGGAAAGCCCACCGCCGCAATGAAGGATGTCCAGCGTCAGACTCGTACGTATCTGATGACGCTGTTTCGGCAGCACGGTATCAACCCGCGCGGTGACCTGGGACAGAACTTTCTGATCGATGTAAACCTCATTGAGTTCGCGGTTCGCAATGCGGAACTCGGACCATCGGACCTTGTTCTGGAAGTTGGGTCCGGCACCGGCGGCATGACCGCCTTTCTGGCTCGCGATGCCGGCCAGGTGATTACGGTCGATGTCGACAAGAACATGTCGGCACTGGCGGCGGAAGCCGTCAAAGACTTCAACAACGTCACGCTGGTGAATCAGGACATCCTGAAGAACAAGAACACGCTGGCTCCGGAAGTTGTGGCGCTGATCCTTGAGAAGCTGTCGCAGTTGAAGGATGGGCGATTCAAGCTGGTTGCCAATCTTCCCTACAGCGTCGGAACACCGGTCATCTCCAATCTGATTGCGTCCGAACTTCCGTGGCAGAGAATGGTCTGCACGATCCAGTGGGAACTGGCCGAGAAGATGGTCGCGGAGCCGGCCACATCGAAGTATGGAGCGTTGAGCGTCTGGATTCAGTCTCAGGCCTCGGTCCGGATTCTTCGAAAGCTTGGACCTAAGGTTTTCTGGCCTCGCCCTAAAGTTGATTCGGCCATTATCAGCATCTGGAGCAATCGCGAAGCGGCCGCTCGGATTGATAACCGTCGGTTCTTCCTGGACTTCCTCCGTCGCATGTTTTCGCAACGGCGCAAACATCTTCGAAGTGTCTTGATTGGCATGTATCGCAAGCAGATCAGCAAAGAGACTGTGGATGCGTTGCTGGCCGAGCTGCAGCACAAGCCGGATGACCGAGCAGAACTGCTGGATGTGGCCACACTGATTCGACTAGGAAACCGAGTCTATCAGGCGGTCACGGCTTCGGGCGTCGCCATCGACGAAGAGTCTGGCGGTGATGACGGAGACAGCGACGCTGGCGGCGATGACACGCAACCCGTACGCAAAACAAAACACAACAGAGGCTCTCGTTCGGAAGAACAGCAGGACGACGAGTCGCAGGAAGAAGAAACAGCAGACACGGACGTCTGACTTGGCGTTGGTACTCAGTTTTTGATGGGAAGGAAATGACGATGCAGGAAAAAATTGCCTATCGCGGTTTGACGTTTGACGATGTCCTTCTGGAACCGGGTTACAGTGAACTGATGCCATCTGAGCTGGATATCAGTTCGTTTGTGACTCGCAACATCGCCGTCAACGTTCCGATCGTCAGCAGTCCGATGGACACCGTCACCGAAAGCGACATGGCCATCGCGATGGCACAGCTTGGCGGCATCGGCATCATTCACAAGAACATGACGATCGAGCAGCAGGCGATGCAGGTCGATCGAGTCAAACGCAGCGAACACGGAGTCATCGTGGATCCTGTGACCCTGCCGCCCGATACGCCGATCGGCGAGGCTGCTCGTCTGATGGACGAACGTAACATCGGCGGCGTGCCAATTACGGTCAACGGCCGGCTCGTCGGCATCCTGACACGGCGAGACCTTCGCTTCCTGGAATCTCGTGACCGTCCGGTTTCGGACGTCATGACCAAGGACAATCTGGTCACGGCGCCGGAGGATACGAGCCTGGAGCGGGCCGAGCGGATTCTGCTGGAGAACAAGGTCGAGAAGCTGCTTTTGGTGGATGAGAACTATCAGCTGAAGGGCCTGATCACGATTCGCGACATCGACAAGAACCTGCAATTTCCGCGGGCATCAAAGGATTCACGCGGTCGTTTGCGTGTTGGCGCGGCGGTTGGCGTTTTTGACCTGGATCGAGCAACGCAGCTGGTAGAAAAAGGCGTTGATGTCCTTGTAGTAGATAGTGCACATGGTCATTCTAAGAACGTGATTGAGACCGTTCGCGCCATCAAGCAACGGCTCACAATCGACGTAATTGCTGGAAATGTGGCCACGGAAGCGGGTGCGAAGGCTCTGGCGGACGCCGGCGCTGACGCCGTGAAGGTGGGCATCGGTCCAGGGTCCATTTGTACGACCAGAATCATTTCGGGAATCGGAGTTCCGCAGTTATCAGCAATTTCCAATGCAGCGAAGGCGCTGGCGGGAACCGATATTCCGATTATCGCAGACGGAGGAATTCGTTTTAGCGGTGACATTACGAAGGCACTGGCTGCCGGAGCATGGACCGTGATGATCGGCGGGCTCCTGGCTGGTGTCGACGAAAGTCCGGGTGAGATGATTCTCTACCAGGGACGAAGCTTCAAGCGGTACCGAGGCATGGGATCGCTGGGAGCGATGATGAAAGGAAGCAGCGAACGCTACCGGCAGGGACACGCCGCATCGGGTGACCAGAGCAAACTGGTTCCGGAGGGCGTGGAAGGTCGTGTTCCATACAAAGGAGCCCTGCAGCCGTTGATGTTTCAGTTAACGGGCGGTCTTCGTTCCGGCATGGGATATGTCGGTGCGGCGACTGTGAAGGAGCTTCGCGAGAAAGCTCGATTTATCGAGATCTCAGCGGCATCGGTTAGGGAGAACCATCCACATGACATCGCAATCACTCAGGAAGCTCCAAACTACTCTGTGGAGCATGCTCCGAAAGACTGAACCGGTCCACCAGACGCTATGCCGAATGTCCGGCATTGCACTCGGTGCCGTTCTGCTGATCACTCCGGTTTCTGCCGACGAACCGCTGACAGGGCGATCCCGTGTCAGCGGCCTCGCTCCAAATGCGGTATTCGAACAGTCCGATGAAGCCGCTGCGGCGTCAGATGCAGTTCGTCAGGCGGCTGCTGTGTCGGTGGAATCAACCGACGTTTTCATCGAACGAGTTTATGAAGAAACGGACGTCGAGTCAGTTCGCCCCGACTACTCCCGAGTTGAGCGAGTCGAAAGCGAATACACTCGGCGACTGAACTCAGTGCTTGACGGAGCGGATAACTTCACGTCCTTTGAGTCCGCCGGTGAATGGTGGTCTCGCCGACATTCGCGAGCCACCGAGCGACGGACTCGAGTGCGTGAGTATGTCTCAGGGCTGATGTACGAAGAAATGCCTGAGCCGGATGTTGACTTCTACGATCAGGCTCCGATCGTTCTTTCTTCGACACCAGTTCAGCAGGTGTCGGCTCAGGAAGCCGCTCCCGCTGAAGACGACAACGATGGGCTGAAGGCCAGTCGACGTCTGAAGACAGACATTCGATCGATCCAGCCATCGCTCAGCTATGCGTTGAAGAACATCGATAAGAGCCAGCTCCCGGAAGACTATGATGATGTCCTGGACCGAGGACAGTACATCGCGAGAACTCCGACGCCGGCTGTGCTGCAGTGGGCTCCAAGCAACTTCTGGCATTACCCACTCTACTTTGAAGATCCGGCACTTGAGCGATACGGCCATACGTATCATCCGATCGTTCAGCCATTTGCATCCACCGGACGGTTTGCCACACAGCTCGTGGGTCTGCCTTACCAGATGGCTCTCCATCCCGTGTGCGAAAAACAGTACGCTCTCGGTTACTATCGTCCCGGCGAATGCGCACCGAAAAAGATGTACCAGATTCCGTTTAACGAAGAAGCAACCATCGTCCAGGCCGCTGCCATCGCCGGCCTGATCCTCGTGATCCCATAATTGTAGAACGATTGTCCTCAATCGTTAATGTCCCAACGTGGAGCGATTCTCCTCAATCGCTCCCGAAGCACCTTCGCGCACCACAGCCCGCCAGATATTCCGACAGGGTGAAGAATGTCGAGTCTGGTGATCCTGCTGAGAGGAATCAACGTTGGCAAGACAACGCGAGTTCCCATGGCAGATCTTCGTGAACTGCTGACAACGCTCGGGTGCACGTCGGTGACGACTCTGCTGAACAGCGGAAACGCGGTGGTGTCGCTGCCGCGAGGGAAGGCATCGACGTTCGGGCCGCGAATATCCAGGGCACTGCAGGAAAAATTCGGGTGGCAGATCCCCGTCGTCGTGAAAACCGCGGAAGTGTTTCGGACGATCGCCGATCAGAATCCGTTTGCCGCGGAGTGTCTCGATGACTCCAAACTGCTGATCGCTCTTGCAGACTCTTCCGAACTGCTGAACTCACTTGCGCCTGTTTCCGCTGTCGTGTCGAAAACCGAACGATTCTCGCTGACCGACCATGCAGCCTATCTGATGTGTTCCGGTCCTCTCCTTGAGAGTTCCGCAGCGAAGGAACTGCTGTCTCGCAGCGGTCAAGCCATCACGACCAGAAACTGGGCGACCGTCCAGAAGATCCGCAGCGTGTTGGAACGGCCCGAGTTTCATTAGACTCCGGTTCCACACAAACGGAGAAGGAACCATGACCGACCCTGTTACTCTGCTGAAGTCTCTAGTTGCCATCCCAAGCGTCAATCCCATGGGACGCGCGCTGAGCGGTGATGAATATCTTGAAGGGCGACTAACGGAATGGCTTGTGGCCTTTCTGAAGACATACAATCTTCCCTGCGAAGTTGTGACCATCGAACCCGGCCGCGCGAATGTGCTTTCCCGAATTGATGTCCCGGGAGCCACACGCACGATCCTGTTTGATGCTCACCAGGACACCGTCCCTGTTGACGGCATGACGATTCCGCCGTTTGATCCGGTCGAGCGTGAGGGAAGGATCTACGGACGAGGCTCGTGCGATGTGAAGGGCGGGCTGGCGTCAATGCTGTCCGCCTTTGTCAGGCTCGCAGCAAATCGCCCTGCGTCCATGCCGAACGTCGTGCTGTCGATGACGTGTGACGAGGAAGCGACGAGTCTTGGAATCAATCACCTGGTCGGAAGCTGGAAGGGGACTGTTCCGAAGTATCAGCTGTGTCCGGAAGCTCCGGATGTCGCGGTGGTGGCCGAGCCGACTCTGCTGGACATCGTGGTGGCTCATCGAGGTGCAGTGCGATGGAAGATCGTGACTCGCGGCCGTGCGTGTCATAGTTCTCGACCAAAGGACGGCATCAATGCGATCTATCGCATGTCGGAGGTGGTGCGGTGCCTCCAGCAGTATGCAGAGACGCTCCCGGATTCTCGTCCGGCGCATCGGCTGTGCGGACCGGCAACACTCAGCGTCGGACTGATTTCCGGCGGCAGCAGCGTCAACGTGGTTCCGGACTACTGCGAAATTGACATCGACCGTCGACTGCTCCCGGGCGAATCCGGGTTGGATGCTCGTTCAGAGATCATCCATCTTCTGGCCAGTCAGCTTCCGTTTGAAGTCGAACATCTCGCGCCGTACTGTTTGAGCAGTGCTCTGGGCGATGACCTGAACGGAAGGCTCGCGGACGAGCTTATGCAGTCGATTCGCAGCGTGGACGGCGAACATCAGGTCATCGGGGTTCCCTACGGAACTCACGCGTCCCGCATCGCCGCGGTTGGAATCCCCGCCGTTGTCTTTGGGCCCGGTGATATCGCTCAGGCTCATACCAAAGACGAGTGGATCGAGATCTCGGAACTTCATCAAGCCGCGGAGATCTACTGGCGTTTCGCCAGCGGCCAGTAGCCGAAAGCAGGCTTGGATCGACGGCTGTTGCGTGCTGTTGCAGAAACTTGCTCAGCGGGCAAACCGTGAAGAACAGGAAACAGAGGCAGGTTTTCTCCCGCTCGCTTCATGGCAACTCCGCTGCTGAATGAAGTGTCGTTGCTGGCGTGTGCGGCATACGTGGATCACAATCCCATTTGAGCTGCTCTGGCGGAAGCTCTTTAGCAGACTCCATTCACGTCCATCCGGAAGCGATTCAGGGCTTTGCCTGGCCTTGTTGCGAAGACGATATGAATCCAGAACGGACCTGCTCTGCGGTTTCCCTCTGCCCAAGGCCTTTTGGGAGACAACAACTTCGTGCGATGGAGCGCTTACCGGGTTCCTTTGAAGTGGCTACACTTTGCAATCGTGCAGAACCGAGGCGCATATGGACGCAACGTGAAGTACAGGAGCAATCAGTGAAGATCATTGGAATTGATGTGTGTCCCCTCACCGGGGCAACGGTCGACGGAGGGTGGCCGCAAGGACATGAACCTCAGGAGAATCTTCACACACTGGTGGAGGTTCATACAGACTCCGGACTCAGTGGATTTGGCAGTTGCTTTACGTCGGGAACACTCATCAAGGGAGCCGTGGAACTCCTTTGGCCCCTGCTCAAAGGGCAGGCGGCGAATGAGCCGGAACGAGTTTCCGAATCACTGCACCAGGCCACATTTTGGCAGGGGCGTGGCGGCTCCGTCACGCACGCGATCAGCGGCATCGATATCGCTCTCTGGGACATTATGGGAAAGGCCTGCGGTCAGCCGATCTCACGATTGATGGGCGGGAATTATCGCAGCCGAATCAAGCCCTATGGTTCGATTCTATTTGATGAACCGGAGGCACTGGCGAGAAATCTTGAGAGCGTAGTCGACCGCGGCTTTCGAGCGATCAAGATGGGCTGGCGGCCGTTTGGAAGGCGAGACCGAGCATTCGACGAACTGCTGGTGCGAACAGCGAGGCAGACCGTTGGCGACTCAGTGGAGCTGATGGTTGACGCCGGTGGCAGTGAGCAGTTTTGGCCTCATGGAACAAACTGGGCACGCAATACCGCAGAGATGCTGGCCGACTTTAACATTGTCTGGTTTGAAGAAGCTTTGCCTCCGGACGATATCAATGGCTTTGTGGAACTAACCCGGGTGTCCCCGGTCCCCATTTCCGGAGGCGAAGTGTTGACCCGTCGGCAGGGATTTCAGCCATGGTTGCAACGGCATGCGGTTGACATCATTCAGCCGGATGTCACAAAGAACGGCGGCCTCAGCGAATTCCGGCGCATCGCGAATCTGGCTCAGGACCATAACGTGCAGGTCGTCCCTCACGGATGGAATACAGCGATCGGGCTTGCGGCAGACCTTCAGATTTCGGCGTTTCTGCCAGCGGCCCGTTATGTCGAATACCTGACGCCCTGTGCCTACATCGATCACCTGACAACCGAGCCCTTTGTCATCGACTCCGAAGGTTTCCTGGCAATCCCGGACCGCCCTGGCCTCGGTGTCACAATAGACCCGGCAAAGCTTCGACGCTTTTGCCCGACTCGTGTAGAGTTTCGGTGAACCCTTTTCATGGTGGGTGTCACCCTGTGTGATCATCTCCCATGCGGGATCATCGTGTGCGATAGCCTGTGTGCCCACGGTTGATGTGTATCACGGTTTTCTGTCTTAAGTGTGTGTCCTGGTTTGATGTCTTTTTCACCGAATTTGTGGCCAACATGTTTCGCCTGATTCTTCGCAGTCTGATCTGGCACAAACGAACGCATTTGATGGTGATGCTGGCGGTGGCTGTTTCGACGGCCGTCATTGGTGGATCGCTGATTGTCGGGGATTCGGTGCGCGCGAGTTTGCGTCAGATGACCTTGAGTCGCCTTGGCG
>CAZIGZ010000161.1:0-13439 GCA_964538835.1 uncultured Chitinophaga sp. | reverse complement strand
CTCGCTCCGATGCGGCTGACTGGCCTCGATCGTCGCACCACTCTTCGACATTGCCGTACATATCGAACAGACCATACTCATTCGGACGCAGCAAGCCCACGGGTTTGGCAAAGATTGATGTCGTCACACGCTCTTCATCCTCCAAAGCGCTCTGGCCGGTTTTCGCCAGGTACTGCGAGTGATTCGCTTCATACCAGCCGTAGCGATCCACCTGCAGAGAGTCTCGACCAAAGCTGCATTCCGTATGGGCTCCGGCCAGACTGGCGAACTCCCATTCCGCATCGGTTGGCAGTCGATAGCCCGGTGCCTGAAGAGATTCCGCAGTACTGGTCCACGCATTCTGTTCTTCCAGCGTCTCCGGATAAAACAAAGGCAGGCCTTCCTTCGCCGACAGCCAGTTGCAGTAGTTCACTGCATCGGTCCACCGAACGACACATACGGGCGAATCACTCGTGGGTGAAAACTGCGGATTGACATAGTGACTCGGATTGCACGCGTGCATCTGATCACGAGTCACTTCCGTCGAACTCATCAGGAAGCGACGTCCAATGCCCGGGTCTGCCGTGCCGTCGACCTCCACCAGCGTGAGTCCCTGAGGAATTTGCTTCCACTGCGGTCTCTGAGCACCCTCGGCGGCCGCAACGTCGCCGGAAGCAGCAATAGGCAGGGAATTCAGCACTTGTGTCTGCCCCCATTGCCTCAGCAACCATTCTGCGGCAGCGTGAACTGCCGCATTGGGGTGACTATGGTAAAGCCTGCCTGCCGAAGCTGTCAGTTCCGGAATCGCGTCCACTTCCTGGTCCGAATAATCGCCAGCGATCAGAAGCAGGCCGGTGAGGATGCCCGCATCGGTCTCCGTGCCGATTCGACGAACGATGCCTTTCAGCGGAAAGCGACGCTCGGGCAAAAAGCGAATCAGATAGGTTCGACACGTCATGTCGCTGGAGAACGCGAGATCCTTCCAGAGTGCATCCAGCTGCAAAGACTGAGTCCCCCGCTGCTCGGCAGATGTCAGAAGCAACGAGCCTGCCAGAGCCCGGCGATGGGCGTGACGAACAAGTTCCGACTCCGATGCGCTGGCGGCAGGAGAACTGTCGATGGCCTTCCAAAGCACGTTCTCATCCAGCTTCAACGGACTGTTCAGCAGTCGCTCAACCTGCCAGTCAGAAGCATCCAGTAACAGATCCGTTCTTTGGGCTGCGTTATCTTCGGTGTACCCGATGATCAGCGACAGTGCGAAGCTGCCGGAGACGTCTTTCTGATCACGGCCAATCCACTGCGTCAGCGCCGGAAGCAGTTGTTGGCGGATGGGTGCCAGAGTGGATTCGATGATGGCGTAGTGATTCGGATTCTGGCTGCAGGCTTCCAGAACCAGTCTTGCGATTTCCCTTCGCGAGACGTTCCATCGCTGTTCCGAGTCTTTGTCGGAGGTTGAGAATCCTGCCAGCAGCTGCACCGCACGAAAACGTTCTGTGCCGGAAAATGGCTGGCTGGTCTTTTCTCCCATGGCGCCGGCACGGTTTTCTATGATACCCCAGCACCTCGGAACCAGCTGATCGGCGAACACACTGAGCGCAGTTCCGGCTACGGGAACATCGGCGATATCCGCGTGCCGAATGGTGTAGTCAAACACGGCATCGACATTGTCGTCCGACCATTTCAATGACGCGAGCTGGAAAAGAAATCGCTCACGCGAACCTTCCTCAGCGCTGACCACAGCGTTTTCGATCGCGGTTCTGGCCGGCGTTCCGAAGTGATGGAGTTCGTCGATCACTCGTGTGACTTCACCAGGAACAGACGTCGCCAGCTGAGTCATCCTGGCCGTGGTTGCAGAGCGTGACTCAATACGATGCCACGCCCAGAACAGCAGCAGCACACTGGCTGCGATCAGCCCCGCAGTCCTCAGGATTCGGATGTCTGCCGCTGCCATCAGCTGGCTTTCCACAGCGGACATTTGCCGGCGTGAAATCAGGCATCGCATCAGGCCCCATTCGACTGGTCCTGGCAGG
The DNA here is from genome assembly GCA_964538835.1 of uncultured Chitinophaga sp. GTDB lineage: Bacteria > Planctomycetota > Planctomycetia > Planctomycetales > Planctomycetaceae > SXXK01. The sequence goes on along the minus strand of CAZIGZ010000161.1, from coordinate 11,430 downwards.
TGGCGAGCATCCTGGTCGAAGCTCCAGTAGCGAGCCTGTTCGGCCAGCCGCTGTCGCACTCGGCCCTGCAGTGACTCGCGTCGTTTGGCCATCAGCCATTCTCGCACCGACGGGACCAGGAAGTCGTGCGACAACTGCCAGGCAGATTGCTCTGAACCCTGGCTGCCTGAGGCTTCTGACCGAGTCCGATCGATCACATCTGCGCCGGTGATGAGCTTCAGCTCCGTTTCCAGAATGACCATCAGTGCGGTGAAGCGAGCCGGGTCGTCCTTGTAACCGGACACTTCCAGCAGTTCTGCTCGCGTTCTGCGACTGGCTTTGATTTCCGTGCCGGGATCCGGCAACAGTGCTTCCAGAATGCGGCGTGCTGGTTCCTCGTACGCACGCTGATGAGCCGGCGAGGACGATGTGGAAAATGACTCCGTCAGGAAGCGTGCTCCAATGCCGGACGCACCGCCAAGCTGCCGAAGCGTTGCCGGTTTCCATTCCCGCGACTTCACCATCTCGGCGAACAGAGCAAGGTGCACGGGAATGACTTTGCCGTCCGTCGACAGACTGTCCACCGCGCCTTCCAGAAATCGCTGATGGTCCTTTGAAAGAGCTGACGGATCAGAGGGCAGCTGGCCGTAGCCTCGCCCAAACTCCGCCAGCACCTTTTGCGCATGCTGACGGTCGAACAGATCGATCAGAGTGGCGTTGCGTCCCAGCTGAAGAGGAACTTCCAGGACTTCCATGAAGCGACTGAGAGCCAGCCAGAAGTCATCGCGAATCAGCAGCAGACACTGAAGACGAACTCCGTCACACTGCCGCAGTGCTCGAAGCAGCTGAGTTTCTTTTGGATCGGGATGAGCGTGCAGCCACTGTTCAAACTGGTCGATGACAATCAGGAGCGACTGATCTTTTCGCAGGCCGGAACCTGTGCGAATGGCGGTCAGCAGATCCGTAAGGTCGCCCGACAGACGTTCGTGACATCGCCGATCTATCGCCATGACCAGCTGTCGTTCGGTCATATCCGCGCTGGCTTCGACAAACGCGGTCAGACAGTTGTCTGACAACACTGGCAGAATGCCTGCTCGAACCAGTGATGACTTACCACAGCCCGTTGGCCCGAAGATCACACCGGCCGTGTGAAGATCCGGCGCTTCTTCCCTTTGAGTCACCCAGTGTTTCCAGTGACCGATGATGACCGGCAGACCGTCGCGGTCTCGCACACCGGGCAGCAGGTCCGGATAGAATCCTGCATCCGCACGAGTAAACGCGCGAAGTCCTCGGGGAACCACCGTACCGGAATTGGCGATCCGCACATCGGTCCGGAGATTTTCCGAAGGCACGATCGTGGTGCCATCCGCTGGAGCGCCCCCATTGATCAGCTCAACGGGCTCTAACGTCGCGGAACCTTTCCAGTCGCGAAGATCGCTGATCAGCAGCCCGGCGTCGGCATAACGCTGGCTCGCCAGCTTCGCCATCAGCTTCATGCAGATGCGACTCAGTTCCACCGGAATGCGTCCATTCAGCTGGTCCGGAGGAAACGGTTCGACGGTCAGTACGCGGTGAAACACCTCTTCCGCAGTGCCTCGGGAAAACGGACGCTCGCCTGTCAGCAGTTCGTACATGGTGACGCCGAGACTAAAGAGGTCACTGCGTCCATCAATCCGATGCCCTTCGCCTCGCACCTGTTCGGGGCTCATGTAGCTTGGCGTCCCCGCGAATCTGGTGGCATGGCTGCCATGAGTCTCACGCTGTGCCAGTCCGAAGTCGGCCACGTAGACTCTTCCGTCGTGTCCCAGCAGAATGTTGGCCGGCTTGATGTCACGATGAACGATGCCGCATCGATGAACGTGCTGAAGAGCTTCCGCCGCTTCAATCATCAGTCGAACCACTTCTGACGGTTCGATGGGGCCCTGCACAAGGACACGCGCCAGATCCCGGCCTTCGATGTACTTCGAAACGACAAAGCAGCGACCGTCGCTGATCACTCCACAGTCAAAGATCGGCACGATGGAAGGATGGTCCAGCTTTGCGAGCGTTCTGGCTTCCGCAAGGAACTCGGTACGAAAGGAGCTGTTCTGCATCCGACTTAAATGCGGCAGCTTGATCGCGACAAGCCGCTCCAGTTCCTGGTCGCGAGCCAGGTAGACGGTTCCAAACCCGCCCTGCCCCAGCCGGCGGATAATCTGATACCGACCGATGTAGGACCCGGAATGAGATTCAGCCGCTTCCCCCTGCACGGCACTCAGGTCCGCAGGAACAAGATTCATGCCGGGAGAATCGATCGGGCTCGGAGCCGGGCGAGTCACCGCCGAATGATCATTCGCCCCGTGATTCCCGGCCGACGCTTTCTCACCGTTTTCCGTCATGACGTGCAAACTCAATCATTGGCGGCACGGTGAGTACATACTCCCGGATGCCGTCAAAAGAAGCCGATGACTCGTACGTCCATCTTCGATGCCGTGCGCCGTTGCAGGTGAAAGTGTAGAAAGCCGCACCACGAATGCCATGCACCGTACAACACTGACCCGGATTGTACGCGGATCATCATTGATGTCGCGGATCATCTATATTCTAAATGAAGGGCAAAGACTGTGGCTGACTGAAAACCTGATCGGCCAGTTCGTCCATTAACTCCTCCCAAAGGAACTCCTTCGCCGATTCCGGGATAACGGGATGTCTCTCGCTCATTACGCTTTCAGCGCCACTCAGCGGAATCACTCGGTCGACCGCAGTCTCCTTGTCATGCTCGCGGTCAGCCGCGGCGCGATGTTCGGCCAGAGAATTCAACGAGGTTTTCAGCACTCCGGCAATATCGTCGATGGCGTTCGTAGACAGAAGCGACTCTTCTGAATCCCGTGACGGGTCACTCAGCGCGATCGTGAATGTCGCCAGATCGCTCCATGGTCCAGGAGTCCCGGTTCCTGCTTGAACAGCGCGAATCCACATCCGATACGAACCGTTCGGCAGTGGCGTTGTCGGGGTGTAGGCCGTTCCGGTCAGACCTGTGACATTAATGATGCCCGCCACGGCCACATCGACTCGTGTGACATAAAGCTGATAACTGACAGCCCCTTCTACGGCCGCCCACGTGAAGGTTGGGGTCGTGTCAGAGGTTGTCGGACCGGGACTCAGCAGCCTTGTTTGTCCGCCGACATGGAAATCCGCGAATGGAGGCGATTGGCTGCGGAAGTTGCCGGGAGCCACAGCAGTCACCCACCAGCGATACGGAGCAATCGGAAGGTCAGACGTGGGTGTCCAGCTGGTCGAGGTCAAACCATTGATCTGCTGCACAATGGTGCCTGTGTTACGGTCTCGCAGAGTCAGCTCATAGCTGAGGGCTCCTGTGACGGCATTCCATGAGAAGACCGGGCGCCGTGAAAACGTCGATGTCACCGGGCTCAGCAGCGTCGCCCCTGGGAGCACATGAAACTCGACAAACGCTGACCATGCAGCCGCCTGCCCCGAAGCATCCAGAGCGCGGACCCAGGCTCTGTAAAGCCCCATGGGCAAATCAGCCCCGCTTTGCCATGACGTGCCCGTAATGCCTGTGATTCGATAAGCGGGCGAAGCGCCGGTTGTCAGATTGTTGATCCACAGATCGTACTGCGCTGCTCCGGCAATCGCATTCCACTGAAGAACCGGGCGAGGCGTTGTCTGAAGACGCTGAATCGGCGTCAGTGTCGCTGGCGTATTGATCTGAAAGTTATGCTGGAGTGACCAGGCAGACGCTTCATTGGACGCATTTCGAGACCTCACCCAGAGATGGAATCGGCCGATACCAAGGTCGACATTCGGAGTATAGGACGTCGGCAGGACACCACCGACCGGAGTGATTGTCGCCTGATGATGCGGACTGACGTTCGTACTCTGATTCGCAATGAAAACCTCGTAGCTGACGGCTCCGGGAATCGGTGTCCATGAAATAACGGGACGCTGCTGCGAGGTGACAGCCGTGGGCCCCTGAATGACTGGAGGTGCCGGAACAGCAATCCTCCACAACTCCTTGCTGTGCGGCCCTGACGTTCCGGCGAACAAAACGGAACCATTCAATTCCACAAAGCGAGAGGGATCCATCACCAGAGGCTGGCCTGAAGCGTTCAGATGTCTGATGGTACCGCTGGCTGTTCCATCCGTACTCCAGACCTGATCCCCGTTCAAGAGATCATTGGCTGAAAAGAACAGTCGCCCGGCGGCTATCGAGGTCCAGTTGATGGAGGCCCGGGATGCCCCCGGAGCAAGATCACGTATCAGCGAGGTCCCGCTGTGGGTGCCGTCCGACCTCCAAAGCTCACCGCCGGTTTCCGCAGATTCGGCAACAAAAACCAGTGAGCCATTCAGATTGGAGAGCATAGACGGAGAAGAACTGCCAACTCCCGGAAAAATGTCGCGGACCTGAGTCGTGCCTGAACCAGCAAGGCCATTCGATTTCCACAGCTCACGCCCGGAGCCCGGTGTCTCGGCGGTAAAGTAAAGAGTATCAGACACCATTGTCAGATTTAGTGGCATCGATCCGGTCGTTCCAGGCACGATTTCATGAACCATGAAGGTACTGCCGGGCGTACCCTCTGATCGCCAAAGCTCTGTCCCTGAAGAAGGTGTTCTGGCACTGAAGAAAACACCAGACTGAAAGCTGACGAGTCCCGACGGCCCGAAGGCCCCCGGGTCTGGATCAATGTCAAGGACCATTCGTGTTCCGGAATCGGTTCCGTCGGATACCCATAACTCCCGACCATTCACATCGTCGTTCGCCACAAAGTAGAGCTGACCCGCCGCGGCAGTCAACGAGACCGGATAGGACCCAAGGCTGCCCGAACGAATGTCCTTCACGCGAACGGTTCCCACAGTGGTCCCATCAGACTTCCAGAGCTCTCTTCCGGCATCGGGTGAATCGGCGGTGAAGTAAAGCGTCCCTCCAATATTGACAAACCAACTGGGCGTCGATGACGACGCACCAGCGAAGATGTCCATGACAAGAACCGTTCCCGTCGCTGTTCCATCCGTCTTCCAGAGTTCCCTTCCGGTCGTTGGATGGTCGGCTGTAAAGAAGATTGTGCCATTGACATTGGTCAGGTTTTGAGGATACGAAGACTCCTGTCCGGAGAAAAGATCCGCGACTCGATACGTGCCGGCTGTCGTTCCATTGCTTCTCCAGATCTCGACACCGGCGGAAGCGTCTCTTGCTGCAAAGTAGATGAGATTTCCGGCCCTCACAGGTTCGGTGATGTTCGCTCCCGCCGTGCCGGACTCGATATCTCTGACCATCTGAGTACCGGAGTCTGTTCCGTCCGAAACCCAGAGTTCAAGTCCCTGGGAGTTGTTTCCCTGAAAGATCAGCGTCCCGTTGGCGTTCGTCAGCCTGGTGGGACTCAAAACACCTGTCGGTGTGTTTCGAATGAGTTCGGTGCCAGTAGCCGTCCCATCAGACTTCCAGAGTTCATTCCCCCCCATATCCGTGTAACACCCGAAGTACAGCACGCCGTTGACGTTCGTGAGCGCTGATGGAGAACTGGATGACGGTCCGGCAAAGAGATCCTTGATTCGCACTGTGCCATCGAAGGTTCCATCAGACTTCCATAGCTCGTGTCCGGTGGATCCATCGTGCGCAGCAAAGTAGACCTGGCTGCCAATGGCAACCATTTGCATGATGCCAGATGACGTCATTCCAGGCGCAATATCGCGAACGAGTGCTGTGCCACCGGCTGTTCCATTGCTGACGTATAACTCGCTGCCTGAGGACGTCGTGGTCGCGGAAAAGACCAGTGTTCCATTCATGTTGGTCAACAGGCTGGGATAGCTTCCTGTCGGCCCGGCCTCGATTTCAACGACCATTTGGGTACCGCCCGGCGTGCCATCACTGCGCCAAAGCTCTACCCCTTTGGAACCATCAGTCGCTGTGAAGTAAAGCGTGGAATCGATCTGCAGCATATTGCTCGGTGATGAACTTGCCGAACCGCTGTTGATGTCGGCGACCATCACAGTCCCGACGGAAGTTCCATCGGTTTTCCAGAGTTCGATCCCATGAGTATAGTCGGTTGCAGCGAAGTAGACTGTGGCTCCTGTGGAATAAACCTCACCAAAAATCGCCCCCCCAGTGCCAGGACGCACATCTGCGATCAGCGTCGTTCCGACGGACGTGCCGTCAGTTCGCCAGAGCTCAATGCCATGGTCATTCGATATCCCGGTAAAGACAAGTATGCCATTCATATTGACCAGCTTCGCATTCGAAGGAAGCCCGGTCAGCAGGCCGCTGGAACTGGTGACTCGAGTCGTGCCGTTGGCAGTGCCGTCGCTCTTCCAAAGATGCTCTCGTTGTCCGTCGAACGCGGTGAAGTAGAGTGTGCCATTGACGTTGATAAGGTTCTCGGGCGTTGAATCTCTGGTACCGGGAAACAGATCCCTGACAAGTTGAGTCCCATTGGTCGTCAGGTCACTCTTCCACAACTCCCGACCATGCTCTTCTGTTTCGGCCGTGAATACACGGTCGAGCCAACGGATACGAATTCCCCCGGCCGGGAGCCAAGCATGGTTGTGGCCGTGTTGATGTCTTTCAGAAGACGATATTCACCCGTCAGCAGAACTCGATCTTCCAGGCTCTCAGCGACTGGCAGGGACCGTCGCCGACCGATCTCCTGGAGAAAACGTGACGGCGTGTTGCGGCTTCGCTCGACGACCTTCCGCAGGAGTGATTTGAGCTTTGTTCGAAGTTTGGTGAATCGCATTGCAGTTGCTCCCGTCACTGACCGATGCTGTGATCTCGCGGCAGAATCTTTGCTGCCAGTTCGCACGACATCCTGTCGTCTGTAAAGCAGTTCACCACCGTCATCTTCAGCGACATCAGCGGTTTGCGAGGATTGCCGGGCTCAATTTCGCTTCGCACAAGAGCCGTGATGTTTTCACGTTCTGCCGGACTTGCGGCCTCCGCACGCCATCCACTGAAGTTTCTACCAGGAACTCCGCAGCAGTGATTCGGGTTCACCCCCAAATCGTGGCTCGTGACTCCGGCTGTCAGGAAAGAACCTGTTGAGTTTCGCCCGGCCTGATTGCCCAATGCACAAAGCAGATCTTGCCCTGCCAAAAACTGCCGATCCCCTGATTGCCCAGGCAACACGGATCTCGGATAGTGCGGTCTTCGGCTGTTCATGCTCGGCCGTCCCAGATCGCACTTCAGGATTCAAAGCAGGACCAAATGACAACCCTGTCCCGACCGAGCCTGGCACTTGCCATCTTTCTGATCTTGCTTGAGGCGGTCTTTGCGGTATCAGCAGCCACAGCTGCCGAGGCCACCGAAAAGCGACCAAATGTTCTGATGATTCTGGTCGACGATCTGAAGCCAGCGCTGGGGTGTTACGGCGATTCCATTGCACGGACACCGAACATCGATCGACTGGCTTCGCGAAGTCTGCGGTTCGATCGAGCCTACTGCAACCAGGCCGTGTGCGCGCCGTCTCGATTCACACTGATGCTGGGTTCTCATTCCACGGCCAGCGGGCTTTATGATCTTTCCAGCCGACTGCGTGATCGACATCCTGATGCCGTCACACTGCCGCAATTCTTCGCGGCCCATGGTTATCAGACGCAGTCACTTGGCAAGGTCTTTCACATCGGGCATGGCAACGAAGGTGATCCAGCCTCGTTTTCTCGACCGCACTTTCATGATAAGGTCGTGGAGTATCTTGATCCGGCCAGCACCAGCAATCAGCTGACTCGCGAAGAAGCTCTCTTCACCAATCAGAAGCTTCGCGAGATCAAGACTCTGCCACGAGGTGCCGCGTTTGAGTCACCTGTTGCCGATGACGACGCCTACGCAGACGGTCGAGTTGCTGCGGAGACCATTCGCCGACTCCGTGAGGCACGGGAGCATGCTCAGAACGCAGGCGAACCCTTCTTTATCGTGGCCGGTTTTGTTCGTCCCCATCTTCCATTTTCCGCGCCGAAGAAGTACTGGGACCTCTTTGATCCGGCCGATCTGCCCGTGGCGGCTCAGCAGAACCTTCCTGCGGATGCTCCGAAGGTGGCCGGAAAACGTGGCGGCGAGATCACAGCGTACTCGCCCATCCCGGAAAATCCTTCGACCCCGATTCCGGAGGCACTGCAGCGCCAGCTGATTCATGGTTACTACGCCAGCACAGCCTACATGGATGCTCAGGTGGGCCGAGTCCTTGACGAACTTGAGGCGCTGGGTCTGTACGAATCCACGATCGTGGTCCTCTGGAGCGACCATGGTTACCATCTTGGTGATCATGGCATCTGGACGAAGCACACGAATTATGAACAGGCCACTCGCATCCCGCTTCTGATTCATGTTCCAGGGATTACCAGACCAGGCTCAGTCACACAGCAGCCGACAGAAACGGTCGACCTGTATCCAACGCTCGCGGATGTTGCCGGGCTCCCGGTGCCAACGGGTCCTCAGCCGATCAGCGGACTCAGTCTGCGGCCGGTTCTGCAGAACCCCGACGCTCGCATCCGCGATCACGCATTCCACGCCTACCCCAACGCAAAACTGGGACGAGCCATTCGGACAGAACGGTATCGCCTTGTGGAATGGAAGACTCCCGGCCAACCTCCGGAGTCCGCTGAGATCGAACTCTACGACTATGAATCAGATCCTCAGGAACTTCGAAACCTCGCCAGTGATCGACCCGAAATCGTCCAGCAGCTTCGTACGATCCTGAATCGCTACCCCGAAGCCGTCCGTCGATAATTGTGTCCCTGTCCGCCAGTCACCGCTGTGAAGGGTCTTGTCGCAGAACGCCGCGAGCCGTCCGGTGAATTCATGACGCAGACTCACCGGAGGGCTTGCGCCGGCTGACGCCCAACCGCTCGCCGGGAGGTATCCAAGTGCGGGTGGATGAAACCTGTTACGAGCGGAAGAACAGGCGGCGGATGGCGTGGATCAGGCCTTCCGGGGTGCCGCCCCGGGCTTCGTCTTTGAGCGCTTCCAGTGGCGGGTGAAGCAGCTTGTTCACAATCCGCGAAATCGTCCCTTCGATCGCTTCGCGGTGGCCAGCGTCGAGGCCCGGATATTTGCGGTACAGACGGTCCAGCTCCGCTCGACTGATTTCGTTCCAGTGCTCGCGCAGACGATGAATCACAGGACCGGTGGCTCGATGGTAGATTTCCTGCATGAACGTGCGAGTCTGTGCGGCGATGATCTCCTGAGCTTTCTGCACTTCGGCTCGCCGCGCCTGGCGGTTCTGTTCGCACGTCTCTTCCAGTGCGTCGATGTCGTACAGAAACACGTTATCGTCAACCCCGGAGATGCTCGGATCAAAGTCACGCGGGGCGGCAAGGTCCAGAATGAAGACCGGATGACGATTCGACTTCGCTCGCGCCGCGGCAAAACGATCGCGAGTAATCAGGGTTTGCGAAGCTCCGGTGGTGCTGACGATAACATCCGCTTTGGCGAGCCATGTGTCCAGTTCCGCAAAGTCCACGGCTTCGCCCTGAAACTGCTCCGCCAGTCGTTCCGCACGTTCGCGACTGCGATTGGCAACAATGATCCGCTTGACGCCTTCTGACTGAAGATACGTCAGAGTCTCTTCCGCCATCTCACCGGCGCCGATCACCAGCACGGTCTTGTTGTCAAAGCGACTGAAGATACTCTTGCCAAAATCACCCACGGCCACGCTGGCAATGGAGACTCGACCGTCCGCCAGCTTAGTTTCCGTTCGAACCTGAGCCGACACCTTCAGAGCGTGCTGGAACAGAACATTGGTCAGAGGACCGCAGGCTTCGTTCTCCTGAGCAACCCGATAAGCCTCTTTGACCTGGTTCACGATCTGCGGTTCGCCCAGCACCATGCTGTCGATGCTGCAGGTGACCTGAAACAGATGTGCCACCGCGTCCGCACCGGAATGGGCCAGCACAGCTCCCACGAAATCGTCGGGCGGAACATCATGAAACTGGCTGATGAACCGAGTAATATCGTCGAACGACACGCCGTCTTCGCCACGTTCGTCCGCCGCATAGATCTCAACGCGGTTACACGTCGACAAAACAACGATCTCGGAATTCGGGTGCTGCGATCTCCACTGCGTATACGCCTGGTTCAGCCGCTCGGCACTGGAGAACGCCAGCCGTTCACGCAGCTGAACTCCGGCATTGTGATGATTACAGCTGACGACCAGGACGTTCATCGACCTGGCTCCTGAGTCTTCGCATCGCCAGAAGTTGGAACATCTTTCGCAGCAGCATCAGCGGCGCCAGCAGGATCATTGGCAGCATCAGCGGCTGCGTTGTCCGGTGCTTCCGCCGGAGCCTGCGGGCGGCCGTGAATGGCGTTAAAACTGCCCTGCCCTGCAAGAAGCATCGGCCCCAGCACCGTCAGCAGCAGGAACCCTCCGCTCAGAAACGACAGCTGCGCGACGGCACGGCCGGTCTGCTGAGTATTCATCAGCAGCCTGACGAGAACCACAATCATGGCCAGCCAGACCAGGATCGTTGTCACAATCGTCGGGTCGGTCCACGGAATCGTGTAGGTCGCATTCTGAGCCTTTGAGAACGAAATCAGCAGGAAGCCAGTCAGCAGTCCAATCGTCAGACACGGTACGCTGAAAACGACCATCCATCGGTTGATGGCTGACAGGTTTTCCAGACTGGGGAGCGCGAGTTTCGTCAGCCATACACTGCGAGTCTTCAGACGCTGATAATGAAGCAGGTACATCAGTCCCGACAGCGCTGCTCCTGCGACGGCTCCGATGCCAAGCACAAGTGAAGCCGCATGAAACATGCCCCATCGCCTCATCACCTGTTCATGCAGATTTCCCGAGGCGACCGGACTGGCGAACAGAGCAACGATCACAAGCAGCAGGATCGCCGGCAGCATGAAAACCCCATGCGCCATCTGACGGTAAGTCACCAGAAGAATGAGATACAGTAGGCTTCCTAGCCAGGCCAGAACCAGCAGCCAGTCCTGCTGACTGGTCAGAAGTGGCGGCATTCCTTCGTTGCGACTGCGAGTAAACAGGAAGGCCGTGTGAGCGACAAAACCCGCCACCGTAAATGTCACAAGAACCACGCGCAGGATCGGAAACGGCCGACGAAGTACCTGAAGAACTTCGCATCCCAGCGACACCAGGTAACTCATCAGAAAGCAGTAGATATGAACCTGCGCGAGAAATCCCAAGCTGTTCTCCTGCAATTCACTGTCGGCCGGAAACGCCCTGAATCTTCTGCAATGCCGGCTCAGGCCTCATTCGCCATTTCTTCCAGCACTTCACTGATGATCTGCAGACCTTCGCTGAGGTCTGCTTCGGAAACATTCAGCGCGGGTAGCAGTCGCACGACCGTGTTGTTGGTCGCATTGATCAGCACGCCTCGCTCCATACACTTTGCAACCGCGGGAGTCGACGGGATGGTGAGATCGATTCCGATCATCATGCCGCAGATTCGAATTTCCTTGATGATCGGCAATCGCTGCTTCAGCGCCTCCAGCTG
>CAZIGZ010000160.1:0-13553 GCA_964538835.1 uncultured Chitinophaga sp. | reverse complement strand
ACGGTTTCCGTCAGAGCACCTGAATAATCAAAGTTGCAGGTGGTTGGTGAACCGTCTTTGCAAGCCATGATCCATTCGGCATGGTGGCCTATGGAGTTTGGAATGGTTTCCGCGGGTGGTTTGAAGCCAGCGAACTTGTTGGCCGGGAACAGTTTGTACTTCCCGTAGTCCGCGAACAGCATGCCTTCTTTGCCGACAAACATCACCCCATTGGCTGGAACCGGCTGATCGGCCACCTTCTTTGGAATCAGGTCGCCGTCGTACCAGGTGAGTTTGAGCGGTGGCATTGATCCGCGGGACGGGAAGTCGTAACGCACGATCAGGCCAAGAGGACAGGTCTCCGGATGTACCTTGGGACCTTCCGCTTCGCAGCGAGTCGGATGTCGCAGATCCAGAGCCCAGAACGGAAGGTCCATGTAATGGCAGGCCATGTCGCCGAGGGTTCCCTGACCGAAGTCCCACCAGCGTCGCCAGTTGGCCGGATGGTACGCACCGTTGGCATAGGGACGTTCTGGAGCAGGACCGAGCCACAGATCCCAGTTCAAAGTCGCAGGAACCGGATCGCCTTTCGCCGGACGCTCGCCGCCACCCCAGCCTTTTCCGACCCAGACATGCACTTCAGTGACGTCACCAATCACGCCAGCCTTGATGATTTCCACCACACGGCGGTAATTGTTTTCTGCGTGAATCTGAGTGCCCAGCTGTGTCGCAACGCCTTTTTCGGCGGCAGCCTTTGCAATGTACCGAGCTTCAAAAACGGTGTGAGTCAGTGGTTTTTCGCAGTAAACGTGTTTGCCGGCTCGAATCGCGCGGATTGAAGCAGGAGCATGGTGATGGTCGGCAGTGCCGATGACGACCGCGTCAATTTTGTCTCCTTCCGCTTCGATCATTTCGCGGTAGTCGGCGTAGCAACGAGGTTCGACGCCCTTCTTTTCCGTGAGCATCGCCTTGGCACGGTCGAGGTAGTTTGAGTCCACGTCGACGATGGCAACGATGTTTTCGCCGATCACGCCATTCACGTCTTCAGCAGCTCGGTTTGCAGTGCCAATGCAGGCGATGTTGAGCTTTTCAAGGGGACTGCGGGTGGGTCGAGACCCGCCAGGAGCGGCAAAAAGCGAAGACGCAAGCAAACCGGCGGAAGCAGAACTCGATGTTTGCAGGAAAGAACGACGACTTGAGGAACGAGGGTTGGTCATAGGGACTCTCTCAGCAAGGTCAGAAAGGGATAAGGAGGTTGTGAAAGCAGCAGGTCGACCCGCAAAATTCACACAGAAGCAGGGGGTGAGTACAAAGGAGCGGAAGTCACAACAGAAGCATATGCCGCTGGCAAAGGGAAGAAAATCGTCCGGAATAAAGAAAACAATCAGCAAAAGCAGGAAAGTTGATTCTCCCTCAGGGTGTTGAACCATTTCCCAAAGACATTGACGGGTGATTAGACCGCGTGTACCGTGTCCCTATCGAAAGTGGCTGGCTGAAGGTGCGTCCAAGAACAGCTGATCCATAGGCCTGCAGAGCTCCATACCGCCGGAAAGAACACCGATGGCTAACCGCATTTTTTTCGTACTGATGATCCTTTGCGTAGCGACAGTGGCGGAAGGAAGAACCTGGCGTCTTGTCGGCGGCGGCAGAGCCGTTGTGGGTGATTTTCAGGACGTCAAAGGCTCGGAAGTCATCATCAGAACCAATACAGGTGGTATTGAAACAATACCGTACGCCAAGCTCACCAAGAAGGACAAAGAAGTTGTTAACAGCAACCTCATCTCCCAGGGTCGACAGTCTGATGTGGAACGGCTGAAGAACGGTGAATCAACGGACTCCAGCAAAGGCGACAAGTCGGAAGGTATGGCTGGCAAAGAAGGTGAAGAAGGCGGAGACAATGAAGGCTCCGGGATGCGGACATGGACTGACATCAAAGGCAACAAGCTGCAGGCAGAACTGGTATCTGTGACAGGGTTGACGGTACAGCTTAAGACGGCAACCGGCGAAGTTCAGACGTTTCCGATCACAGGCTTTAGTATTCAGGATCAACAATTCCTGCGAACAGCGTCCGGTGGCGACACAGGATCACAGCCAGGGGCAGCGATGCCAGGAAACATGGCACCGGGAGGACTTTCAGGGAACGGATTTCCGGGGCTTCCAAACATGCCAGGAAGTGTGAATCCAGCCACTGGGTTGCCAGGAGAAATGCCAGGCTTCCCGAACATGGCCGGCGGACCGGGCAGTATGCCGCCAGGAAGCATGCCACCTGGTAGCTTCCCGGGAGCGGCGATGAGTTCCAGCATGAATATGGGACCCGGTGGCGTACCGGGAATGTCCGGACCTATGATTCCACCGGGTGGCGGGTCACAGCCCGGCATCACGGGAGCGCCGGGAATGGGCCCGGGCGCCTTTACGGAAATGAGCCCGGGAGGAGCGTCAGGGGCGATGCCAGGAGGAACAGGTTTTGATCCAGGGATGTCAGGACCACCGGGAATGCCGCCACAGTCAGATGCCGGGAACTTCCAGCCACCTCAATTCAATCCGCCAGCGTTCAATCCGCCACCAGCACCAGCGATGCCAACGTTCGAGTACGTGTATAAGTGCGACAATTGTGGTGCAGAGTTTTCCGAAGCGGACGGTGTAAAGACGGGTGATGCCTGTCCAAAATGTTCCGGAGGAAGCAACTTTCGTCTTCGAGGCGGTTCAGTAAGGGGACTCGTAGCGCTGGCAGCATTGGCAGCCGGGGGAATAGGCTGGGCAGTAAAAAAGGCAACCGGAAAGGCCTGACAGCAAGAGAGCAGTAACTCACAGAGCGGCAGTCAAAACTCGTGGCATCAGCGACCCTCTTTGACAACGTCGTTCTCGGGCAGGGACTCGCAGGCTCCGCGCTGGCATGGAAGCTGTGGCAACGGGGCGAATCAACGCTGATTCTTGACTCAGGCAGGAAGTCTACGGCATCAAAAATCGCCGCTGGACTGATCATGCCGATCTCCGGCAGGCGACTGGCTGAAATGCCAGACTTCCAGCACTTGATGCGGCAGGCTGAGTCGCATTACGAATCGGTCGAAGCAATCACCGGGCAAACAGTCTTCAACCGACAGCCGGTGGAACGAAGATATCTCAGCGACAGCCAGCGAGACGATATCCTGCAAAGAAAGGCATCGTTCCAGACGGCCATCGAACAGCTGCCCGATGGCAGCGGGTTTGTGATGCCAGGAGCCCGGCTCAACGTAAGGCGATATTTGGAGCTGACGAAGACGCACTTTCAAGGACTCAGCAGCTACGTTGAAATCGAGCTTAACCCAGGCGAAGACCTGATCGTATCGAACGATGGTGTGTCGATTCCTCGGCTCAACATCAGTTCTCGAAGAATCTACTTCTGCCAGGGGCACGAAGGCCGGACAAACCCTTGGTTCCCAGGGGTTCCCGATCGTCCGGTTCGTGGTGAGATCCTGAAGGTACGGCTTCAGAAGGGACAGCCGCGAATCGTGTGTACGGAATACTGGCTGGCCCCGTCGTTTGCACAGGCCCCGTCGTTTGCTCAGACAAGTGATGAAACACCAGAGAACCACGAATGGCTCGTCGGGGCGACGTATGATCGTGAGCAACTGAGTGCGGGACCAACGGACGAGGCTCGTGCACTTTTGTTGCAGTTTGTGGTGGACATGACGGGTCAGGATGCGACCGTACTGGACCACTTCAGCGGAATCAGAGCATCGACCGCAAACCGGCAGCTCGTCGTCAGACCGCATCAGGAACACACTCAGATAGTCGTCGTGAATGGGCTGGGATCACGCGGCAGTCTTCTGGCACCCAGGGCGGCGGAAGTCGCCATAGAAGCAAGAAACGCCGTCAGAGGACTGAAGAAGGACTCAAAGCAACAGCCAGCAAAGTCGGTCACTCAGATGGCTCACAACATTCTGCGACGTACGCTTCGCGCGGGTGATCGAGTCCTGGACGCCACAGCGGGAAACGGTCATGACACACTCTTCCTTGCAAAGCTTGTCGGCGCACAAAACGTCACAGCGATCGATCAGCAGCAGCAGGCCCTCGAATCCGCGAAGACCAGACTGGACTCAGAGAATTTCACCGGAGTGCAATGGATCCAGGGCGATCACTCTCAGAAGCTCAGGGAGATCGGAACGTCGGAACGACACTTTCGGGCGATCGTGTTTAACCTCGGATATCTTCCCGGCGGCGACAAACAGATCGTGACGCGAAAAGAGACAACGCTCCTGGCACTCGAGACCGCCGAGCAGCTGCTCGAACCAGGCGGTGTAATGACAGTGATCGCCTATCCGGGACATGACGCTGGCCGAGACGAAGAGAGGGCTCTCAGGGCACTAGCGGAATCCAGAACCCACACTGAAAGACCGATTGATCGCATCCCGGGGAATGAGCACGATCCGCAAAGTCCGGTGCTGTATATCTTTCGAACCTGAAGGGTTGAAAGGCCCATAACTCTGAGCCGACTGGCGGCTCGTCGTCCATTCGGCCGTCAGGTTGTCCCAACGGCTTGAAACCAGCAGGAACGAGACCTGGTCAGGGTCTGGCGGCAAAGGTTCAGAAGCAGCATCAGGATCAGTCGCAAAACTACCGCTGGGTGCAAGAATACACCGGAACGAAGTCCGTTGACCTGAAACGATCATCAGCACCAGCATGTAAGTCCGTTTATGCGGGAAGTTCACACTTTCACAGAAGCTCCAGCAGCCAGGCGGTTCGCCGATGTGCTGATTGCTCGATCAATGCCAGCCGTGGTGGAAGAAGAATCCGGCCAATGGGTGGTCTGGATCCAGAACGATGACCACCGGGAATCGGCAAAGCAGCTCCTTCAGCAGTATCTGACAAATCCTGACGCTGAAGAGTTTCAGGGGGCCGCACGAGAAGCCAAAGAGAAACTCCGCGAAGAAGAAAAGGCCGAAAAAGCCCGCCGCAAGACATTCGTGAACCTCCAGGATCGCTGGAAAGGTGTCTGGTGGAAGTGTTATCCGGCCACGGTAATCATGGTCGCCATCAGCGTCGCTGTAGTGGCATTGTGCACCGACTGGGGCAGCAAAGAGCAGCGAATGTGGGGTCTGCCTCGGACATGCAATCGTGATGATTCCGTGCTGCTGGAAAAGATGTTCATCCAGAAGCCGCTGGTGCAAC
Source organism: uncultured Chitinophaga sp. (assembly GCA_964538835.1). Classification (GTDB taxonomy): domain Bacteria; phylum Planctomycetota; class Planctomycetia; order Planctomycetales; family Planctomycetaceae; genus SXXK01. The sequence continues at coordinate 8,426 of CAZIGZ010000160.1, read as the reverse complement.
TTCCGATGGGCGAGCGAACACTGCGGTGGTATGGGGCCGCAGACGCGATCGGTACATTGAAGAGCGGTGAAGTCTGGCGGTTCGTCACGCCCATCTTTCTGCACTTCAACTTTCTTCACATCCTGTTCAACATGAGCTGGCTCCGAAGCCTGGGAGGGGCCATCGAATATGTTCGGGGGACGCGAAGATTTTTGATCCTGGTCACAGTGATCGCTGTGATATCCAATCTGGCTCAGCTGTATTGGAGCGGGCCGGCTTTTGGCGGAATGTCGGGCGTCGTCTACGGACTGATAGGCTATGTATGGATGAAAGGCAGAACTCAGCCATGGCTGGGTATCGGACTCTCATCAGACCAGGTCGTCTATTCAGTGCTCTTTCTGTTGCTGTGCATGGGAGGAGCTTTTGGACCGATCGCAAACGCTGCTCATGTGGCCGGCTTTTTGGTGGGAATCGTGATCGGTGCCCGACAGGCGATCTGGAAGCGAGTGGTTAAGCCCTGACAGCCTGTGGAATGACTCTCAACCCGCTGCGTGAGCGAGGGATGATTCTCTCGATTCGCGGCGGTTTCGATCTCTCACTGATGTATCGTGTTAGGAAATCAGAAGAAAACAGGCCAATGAATCGCGAACAGAACCTTCAACTCGTCCGTGAATTTGTCAGCAATGAAGGACTGATTCGACATATGCTGGCAGTGGAAGCCGCACTTCGAGCCTACGCGGTCCATTGGGGCGAAGACGTCGAACTCTGGGGCACCGTCGGGCTGCTCCATGATTTCGATTATGAACGCTGGCCGAACCCGCCTGACCATCCGCTGCAGGGATCAAAAATACTCAAGGAACGGGGTTACAGCGACGAGATCATTTACGCGATCAAGTCCCACGCCGACTATCTGCCGGACTGCCCGCGAGTCTCCAGACTGCACAAATGTCTTTACGCGTGCGACGAACTGTGCGGGTTCATCGTCGCCTGTGCTCTGATGCGTCCCGGACGACTGGACGGTATGGCAGCGAAAAGTGTGCGCAAGAAGATGAAGCAGGCGTCCTTCGCAGCCGCGGTCAGCCGCGATGATATCATTCGGGGGGCCGAAGATCTGGGCGTCAATCTCGATGATCATATCAACTTCATCATCGCAGCGTTGATTCCTCACGCCCAGACCCTGGACCTCGTTGCCGAGCCTGGTGCCGCCGCCGGAGACTGAAGAACGAAGGCGATTACTTCTGCGCCGGGATTTCAAAGGAACGCGTCTTCCCGGCTCGCACAACTTCCAGCTTGATCTTCTGACCGGGCTTTGTGTTCGTTGCTCCATAACGAAGGACATCGGAATCGGTCAGCAGGTCGGAGCGACCGGCATAGGAAACAATGACATCGTCCTTCTGAACACCCGCATTTTTGCCGGCCGCATGTTCGCCATACTGACCCACAAACTTGACTCGCAAAGCCGTGCCGGTCTTTGGGATGCCGTTTTTGCCTCGTTCGGAATCCTCAACAGGTTCAAGAACGAGTCCGCCAGTGACCATACGGCGAAGGCCCCACGCGGAAACTCGCCAGGAAATGTCGTCCATCTCTCGCCAGCCGGCCGGCAGATTCAACGTCAGCGTTTCACGACTTCCAGCACGCTCTACACCGGCTACGACCTTGCCGCCGTCTGCAGGAACGTTGTGAAGAACCCACTGAATATCCGCCATGGAAAGTAAAGGCTGGTCATTCAGAGTCAGGATGTTGTCTCCAGCCTTGAACCCGGCCTTCTGTGCCAGGCTGTCGTCGCGGACGTCTTTCAGCGTCGCTTTACGATTCGGGTCCAGAATCAGGCCCAGAGCCTTTGGATGAGGATATGGGTTCAGAATGTGAGCTGGCAGAGGTTCTCCCTTGCTGCGATAGAAGTCTCGCAGGCCATCGCCAATCTGATGGCAGTGAATACAGCTTTTCACAACGTCGCCGGAATAGTTCAGCGAACTGGTGTACTTATCCTTCAAGGCCGGGATGAGTTCCGGCCGATCGAATGCCGGCTTTGGCCCGGTTTTCGCGGCCAGCACAGCCTTGTTGCCGGGATACCCTTTGTGAAGGTTCAGAGCTCCCTGAAGAGCTTCCGCCAGACCTTTCAATGACACATCACCGACCCATTCCGTTCGATGAGATCGTGTACCAAAACGACCGTAGATCGTCCTGTCTGCGTTCAGCATGAACACCGCAAAGGACTGATCCGTGTCATACTGAAACAACGACAGGTCCAGACCATTCGTCGAGACGACTCGCACACAGACAAATTGTTCCAACAGCGGACGCAGGACGGGGTCCGTGTCAACAAGGTCGTCATCCAGCTTGACGCATTCCTCACAGGGAATGCATCGCAGGACAACGACGATGGGTTTGCCGGTGGACTTGGCCTGCTCGAACGCTTTCGGAAGATCGTTGTAGATCCAGAAGCCTTCTTCGGTGACCTTTTTGAGGTCTTCACGAACCTTCTGGTCGCGAGTCTTCTTTTCCTGAGCGTTGACGGGAGCGATCAGGACGGACAACACGATCACTCTGAGCAGCAGGCGGTTCACAATCAATCCTCCGAAACCGAGGTTCATCAGAAAGGAAGAGCGACAACAAGTCCCTCAGGGTCGAAGTTCACGATAACAAGTGGTGTCTGGATCGCAAGTTCTGAAAAAAGCGTCCGATGAGTCGTCACGATCGAACCCCACAAGATCGAGTGTTCGTAACGCAAAGGTATAAAAGGGTTTAGGTTTATCCTGAGAGAATTGTTAAGATGTCGACTTGAAGACAGCACCCGATCAGGGAATTGTTAAGGTTGCCGATTCCCGGATGAATGTGACCAGGTCATTTGAAACCCCCGAATTGCCTCACCACCCTGTCTGTTTGCATACGGAGCTGGCAGAAAGGTGAACACGTCGATGAGTACCGCTTCCCACAACGCTGAACAATCTTCAGGCGATTCCGCAAAGACCACTGTGCTCCAGACAATGGCTCAGGTCCAGCTGCGCAGCGCGCTTCGGGAAGTGCGGCGGCAGTTGAAGAAGATGGAGGATCGCTGGAAGAAGGAAACGGAGCCGCTTCACCAGGCTCGTGTTTCAGCGCGGCGCTCACTGGTGTGCCTCGAACTGTTTCAGCCTCTGTTTACGGAACCCCGGGACGCCGCGTGGATTGCTGCTCGATTACAGGAACTGCTGAAGGCTTCAGGCAAAGCGAGAGACCTGGATGTTCTGCTGACCAGCGCACACCATCAGAAGTCGGGAAGCTCGGAGAAACATGTTCGAGAATGGCAGAAGAAACGTCGGGAATGCCAGCCGGTTCTGGAAGAAGTCGCCAGGAAGCTCCTGAAGAAGGGTCGTCTGAAGGAACGATCACGCGCCCTGATCTCACAGCTCGACACACCCAGCGAAAACAGGGCTGTGCAGGAGTCGCCGGAAGCATGGGCCAACCAACAGATTCATCACCAGATTGATCGTCTGCTGACTCAGGTACCCAACAGCGTGACGGCGCGAACGCTGCACAAGTTTCGGCTCGGCACGAAACAGACAAGGTACGCCGCTGACTGCATCGGGGAGATGGTGGATTCACCGTCCGCAGAAATACTCTCGGAGCTTCTTTCCGATGTTCAGAAGAAGCTGGGCCACATCCAGGATGCCGTGGTGGCTCTGAAGCAGAAGGAAAAGTCCGCGAACAGAAATTCGAAACAGGATGGGAAGAAAGTTCGCGACAAATCGATCGCCTCGAATCCCACCGGCGAACGCGAATCGCTCAGTCAGCTGATCAACGAAGCGGCTCGATGGATCAAAGACGACATTGTGCCTCACCTGCAGAAGATTGCGGCGACTCACCAGTCCACTTTTGCAGCAGAGCAGCAACCAGTTCAGGCTGTTCACGCGCTGGCGGAAAAACAACCCGTCAAGACCGTCACCGCGCGTCGGAAGAAACGCACGAAGAAGCAAAAGGCAACGGCACAATAAGGGCCAGAACTGCGGATTGGACCCACAACGAGTCTTCTCGTCAGTCTGAACGCTTTTCCACGAAGCTCTCACGAAAGATGTTCGAAGCTTGTCTGCAGAAAGCGTAGTCGTCTGGTAAACTTCGACGAATTCCGGAAGGCCGTGGTTCAAAGGCCGGGAGGCGTTTCCGTCGTCCGTGATGGCGGCGAGCCAAGGAACGACAATCGGCCACGACCCAGTGAAACTCAAAGTGCGTCATACCTACACAAGAGGATGTTGAGGCAGATCATGCGTTGGATACTGTTGATTTTGGCGAGTGTTGCGGGAGCGTCTTCAGTGCAGGCGGAGATCAAGACGGCTGTGGTGGAATATCAGGATGGTGATATCGTCCTGGAAGGCTATGTCGCGTGGGACTCCGCCAGCACTTCGGCATCGCCGGGAGTCCTGGTTGTTCATCAATGGATGGGCCTGACGGACTACGAAAAGGGGCGATGCCGACAACTGGCAGAACTGGGATACGTGGCATTCGCGGCAGACATCTACGGCAAAGGAATCCGTCCAGCGACCATGCAGGATGCCGGAAAGCAGGCGGGCATCTACAAGAGCGATCGCAAGCTCTACCGTCGCCGATTGAATCTGGCACTCGATCAGCTGAAGGCTCGACCGGAAGTCGCGAAAGGCAAAGTCGGTGCGATCGGTTACTGTTTTGGCGGCACAGGTGTCCTTGAGCTGGCTCGAAGCGGAGCCGAGGTTTCCGGCGTCGTGAGTTTCCATGGAGGTCTGGATTCACCGGAACCGGAAGCAGGCCGCAATATCAAAGGAGCGATCCTCGTGTGCCACGGAGCGGATGACCCGTTCGTCCCGGCAAAAGATATCGAAGCCTTCCAGGCCGAGCTGAATGCCGCAAAGGTCGACTGGCAGATGGACATTTACTCCGGTGCCGTTCATTCCTTTACACACCCGGAAGCTGGCAACGACAACTCCCGCGGCGCCGCTTACAACGAAAAAGCCGACAAGCGATCATGGACCGCGATGAAGAACTTCTTTGAAGAAGTGTTTGCGAAGTAGAACGTCTTGACGGCATCTCTTCGTTTGCCAGACTCATCGCGAGTAGTGAATCAAAGCGGTTAACGAGAGGGAGCGTCACGTGTTCAGACTTCCTGCCGTGTGTTTGAGCGTCTGTTTGGCCATGCTGTCTTCCGCAGTGCTGGCGGCGGAAGGTTCGATCTCCGGATATCTTGTGGACGGAGCGGGCGAGAGGAAGGCGATTGAGCATGTGGTCGTCTTCGTAGCGGATGCGAGAACAGGGTATCCGCTGCTTCAGGATTCGCAGAAGACCCTCGCGCCCGGTCTCGATTCGTCGCTGGAAAAGGGCTTGGAGGGGTTTCGGCATGTGATGACTTCAGAAGATGGCTCCTTTCTTCTGAAGAATGTTCCGGCCGGTGAGTGGCGGCTGGTAGCACAGGAATGGATTGGGGCAGATCACGTTCCGACGCAGCAGGAAGAGGATCGTATCCTGCAATTGCACGGTGTCGTGAATCACGTGGTTGTGCGTGATGACGAGGTCACAGAAGTGACTATCGAACCTCTGGGCGACAAACCCGTCGTGCTTGAGAATGATCCGAAGGAAGGCAATACGTACGTCTTTCTTTCGGCAAAGGCTCCATTCGCCGAACCCATCTTTGGGCCGCTCGGCTGGGGCGATTCGTTCCGATCTCACATCATCGGCATCACTCACCAGGGCAAGCCGCCATTGACGGTGCGGGGCCTGCCTGACACGGAAGTATTCGTCAGTGTCCTGAATTACGACAACAACCCGGGCCTCGGTGGCTTGAGCTTTGTTCCGGGCAAGTCGTGGAAACAAACGGTGCCAATCTATGCATCGTGGAGTAACGGCTACCACACGCCTCCGAAGCGGCTCCTGACGCTGGTCGAATACTTCGACAAAACACCCCGCGGCTTTGAGACACTCGTCGAACAAAACAAGGACCTGTTTCCGGGCGATCTGAAGAACCCAGACAACCATCGGCAGCTCTACAACCAGCTGGAGTCGCTGAAGGAGAAGACCATCGAGGTTCCTGGGCATGGCCAGCAACAGGTCCTTGATGTCCTGGCCGCTCGATCCTATGCCGAGCTTCGCAAGCACCACCAGAAGCGCAAAGAGGCCGCATCGAAACAACCGTAGCGGGACTCGGCATCTAAACGGTTGCCGCGAGGAATTTATGTTGCTTGCTCGATGCCGCGCGTGTATCCGAGCAGCGATTCTGGGCGAGCCACAGCGAAGATCCAGATTTCCTCAACCCATGAGGCAGTGTAGCAATACCGCAACGGCAGACGCAGCCTCAGTCGCAATGTGGTGGGCAACAACCTACAGTGGCGGGCCTGACTGATGGTTACTTCCGCCGCAGTTTGAATACTCTCTCCAGGAGGTCCCGCCGTGATGTGTCGTTCGGTTTTGCGTTGGTTGTTGTTTGGCGTGTTTGTGTTGTTGAGTGTCGCGAAGGTGGAGGCTCAGGGGGTTGCCGGGCCGGTAGGCACGAGTCCTCTGACGATGGAAGGTGATCTGGCGTCGCAGATGGTGGACGGCATTGATCGCTTCCTCCTGAAGGAAATCGAGAAGACAGCCGCAACGCGAGCGGAGCGATTCAAAGTCGATACGTCCTCGCCCGAAGCCTACGAAGCCTCGTTGAAGCCTCATCGGGAAAGGCTGGCGAAGTGCCTGGGCATTCGAGACGCGCGAATGGAATTCGATGCTCCGGAGATCATCGTCCCGGTCGGCGGTGATCCTGTGATGGCTCAGTCTGATAAGTTCACCGTGCAGGCGATTCGCTGGCCGGTGCTGAGTGATCCAACTCCACAGGGCACAGGTCTGCCATCGCTCTACGGCGAAGGCTTGCTGTTGACTCCGAAGGGCGACGTCGTTGCCAATGTGATTGTGCTGCCGGATGCGGATCAGACACCGGAACAGACCATTGGACTCGTCGACGGCATTCCGGTACCCCTCCAGGTGGCTCGGCATCTGGCGGAAGAAGGTTGTCGCGTCGTCGTGCCTCAACTGATCAGCCGCAAACGCGAGAAGCGACTGGGACGGGCGGACCTGAGCAACCGTGAGTATCTTCATCGAGCCGCCTTTGAACTGGGCAGAACGCTTGCAGGTTACGAAGTGCAAATGGCGCTCAGCATCGTGGACTGGTATTCCAAATCATCACCTCAGACACCGATTGGAATTTCCGGTTACGGTGAAGGCGGGATGCTGGCGATGTTCGCCGGTGGGCTCGACGCACGGATTCAGGTGATCGGCGTCAGTGGCTTCTTCGGACCTCGAGAAGGAAGCTGGCAGGAGCCGATCGATCGCAATTTTGCCGGCCTGCTGCAAGACTTCGGTGCCCAGGAACTGAAGATGCTGACGGTGCCTCGATCACTCATTATCGACGCGACCGGCGGCCCCGCGCTGCAGTTGGAAGGAAATGGCGGTGGTCCGGCCGTTCTGTCGCCGCCAGACATGAAACTGGCGCTCTCGGAGTCGAGCCGTGCGAACGAACGAGCCATCGGTTCTCCCAAGTCGGCCTTCTTTTCGAAGATGCCCGAGACTCAAAACTATCTGGTTTCCTACCTGTGGAGTTACCTGGGAATTAAGAGCAAGAATCGGGACTTGACGTCGCCACTGCCGATCTCGAAGACATCAGACGAAGATCATTCGGCGAATCGTGAAACCCGACTCCTCAAACAAATCGACCGCCACAATCAGGCACTTCTGCGAGAAGCTCATTTCGTTCGCAAAGACTTCATGTCGAAGCTCGATCTGACGTCGGTTGAAGCGTACGAAAAGTCGGTCGAACAGTATCGTGACATCTTCCGTAAGGATGTCATCGGGGAGTTTGATCAGCCCCAGCTTCCGTTCAATGCTCGCTCACGCAAGTCGTGGGAGACCGAAAAATGGACGGGGCATGAAGTCGTGATGGATGTCTTCCCGGATGTCTTTGCGTACGGCATCCTGCTGCTTCCCAAAGATCTGAAGCCTGGTGAAAAGCGACCAGTGGTTGTGTGCCAGCATGGTCTGGAAGGTCGGCCGACGGACATCATTCAGGGCGATCATCCGGCCTATCATGATTTCGCGGCGAAACTGTGCGAGCGAGGATTCATCACATTCTCGCCTCAGAATCCGTACATCTTCACGGATCGTTTTCGCACGCTGCAGCGGAAGGCTCAGCCGCTGGGAAAATCACTGTTCTCCATCATCGTGCCTCAGCATCAGCAGATTGTGAACTGGCTGAAGACTCAGCCCAATGTCGACGGCGATCGCATTGCCTTCTACGGTCTGAGCTACGGCGGCAAGTCGGCCATGCGAATCCCGGCTCTGGTGACGGACTATTGCCTTTCCATTTGCTCGGCGGACTTCAACGAGTGGGTGCTGAAGAACGCGAGTACTCGTGAGAACTTCAGCTACATCTGGACGGGCGAGTATGAGATCTTCGAATGGGATCTCGGCAGCAC
>CAZIGZ010000159.1:0-13611 GCA_964538835.1 uncultured Chitinophaga sp. | reverse complement strand
CCTCAGAACGGACAGCAGCGTTCTGCTCTCAGAGATGGTGGCCGTGAAGACAGTGCGGGGCTCGGGTTCAACAACATGCCAGGCCAGCCGCTGACTGGTAACGAATTTGGACAATGGTCGGATCGCCTGCGAGATGTTGAAGAGATGCTGGACGACCCGGAACTTCGCAATCGCGTTGCTCAGGTCCGCGACCGTGCTCGCGCGATACGTGCCGAATTCAAACGACACGGCACAGAACCACAATGGGATCTCGTGAAATCACAACTTCTGGGCGAGCTTCAGTCACTTCAACAGCGTATTTCCGAAGATCTGCAAAAGATGAAATCCGATCGAGCCATGGTGCCTATCGATCGCGAGCCTGTGCCCGAAGAATTCGATTCCACGGTTCAGCGTTACTACGAACTGCTTGGTCAGGAGCGATTGAACGACAACTCCGCTCCTCCCCAAAACTAGTACGTGACACCTGCACCACCGACCGGCATTTCAACATTTCGCGCAACAGCTTCGAGAGGATGGGGAAAGATTGCGGCCCTCGAACATCGGCAGAAGCTGCAGATTACGAGCTTCAAAACGCCCGAAAAAGTCCCCGCTGGCACGGCAAAAACCAAGAATTTCTCAGTGTTTTCACGAACTTTGCACGGAGGACAACACAAGCCAAAGTCAGACAGCGGCATGATCCGAAAACTGGGTACATCCGGAACAATCGTTACAGTTTCTCAAATTACCTGACCGATACTTCCGACAAGACCGTCCCGATGCGCAGAGTCTGTTGGCATGGCCATGCAGAAACTGCCGGATGACGGGAAAACCAGTGAAGGCAGTTTCGACTGCGGCTTCTCCAAGGATGGATCAATGCGGATTCGGCACTCACTCAAGGCGTTCGTGCCCTTCATCATGATGCTTGCAGCAGGGCGCACCGCGTCGGCTCAATATGGCCCGCCCGTTCCGCCTCAAGGATCAGTTCCGGCGGGCTATCAGCCTTACGCCCCGCAGTCGCCCTATCAGAGTCTCTTCGAACAGACATACGTTTCAGATGGACTCTGGTACAACAATGCGACGAATGGATTTGGAGCCTGGTCGCAGCCTCGTAAGTTCTTCATGAATCTTGATTACACCCGATCCACCAACCGCCAGATGCGTGGTGTGTTCGGACATCAGGGCGTTCAGTCGTACCTGCAGCAGAATGACCCGGACAACGACGAAATTGTTGCCGGCGGTGCGTTCTACAACTATTTCAACGCCGCTGCTCCCAGCATGATTCCGGAACTGATGAACAACGGTATGCGAGGCAGTGCAGGATTCTGGAATCCTGACGGTACGGGTCTGATCGCTGACTTCAGTTGGCAGGCCGAAGCCGACAGCACCTTCGACGCTCGCAAGAACGCTTTGGCCGGACGGCTCGACACGGCAACAGCATTGGCACTTCAGGCCAGCGGCGGAACAACCATCGCCGCTCCGTTCAACTTGAACGGTCAGTCCGACCTCGGCATCACGATGGACCAGATTCTGGCTCCCGGGCAGCCCTTTGATGATACCGACTCGGAGGACTTCGGCGTCTTCGGTTCCACCTTCGACGTGCTCGACCGAACGCTCTTGAACCTGTACGGCGTTCCCATTGACGATGGATCACTGCTGGGTGTTACAATTCCTTATGACATCCAGTTCCTGATGCAGCATCGAGTCTCCACGATGGGATCATCCATCGACTTCGCATTCGCTCCGATCTACGATCGAGGCGGCATTCGAATCAACCCAGTCATCGGTGGCCGTTACTATAAGCTGGATGAACAGTTCGCCTTTCGCGGCATCGACAGCGGTCTGTCCTACTCGACCAACGGTGACGACGATACTCCGGATAATGCCAAGGTATTCCCGGTGTACAACGGCATCGATGATGACAACGACTTCGTGACGGACAACATCGCGGAAGAAGGAACTCTGGACTTCAGCCAGGTAAATCCATCGGATCCGATTCTCGTGCGAGCTTACCACGATGCTCAGGTGGTCAGCAACATGAGCGGTCCTGAGTTCGGCTTCAACTACATGCTGGGTGAAGGCGACGGGATCACGATCAGCGGCTTCACCAAGCTTGCCGCTATGTTCAACAATGAAAAGATCAAGATTCGCGGTGATAACCTGTTCAACCACATGAACGTCAGCACCACGGTCGACCCGGCAACTGGCCTGGCACCGCTGCTGGACGGTTACGACACCAATAACCTCAACGGTCCTTCCCAGAACGCCTACTCGAGCTCAAACAGTTCGACTCATCTGTCGCCGCTGTTTGAGCAGTCGCTGACCGCGGAGATTCCGCTGTTCAACCGAGTTCCCGTGCTTCGCAATGTGCGAATGCTGGAAGACGCGAAACTACGTCTGGGCTGGTCATGGCTCTTCATCGGTGAAGTTGCTGACCCGGTTCAATCGGTGATCTACCAGTCGAATCCTCAGGCGAACCTGTTCCCAACCATTCAGGCGGACCGAGGAAGCTTCAGCCAGAACACGTTCAGCATCGGTGTGAACTGGAACTACTAATCCGGCTGAATCACTTAATCGATCAAGAGGGTCTGGCACTCCCAGACCCTTTTTCCTGCGCGAATGACAATTAAAAGCTGCTCACTCCGGGATTCTGATCTCAGGCCATTCCCTATCCACGACAGCAGTGGCGATTCCTGTTATTTTCCTCCACGGACAGCCCATTCTTCGTTGCTCGAACAGTGTTCTGAGAGGAGACCAGCGTGACGCTTGATGAACTTCAGCAACTCATCGACCGGATGTATTCACGAAAGGATCAGGCACGTGGCGTCGAAGGGACGTTCATGTGGCTGATGGAAGAGGTCGGTGAACTGGCGGCCGCTCTGCGGGAGTCGTCCAAAGAAGATATTGCAAAGGAGTTCGCTGACGTCCTCGCATGGCTCGCAACGATCGCCAACGTCGCGGGAATCAACCTGACGGAAGCCATCCGAATGAAATACGGCCATGGCTGCCCCGGTTGCGGCCAGATGGTCTGCGCCTGTTCGGATTCAGAAAAGCCATAAACCGGCCTTCACTCGCTCCTGCAGTTATGCCCCCAAGGCTGAATCATCACCTTGACCTTGATCCCGCTGAGTGCAACGTGAACGCCTCAGGTCAGGATTAGGATTTCGGAGAATGTCCTGGGCCGAGGACTTCCAGCAGAATGAGACGGCCTTCCGGAACGATCTGCACAGACTTGCAGCAGGCAGGAATCAATACCGTCGTACCCTTTTCAACCTTCCGGGCACCAGTCGATGTTTCCAGGCTTCCATTGCCATCGAGGGTCATCAGGATTCGGAATTCATCACAATCTGTCATCCGAGTCGTCGCATGAACGGTGTGTCGGCGAATGACGAAATAGGGACATCGCACGAGCTCTTCAACGCTGCTTCCACATTCACTGAGGAGCTTCCCCGCCACGGGCTGAACGGGGCCCTGTTCGAAATTGGTGCAGTTCATTGATTCTTCAAGGTGTACCTGGCGCGGCTTCCCACTGGCATCCAATCGCCCCCAGTCGTAAAGCCTGAACGTGAGGTTGCTCTGCTGCTGCACTTCAGCCAGCACAATGCCAGGCCCGAGTGCATGAACAGTTCCCGCAGGGACAAACACGCAATCTCCGGCCTTCACCGGAATAATGTTCAGCAGTTCTTCAGGCCGGCCATTCAGCACAGCACTCTTCAGCTGTTCGCGGCTGACTCCTGGCTTCAGGCCAGCGCAGATCTCACTTGTCGGCTCCGCTTGCAGAATGACCCACGCCTCCGTCTTGCCGTTCTCCTTCAGGTTGTAGTTTCGGGCCAACGAGTCATTTGGGTGGACCTGCAGTGATAACCAATCGTTCGCGTCGAGGAACTTGATGAGCAGCGGAAACTGGCTCAATCCCGATCGACTGCCAAAGAGCGCCTCAGGAAATTGTTCGATCAGTTGCGGCAGCGTCAATCCCGCCAGAGGGCCGTCGGCGACAACGCTCATCCCATCGGCATGATCGGCAATCTCCCAGCTTTCGGCATAATCGGACTCGTCACCGATCGGTTTGCCGAGCATTGTGCCAAGCTTCCGTCCGCCCCAGCGAATTCGCTTCAAAACCGGCTGAAAAACCAGTGGTGGCAGCACAATCCCAGTCATGCGTTCGACCTAACTCCAGAACCAGACGCCGCAGATGACAGACTTCTGTCACGGAGAATCCACAGCGACCAGAAAGAGTGCCGTGTGGCGGACAGGTTGCAAGGATTTTTCCCGAAGTCAATGCGTCCGTTTGGCGGGACGTGATCGGTTGCCTCACCAGACATACCAGCGAAGGCACAGCATGATCTCGTGGGAATGAAGGTCAGTCGCGACATTACCGCCGGGGATGATGGCATCCACATGGCCGCAATCAAGGTAGCGATACCCAAGATCCGCTTCAAAGTCCTCATTCAGTTTCTTTGTCAGACCACCGCCGGCCTGCCATGCGAAATTTGTGGCCCCGGCGTAACTGGTGACACCTGCCGCCGCAATCGACATATCCAGGTCCGCTCCCCCAAGGCCGCCACCCACAAACAGGTTCAGCGAGTCTGTCAAAGTTCGATCGTACCATAGGTTTCCCATCAGAGTTGTCTGCTGCAACCTGGCGGGAAGCTGGAAGAAGTTGAATCCATCTGTTCCCAGCACGGTGTAGTGATTGTTTCGAAAGCCGATCGCCTCAAGTTCGCATCGACATCGATGATCACCGTAATCGCACATCAGGCCAATGGCGCCGCCAGCCCCAAAGAGGGCATCTTCGTCTTTTCCAAACAGCGCCGCTTCCAGCAGTCCGCTTCCTCCGAACGAACTAAAGTCCGTAACACCGCCAGCCAGATTGGCCTGAACGTAGGGTCGACGCTCCTCCGGTTCCTGAAAGAGCTTCTCGAGACACACCGGAACAAAAACTGGTTCCGCGCCGATGTCGTCCGCCAGCGCGAATGCTGAACCCAGAAAAGCGAAGTACGCGGAAACAACCACCAGAACATGGCGCACGAAGACGCTCCTTCATCGGAGGCGACAACAGCTCTTGTACACTGCTGCATTCTTCGACGCGCGGAATCTGCCGAGTGACACATTCCTGTTGCTCAATCGCATTTCTGCAAAGCGCCACCGTTCAACTGCTACAACGAAAAATGCACGCGCCCGCATTCGGCAGAAACTGCCGAAACACTGTTGCGCTGTGTCCACGGCGGATGGCAAAAGGGCGCTGCTCGAAGTGTGCGTTCGAAAGTGCGAAGTCGCGAATGGCCGGTCGGCGTCCCCAATTCTTCCAGCACCGACCTATTGAAGCTGCGTGTCCGTTGGTTCCTGGGCGACACGGAACGGAGGTGCGTCGTCCAGATCACTGGTGACACGGATCACCTCAGGTGCCGGGATCTTGCCGGGATCTCGAACGATGCCCAGTGAAACCAGGGTGGCATATGTCAGGCAGATCAGAAGCCCCATCGCCACGCCATTCGGTAGTGCTTCCGGCCCAAAGAACTTCAACGCGCTGCCAGCAGACTTGGCCAGGCGAACGCGAGCCCCGTCCCATTGCACACTGTACATCTCATCAAGAACCAGATGCGAAAGAAAGCCTATGGCAACACCAACCGCCATCAGCAGCCGGACTCGCATTTCGTCGCTGTGATAGGCCAGAAACGTCACTTCTGCGGAAATCAAAAGGGCGGGAATGCTGTGAAACATCCCGCGATGGACGGTCAGCTTTGAGAGAAGAAAGGCCCCGCCGTACCGGACAATTCCATAGGATGCCAGAGCAAAGAACATGGCTCGGTCGCCCTCCACACCCATCGCATACACATGCTGAAGCAGCAGGAGCGGAGCGAGGGCCGCAGTGACGCCGAAGAGTTCCCGGATTGGGCGACCGCTGTCCGAATCCAGGTCCGGCAACATTCCCGAAATCCACGTCAGGACTGCAGCAATCGCCGCCTGAATCAGACTAAAACCCAGCAGAAATACCGACGCGCAACCGTAGGCGACTCCCAGGAGTCCGCTGACGGTGACATGTTCTCGATATCCAGCCATGGTCCAGAAACTGCCTGATGAGGAAATCGTGCGACAACTCGAGCGAATGCCATCCGATCATTCGCAGTCCCGCTCGCCAGGTGAAGTCGGCGCGAACGTTCTGCGCAACGGAAGCCGGACGCCCAGAAAGTCGTATCGGCACAAGTGACCTGATCGTTTCATCTTTCCCGATCTGCGTGACTGATTCGTCATTTTCTGTTCCGCATGAAAGACGCAGGTTCGATTCAAGAATGTTCAGTCGGCGGATTTTGCCGACATTCTGGTGGCCGCCTTTTGGCAAACATCAACGTTCAGTGGTGACGACGAACCAGCTTCATACAATGCGTCCTGCTGGATTTGTCCTCGCAGGTCTCAACAGGATCTGTGGAACTGTCTTTGTAAGTTCGCCGGTGCAGACTTCCATGATTCGTCGTTTCGTAAAAAACTACCTTCCCAGACATCGCAACCGGACGAATCAGTTCCTCCACCTGATCGGAGTTCCACTGACATTCATTGGAACGCCCGTCGCAATCGCACAGGGAGTTGAATGGTATTGGCCGCTTCTGTGCTTTCTCGGCGGATACGGGTTGCAGTTTGCGGGTCATGCCGTTGAGGGAAACGATGCCGGAGAAATCGTTTTTCTGAAGAAGAAGCTAGGAATGCCCTATACCGAGTATGGGCCTCAGTCTGAATACTCAAGGGGCCCGGAACAGCACGACGATAGGTCTTCTGGCTGAGAAACCGGCTGCAGCAGATGCGCTGCACAGAACGGTTGTCCCGCAAGCGCTGCATGGATGCTGTGCGCGGGCTCTGCCAGGTCCAGCGTTCCGAAATCGCCGAGAAGCCTGCAAGGCTCTGCGTTCGGGCTGCGTTCGAAGTGACAGGGAAGTCACATGTTTGGGCTTGCGCGATTCCTTCAGGATGTTCGTTCACTGCTGTCATCTGCTGCGCGGATGCAAAAACAGTGTCTCCATGCGCCGGAGCGAAAAAGTCTGACGCACCGACTGCTGGCCGCCGGTCTGTCAGGCTCGTTGCTGCTTTCCGGATGCGCAGCAACCGGAAAGAAGACCGTCAACGATCTTCAGTATCTGGATGGCGAAAAACCAATCCGGTACTTCAAAGGCCACAACACGGCCATGGAACATCCGGCCATTGATAACGAGACGGTCGAAAATGTGCAGATCACGGAAGAACCTCGCAGTCTTCAGCGTCGTGCCGAAGATGAAGTCCGCGAGTTCTCACTCGATGAAGCCATCATCACTGCACTTCAGCGCAACAAGGTCGCGGAAAGCGGTGCCCTTGCAGCCGCCGGTGCAACACGTGTCCTGTTGACGCCGGATCAGATAAACACGGTTTACGATTCGGCCATCCAGGAGACTGGCGTTCTGTTCGGTCGCCGAGGTCTGGAAGCCGCGCTATCTGACTTCGATACGCGCTGGACAACCACAATGAACTGGGGCCGTGACAAGCGAATGCTCCACGCGACGGCACCGGGGCGATTCACGGCTGAAACTGCTGCGTTCTCAACCGGGCTCGACAAAGCGCTCGCCAGCGGCGGAACCGTTGGTGTCTTCCACACCTGGGATTATCTCGGACAGGGTGCAGGAACCCCGTTCTATCCATCAACATATTCCGGATCAATCGGCGCCTCTGTTCGTCAACCGCTGCTCGCAGGGTCAGGCACTGAGTTTACTCGAGTCGCCGGCCCGGTCCGCCCCGGTTTTGGTGCCATCGCCGGGGTGAGCCAGGGTGTCGTGATCGCTCGAATCAACCAGGACATCACACTGGCCGACTTTGAGCAGGCCGTACGAAGCGGACTGCGTGATATTGAGAACGCGTATTGGGATCTCTACCTCGCTTACCGCAACTACGACAACGCTGTAGCCACTCACGAAAGTGCGTTTCAGTCGTGGCGCGAAAGCGAAGCCAAGGTGGAAGTTGGAACGGGAGAACTTGCCGACGAACTTCAGGCACGAGACCGCTTCTACCAGACGCGAGCGGATGTGGAGATTGCTCTGAACGAGCTTTACAAGTCTGAAGCGCTTCTCCGCCGGATGGTTTCACTTCCTATGAATGACGGAACAGTCCTCCGTCCGTCCACCGAACCAACACGAGCTGAATTCAAGCCCGACTGGAACTCCAGCCTGATGAACGGGCTGACTCAGCGAGTGGAACTCCGACGCCAGAAATGGCAGATCAAGAGCCTGCAGCTACAGCTCAACGCCGCTCGAAGCCTCGTACGCCCATCACTGGATGCAGTGGGTTCGTACGGGATCAACGGGTTTGGCGATCAGCTGATCTCGCAGGGCGGCAGCAGCGGCTATGGTTCAATGACCGGTGACGATCTGGCCACCTGGGCGCTGGGTGTCGAAATGAGCATGCCGATCGGTCTGCGTCAGGCTCGCAGCCAGGCGCGAAACTATGAACTTCAGCTGGCTCGCGCTAACGCGATCCTGGCAGCGCAGGAAGAAAGCGTGGCTCTTGAAATCGCAACGGCGATTCAGGACGTTTCCGCCGCATGGGCCGCTGCGGAATCCAATTACAATCGTTTCGAAGCGGCCGCCAAACGTCTGCCACTGCTGAAGGCCAAACTTGACGTCGGCACAACGACGCTTGACCTGGTCCTGCGTGCCGAAGCCAGTGTCGCCGAAGCCGAACGCGCCTATCATCAGCAGCTGATTGCCTACAACAAAGCCATCAATGCTCTGAACCTGGCAACCGGAACCATTCTGCAGGTCAATAACGTCCACCTGGCGGAAGGCGGTTGGGACCGCGAAGCGATTCTCGATGCAACCGTGCGAGCTCACGCCCGAACGCATGCGATCGACAATCCGAACCTGGAGACTGCGCCACTGGAATTCGTATCCCCAGGACCAGCAGGCTCCGTGGAACGTCGAGTCCCGGTACGAAAGGCCAGCGATCAGGAAGTACCGGCAGTTCCGGATGCTCTGGACGAAAACAGGCCGACTCCCGAAAACCCCTGACGTCCCGAACGAACGCGACGTACGACTAAGGCTTCTGCGGCTGTCCGGGTTCAATCCCGGACGGCCGAATCAGAAGCACGATGATGATGGAGACGGCCGCCACCATCGCAAACGCGCCAAAAATCAGGTTGAGGGGAACCTGGTGGTCGCGGAGTTTTCCGAAACCCCAGTCACCAAAGCCGCCACAGCTGATGCTGACCAGGTTCATGATGCCATAGCCGGTTGCACGCAATTCCGGTCGGGCGATCTGGCACAGGATGGGCATGTTGTTGCAGTCAAAGAACCCCCAGCCCACTCCAAACAATACGAGTCCTACAATGGCCACTGTCGCGGTGCCGGCATTTCCGACAGTAAACAGCGCCGGTAGAAACATGGCCATACCAACCGCACTGACAAAGATGCGACCTCGACTTGTCTTTTGCATCAGCCGGTCCGCCAGCCAGGCCCCCAGTGCCGCTCCAACAATCGACGCGGGATGCACGTAGGTCGAAATCAGACCTGATTTGCCGAGCCCCAGTCCGAACTTCTCTTTCAGAATGTCCGGCATCCAGTCTTTCACCACCCAGCCTGCGATGGCGGGCAAAGTAAAGTACGCGACCAGCAGCAGAAAATTGGCATTGGAAAGCAGCTCGGTGACGGCTCGCTGAGGACTCACGTCATCACGCCCCTCGCTGCGAACAGGATTCTTCAGCAGCAACATCAGCGGAATAGAATACAGGACTCCGACAACTCCACACGCGCTGAACGCGAATCGCCAGCCCATGCTGGGAGCTTCCGCGACATAACCGGCAAGTCCTCCAAGGATCAGGCCGCAGTAGATCCCGGCCTGATGAATTCCAACGGCCCGAGAACGCGTGGTGCCGGCATGATAATCGGTGATCAGCGCCAGTGCGGCGGGAATGTAAAACGCTTCGCTGATACCCATCAGAGCCCGCATGATCAGCAGTTGCTGATAGGTCTCCACAAATGCAGTTCCCCAGGTGACCGCCGACCAGACAAACAGACTTATGCAGATCACGTGTCTCCGACTAAATCGGTCGGCGATGTAACCGCCAAACGGACTGAGAACCGCGTACACCCACTTGAAGACTCCCAGCACAAGCCCCCAGTCGGCTTTGTCTTTGATGCCGGGAATATCATTCACCATCGTGGCCTTCATCGTCGCCAGCATCTGGCGATCAAGATAGTTCAGCAGCGCCACGGGAAACAACATCGCGACAGCCACCCAGGCGTACGTCGACAACGTCACAGTCGGGCGGGTTTCCGGCAACATGAAATCTGAAGCCTTCGGCGAGTCAGGACCAGTCATGATGGCAAGTTCTGCCCTGCGTAGTTTTACTGAACGACGATGCGAACCGGCTGAGGCGGGAGGAGTCGATTTCCTTTGAGATCGTCTATCTTCAGGCTCACATTCGGAACTTCGCCCGCAGCGGCTTCGGGGACGGTGACTTCGATGGAAAACGCAGACTGATCCGCCGGAACCGCCGTCGGTGCGGCCTGGAATCCCGCGGGCAATCCTTCCAGAGATACCGTGAAGCCATCACGATAAAGCGGATGCCGCTGCAGTGTCCCGGTAATCGAAACCCTGGCATTCTTCGGCGTTGCCACGGGATCGGCCGAGCGAACCACGGCGACGGCATTCTCCACCGAGAACACAACCGGTGCGCTCCACGCTTTGCTGCCGGACGAGGCTGCCAGCGGCTGGCTGACGAACTCGGCAGAGACGACTGCATCAATCACGGTCGCGGGAGTATCCATCGGAACTCGTACGGTCAGAGGAAACAGCCCTTCCGCAATTCGCCCAAACTGAAATGCATCGAGCCCGACCAGTGGCTTCAATGGGGAATCGGGCTTGTTGGGATCTTCGCGGCGCTGAGCTTCTGTGGTGATCATTTCGAAGCGAACAATCGGTGGAATGGTCGGCGCCACAGGAATGACTCGCACTGGCAATGTCGCCGGGATACCACGGAACAGGATTGGAGGAGCAGACTCGAGGACGACAGTCGCCGGAACACTGTCCGCAGCTCCGGCGATGATCATTTCTCCCGGCGTCGTGAGCGACAGACTTGCCGTTCCCTCCAGCTCAACACGCACGTTGGTCGCAAATGCCGGCTCTGCGCCTTCAGCTCGACCTTCAAGCACGATGCCTTGTCCAGCAGCCATGGATTCTGAATCACCAACAGAAGTGCGAGTCATCATGAGAATGACCTGCTGATTCTGTTCGCTCGCGGGGATCACATCCGGCACGATTGTGATGCCCCTGGCTCCCGACGCGGAAAGATGAATTGGCCCGGTGTAACGGAAAGTCGGTGACTGGCGAACTACATTCAACCGAATAGGCACGGAGCCATTTGCAGGCAATCGGACCCCGGCATCTTTCGTCGTCATGATGAATGCCTGGCGGTCTGTGCGAGAAACCTGAAGACGGTAGACCCCGTCGGCAGCTCCTTTGCCATTCAGATCTCGAACACGCACCTGCAGCTGTGCCACATTCTCAGGAATCGTGTAGGAAAACACGGGATCCGTTGCACCGGATTCACCGTCATTCTGAGCGACCAAAGCGTCGCCGTTCCAAAGAGACAGATGAGCCCTCAAAGGAGAACCCAGCTGCCTTGCCGAAAGTGAAAAATACAGGGTCTGCCCGGCAGTGACTTTCAGATTGATCGCATCCACTTCTTTTGACGCTGCAATTCGCCCATTCAGGATCAAAGCCGGGAACGGCGCTGTAACAAAGGAGGCATCCACTGGTTCCGCTGGAAACGCAGCGTCGACAGGCTCCGTCACGACAACTCCGACAACTGGCTCCAGCCTTGGAAGCGCCAGCACTGGAGTTCCAGCCGTCACGGTCAACCGCCCATTCACTTTCTTGAGTGTCACAGGTTCAGAGATCGCATCTCTGGCAGCGACTCGAAGTCCGGATTCAGCCGCCGTCAGGCTGTTCGGAAAAGAAATCGATGACGGGGGAAGATCTCCAACCAGCAATCGCCACGGGCTTCCGCCAGCCGCCTGAAACTGCAGGTCGTGAACCTCTGCGTAATAGAGACCGTCAGCGGGCAACACGACTGCGGTGCGTGCATCGCCGGACAACTCAGACTGTTGCCACTGAATCGCCAGGGGTGCTCCCGCCTGAGTACGAATTTCTACAACCGGATCCAGCTTCGACCCGATTCGGCGAGCCTCCACTTCGGCCACAATTTTCTGACCGGCCTTGCCCTGAAACCACAGCCGCTTTTGTTCCGTACCGGAAATGACTCCGCTGACTGAGACGGGCAGGGCAGTTGCAGGTGCGGCTTCCGTAAAGACACTCTCCGCAGCATTGGGAACTCGATCGATCGTCATGATCAGTGAGTTGCTGACACCGGCTCGAGTCACACAGCGAGCCAGGTATCGCCCCGGAACGACAGACGCATCCACAGTCACATCAAACAATGCCATTTGATCATTTCCGCCATCCACCGGCACCGCGGTGACTCCAGCAATCTCCGGCTTCAACCGTGCTCCACTCAGCCTTTCACCAGCCACTGCGATACGAGTCGTCCTGCCAATCTCGGCAGCATGAGGTGACAGCCGGGCAAGGGCAGGGCCGACAGGAGTGGCGTCGGTGCCTCCACTTTGCTCAGCAGTGATCTCAGCGGCAGCCGGCCCTGCGACTTCGGCGAACAGCGACCTGGCGTCTTCATCTGAAAGTGCTTCACCGAACACATGGATTTCATCACAAATCAACCGCGTCAGTTCGCCATCCGCGAAGCTTGAACCAATCGTGACCGGAGTATCATTCACACATTTCGTCAGACTCACATCAGTCGTCCATGCGGCTGTGCCGTCGACAAAACCGCTTCCCACCGACTTTGGCGTCTGAGGAACCCCATTGACGAACAGCCGCATCCGAACATCATCAGCGTCCGTATCAGCATCGTTGCCCGGAGCATCCCCCGCGGCCCATGTCGCCGCAATGTGAACGCGGCGACGATATCCCAGCGCGGATTGAAGGCTGAAGATGGCAACTCGATATCCTGCCGTTCCGTCATTCACATACAGTTGAAGCGTGTCGGACGAAGGCTGGTAGTTGATTCCGTAATTTGTGATATCTCCGTTCGAACCACTCGCCGGTTTGCGTTTTGCAAACAGACCGTGAAACGTGGCATCATTGAGTGGATGCAGACTGGCAAAAAATCCAGACACCGTCACAGCGTCAGGCCGATTCATGTCTTCGCTGTGGGCGATCACAATCTGTTGCTTCGCACCGAGATCCAGCAGCAGCGAATGACCAGCCGAACCCGGAACAAACGCGGACGCCGTTCGCGAAGGTGCGTTCATCAGAGTGACCGCGTCGGGAACTTTTCCCGCCTTTGCAGAATCAGCGGCCCCCTGATCCGAATCAAAGTTCAGACTCAGAACCGCTCGATCACGAATGTCCGCAAGTGCCTGTTCGCAAGTGGAACTCAATGCCAACGCAAGAAAAATGGAACAACGTAGATTCATGGTGGGGCGAACCTGTCGCAGAGTATTGAGGTAGGAGTCTCACATCGTGGCAAGTCCCCCGAGCCGCGGCAAGTGTTCCGGCAGAATTCAACGCCGGCCAGTGCGAAAGTTCGACAAAGGCGAGTCATTC
>CAZIGZ010000158.1:0-13671 GCA_964538835.1 uncultured Chitinophaga sp. | reverse complement strand
TCACGCGGTCGAGACTAACGTGGCCTGACCCCAAAGTAGCCCGTGTCTCCGACGCGGCCCCCGACCAAAAATACGCTGCCGGGTTCTCCTCGGTGGAAACCCAGCAAGGAAAAGCAGCAAATTTAGGACTTGCTCAGCCGCAAGCACAGCTTTCTCAGCAATCAAGCGATGTCCGCGGTCTCAACTCGCATATGGCGAAGTCAAAACCTTGGTCGTTCGGTGGCGTCCCTGAGCAGAGCCAGCGCCCTGACGGCTGCATCTCGGACACGTTCGTCGTCGAATGCGGCCAATTTCGAGAGCATCACAAGAGCGTCCGATGAGTAAGAAGGGCCTTCCCATCGACTACGACCACAGTGTCCGATTGCGTCAGCAAGTGCGGCTAACAGTGGCCGCGATTGTGCGTTCCGGAACTCCTCAAAAGGGAACGGACCATGGGCGATTCGACGCTCGGCGAGTCGGATCAGATCCGGAACTACGGCGGCGTGGCGGATCTCCGCCAGGATCTCGACGGCCCGAGGAGCCACGCCCCAATATTCGTCCTTGAGGGCCCATGTCAGGAACGGTACTGCCAAATTCCAATGTCCGCTTGCTCTCCAGAGGGCCGCTGCTGCGGATACGCGCAATGCAAGGCCACAATCGACAGTAACGGGGACGACCAGGGTACGTCGCAGTGCCGGGATAGCCGGAGCGGCTTTTGGTCCCAGGTCTGCCAGGGCATCTGCGGCGCGGCAGCGGATGAAGACTTCCGTCGGAGAGTTCGCGGGCTCGTCAGTAAGTACCGACGCCAGTTGGTCCACCCGGGATGTCATGAAAAGTCCCCGAACGAATTGCGATCCACGCATCTGGATCGTGCGTTGAACTTTTCCGCTTCGTGAGCGGTGTGGGCTCTTGAAAAGCCCTTGCGGAATTCATCACCGTGAGGAATTCTCGCCGCGATGAGTTTACGGCTGGCGGGGCGGGTTGTCACCATGGAAGAGGCACTGAGACTGTGAACCGCGGATGGGCGGAGATGATCGCGAAGAGGGCAGGAGGACTGGACTGCACTGGTTAGTCGGTCTGGTTTGGGGATTTTTAGTGCAATGGTTAATGGTTATTGGAGATTGAAAAGGGCAAATTGAAGTGTCGTTCTTGATTCCCGGTTGGTAACGGCAATTGGTGAGCGGAATGCGTTTGCTTCCCGGTATGCGTTTCTGTTTTGAGCCAACGATGCGGTGTACCGGCCGGTTGACACCGTGACCGCTCGCCGTGGGGCAGGGTTTCTGAACGGCAGTTTGACGTGTGGGAGGCACTCGCTTCCCGGTACGCTTTTCGGAGTGAGATTTTCTGCTCAGAATAACCGCATGACAACGGCAATCTCCATTCAGCGTGTGGGCAAAGGGTTCGGGGCGGTGCGGGCACTCGATGATGTCAGCTTCGACATCGCGACGGGGGAGCTGCATGCCATCATGGGGGAAAATGGTGCGGGCAAGAGCACGCTGATGAAAATTCTTGCCGGCGTCATTACTCAGTATGAAGGCGCTCTGGTTGTCGAAGGGAACAAAGCGGCGTTCCAGGGAACTCGCGAGGCTGAAGCGGCTGGCATCAGCATCATTCATCAGGAACTGAACCTGGTCGAACAGCTGAGTGTCGCGGCCAACATCTTTCTGGGGCGCGAGCTGACTCGATTTGCCGCTCTGCTGAATCATGCCGAGATGGAACGGCGAGCGGCTGCGATCCTGGCGGAGCTGGAATCGGACATTTCCCCGGATGCCCTCGTGAGTACTCTTCGAGTCGGCGACCAGCAGCTCGTGGAGATTGCGCGGGCTCTCATGCTGCAGACTCGCATTCTGATCATGGATGAACCGACCAGCGCGCTGACCGAAGCGGAAGTCGCGAGACTGTATCGAGTGATCGATCGCCTTCGAGCGAAGAGTGTGACCATCCTGTACATCTCGCACAAGATGGACGAAGTCTTTCATCTGTCTGATCGTATCACCGTTCTGCGGGACGGACGCTTCGTGCAGACGCTCAATACGAAGGACACGAATCCTCGCTCAATTGCTCACCTGATGGTTGGCCGTGACATCAGTGTTCGTGAGAAGACACGAACGCCCGACGCCGCTGATGTTGTCCTTGAAGTTCGATCACTGTCGCTGCCATGGCCGGGACGACCTGGAAAGTGGCGTTTGAAAGAGGTGTCGTTTCAGCTTCGCAGAGGAGAGATTCTGGGAATCGCCGGGCTGATGGGAGCTGGCCGGACCGAGCTGCTGGAATGTCTGTTTGGAGCGTCGGAACAGGGACCTTCGGGAGACATCCTGCTTCAGGGGCAGCCCTGTGATTTTCGTCATCCCGCTCAGGCGATGAGAGCCGGCATTGCGATGGTCACGGAAGATCGAAAGCGGCTGGGATTGTTCAGTCAGCTCAGTGTGCGCGAGAACATTTCCATCAGTTCACTGAGCGACCTGGCGTCGCTCGGTGTGATTTCCAGTCGGCGTGAACAGAGCACCGTCGTCAGGCAGGTGGAAACCCTGCGAGTGAAGACGAGTTCGGAAGAAGCAGGCATCACGACGCTGAGTGGCGGCAACCAGCAGAAGTGCATTATCGCTCGATGTCTGCTGACGGAGCCCCGAGTGCTGCTGCTGGATGACCCGACCCGTGGAGTGGACATCGGAGCGAAGTCGGAACTTTATCAGCTGATGGAAGAACTGGCTTCACAGGGAATGTCGATCCTGGTCACATCCAGCGAGCTGCCGGAACTGTTGAGTGTCTGTGATCGCATTCTGGTGCTGAAAGAAGGGCGTCTGACGGCATCGTTTGCGGGCAGCGAGGCGACAGAGCAGAAAATCATGGAAGCCGCCACAGGGAACGTCTGAGCCTGCTGCACGAAGGCAAGGACTATTCTGCAGGTATGGCATTTTTGTCGCGACGAAACAGAGAACTCTCAGTGGGCAACAGCAGGTTTAGCGCACGTCAAGGCCGAAAGCTGCTGGAATCGCCGATTGAAAATTCCTGGTTCACAACGCAAAACACAGTGGAATCGAGCATCATGAGTCGCCATTGTGGAGCCTTCCGGCCACGGTTATAGTTTGGGCTCGTAATTGACCATTAGACCTGAAGAAATCGACAGGACGTCGTGATTCCGGAGACCGTGGCAGCACCGAATTTGTTCGGTGCCGGCGGTTTTTTGTGGCGAGGCTGGAAGCCTCATAGTCGTATTGTGCTGTGTTATGGCGTTTCTCCATCTTTTTGCACACGATGAGCAGTTTCTTCGCCTTGTACGACGGGAAACCGACGTCGATCTGATCACTGCCGCGCTCGAAATCGCTCGGGACGGTCAGGCGGACCTGCGATTCGAGCCCACAAAGTCGCGGATTCAGAAGAGCATCGCGCGGCTCACTCACCCTGTCACGCAGGCCGGATCGGATCTGGAAGAGCTGAAGCTGCTGATTCGTCATATGACGGAAGAGCTGAATCTTCACGGCGACGATGATTTTCTGAATGATCCGGAAGCCAGCTATTTGAACCGCGTGCTGGAGACCGGTCGAGGCATACCGATTTCCCTTTCACTGGTTTATCTGAAGGTCGCCAACGAACTGGGAATTCCGCTCGAACCCATCGGTGCTCCTCACCATTTTCTGACTCGTCTGCAGACTGATCAGGGCAATCTGTATGTGAATGCCTTTGAGCAGGGACGAATCATGGACGAGATGGAGTGCATTGAATGGCTGCACGGCGTTACAGAAATGCCGCTGTCAGAAGTCCGACGCATGCTGAAGCCGGTGGATGAACGAATGATCGTCATTCGCATGCTGAATAACCTCAAAATGGTCTTCGGCAATCGGGAACACTGGGTATCGGCGTGGCGAGTTCAATGCCGTCTGTCGATGCTGATTCCAGGCTCATGGCGGGAACGCCGCGACCACGCGATCCTGACTTTGCGTGCCGGCCGATATGGCGAAGCCATTTCCATGCTGGAGCACTGCCTGACCGTCTGTCCGGCCGAAGACCGTCCTTATCTGCTGGATCATTTGAAGCAGGCCAGGCGGCTTGCTCCTGGCTGCAACTGAGGTCAGACCATGATTGTGAGCTGATCTATTGGCAAGCAGCGGAAGGGCGCGAGCCCTCTGGTGCGGCCAAAACCCTACGATTCTCGCTGTTCCGATGATTTGGGTCCCGTCCGCGGAGTTCTCAGATCAACTCAATGTAGAAACAGAGTTCCACTGGTCGCGCTGATCGGTTGGTCTACAACTTGCCGGAGACGAAACAGGTCCGTTGACTACCGCACAACTCATTCGAGTTTGTTCAGAACGCCTGACCGATTTGTCTCACAGGAAGAGTGAGGATCAGATGGGCGATCTCGTGATGCGGATTTCTGTGTTTGTTCAGCGAGGATTCATTTGCCAGCGCTGCGGAACGGAGATTGATGGTGAAATGTCCGGAGCACCGCGCTGCTGTTCAATCTGTGAGCAGATCTCGATGGATCAGGATGATGCGGCAGCCGTGAACGAACTTCAGGGCCGTCGGCTCACGGTCCCACGGCCATAGTGTGACGACCCGACAGTCTGCCGACTTCGAAATGGCCTACGGTATTTCTGACACGCATGGCACGCCTGCTTGAGGTGAAGCGAATAGTGAGGGCAGAGCCTCGCAAAGAAAACAGGGCGTACTTCTGGGTGAACAGTGGTTCGCTCCTGCTAAAAGGAAATGCCTGCTCTCAGCATCCACGATGCATCGAGTTCTGTTTCCGCAGGCAGGCTGGTGTATTCAAAGGAACGGTTGAAGACATAACCAACTTCGCCGAACACCGCGCGGTTTTCGTTCCAGAGCCGCTCGGCACCCAGCACCAGGCGAAGGTCGCTGATGGTGAGTTCATCCTCAGTTCCGCTTGGTCGTCGCACAGCCCATGTGTTCCCGCCGAACACTCCGCCAAGATAAAGCCACGTTTCGCTTTGGCCTGGATTCTGCTGAATTCGATGAGAGATTCTGGGAGAGGGGAACTGGATGTCATAGCGCCAGTCTGGAGACGGTGTCCACAATAAGCCCATTCCCGGCAGGACAGGAAAGTCATCTCGGCCCGTGTAGACGACGCCGCCTGAAACCGACAGTTTGTCCGGAACGGCCTGCCAGATCAGCAAACCCAGCCCGAAAATTCGAAACCCGCCGTTTGTTGACTCAAAGTCTGTTCGCATCGACGGGGTGAAGAGAAACATGGCACTCCATCGATCGTTAATCGGCTTCCTCCAGAAAGCCTTCAGGCCGGTGTCATAAACGGCATCCGGGATGTCCAGCGCTGGAGCCGGATCAAGCAGGTCCGCTCTGACGTAAGGCGTCAGGATCAGAAGGTTTTCAAAGCTCCCCAGCGGAACGGCGAACACAGTGCTGACATCCAGCGTCGTCATCGCGATGCCGGTCGAAGGATCATCGTGAATGTAGCCAGCAGCCACACTGGAGCCCTGGTAACTTCCCTTGCGAAATCGTGTCAGCTGGGGAGTTGGTTCGCAGGCCAGTTGCTGTTCCGCACAGATGGCGTCCGCCACGACAGATCGAGACTCTTCAAACGACTGTGAGTCAGGAATCTCGACATCCTCGTAGCCGGTGGTTCGCAGTCGCTGTGACGGAATCGGTCCCGATGAGTCCTCAGTCAGACCATCTTCAGAATCAGATTGCTCTGGGTTGGCATCCTCAAAACCCGAGGCCTCGACATCATCATGACGCGCATTGCGCAGACGGAGTTCTTCCAGGAACGAGTCCTGTGCCAGCGCGCAGGGCGACAGCAAAATCGCAAGAACGATTGAACGCATGGTTCCGCCGGTAGTCAAAATAGGCCCCCTCGCAACTGATACAACCGGCAAGGTTGTAGTGCTGTCCTTATCGTCGGCATTTGAAAATTCGCGGGTGTGGTTTGAATTCTAAATTGGCTGGGATTTCACACGCGGATGCGGCTGATGGTTCGGCAAAAACGGCTTGTCATTGGCATGGGGGATGTGTCCAAACGCATCGCAGTGAACAGTTTCTACATGTTTTCGCCGTTTCGACGGGAACAGGATCGTGGAGTCCGCTTCAGGGATTTCTTCCGACAGAAATGCAGGAGTATCGCTTGAGTCGAAGTACGGCGCGTGAAAGAATGAGACCCTCTTACTCTCCCAGGACCAGGGAGTCCGAAATGCCCTCGTCAATCATTACTCTTGAAGTTCTTGACGGACCTGCTGCAGGTCGCGTTTTCTGCTACCGCGGTCAGGACACGTTTGTGCTGGGGCGTTCGGACCTCGCCCATCTTCGGCTGCTTGAAGATGCTCATCTGTCCCGAAATCACTTTCGCATCGAGCTGAATCCACCCAATTGCACGGTGGAGGACCTTGCAAGCGCGAACGGGACCTTTGTGAATGGCGAGCGCGTCATGCGCCGGAACCTGGTCAATGGTGATACGATTTGTGGCGGGCAGACTCGCATTCTTGTACGTATTGAAGAATCGCCTGAGATTGAGCCGCTGCTTCAGCAGTCACAGGGAGTTATCTCGCTGGGTGAAACGGCGGCCATGTTTTCGCTGCCAAAGGTGATTGGCGGCTGGCAGCTGCTTGAACAGATCGGACAGGGATCCAGCGGAACGGTTCATCGTGCCATCCATACAGAATCGGGGCAGGTCGCAGCCATCAAGATGATTGCGATGAATGAGCTGGCCGCGGACTCTCGTCGAGTCTTTCTGCGCGAAGCGTCTCTGCTGAAGTCACTCCACCACAAACGCATCGTTCGCTACCTTGATGCAGGCTGTTCAGAAGAGTTCCTGTATCTTGCCATGGAGTATGTTCCGGAAATTCGTCTGGATGAGTTGTGGAAGCAGACTTTGAAGAAGGATCGAGTTCGAATCTCCTGCGGACTGATCCGGCAGATTCTGGATGGACTTCAGTACGTTCATCAGCAGGGGGTCGTTCATCGAGACATCAAGCCTCGTAACATGCTGGTGTCCCGGCAGGATCAGGGGCTCAAGGCCAGGCTGGCGGACTTTGGTCTGGCCAAATGTTTCAGGACGGCAGGGACCAGCGGAATTACGGCCTGCCATGAGATCAAGGGAACAGTCAGCTACATGGCCCCGGAACAGCTGGCCGACAGTCTCCGCGCGACGCCTCGGTCGGATATTTTTTCTGTCGGGGCGACGCTGTACACGCTGCTGACGTCGTGTTCCATCTATGATGCATCCAGTGAATCGATTGATCAGATCGTCCAGCGCGGGCCGGTTCCGATTTTGAACCGAATGCCGGATTGTCCGGCTGAGCTTGTGTCCATCGTGGAGCGAGCCCTTCAGCGGGATCCTGCTGAACGTTTTGAGTCAGCAGAACAGATGAGAGAATCCCTGACAGTCTTTGCAGGTCGGTAATTCTTTCGCCAAATCGTCCGGCGACGTTGCAATCAGACACAGAGTGCACTGCAATTTCAGAAACAGTTCGTACCCAAACTGATTTCCGGAGTTGAGTCATGTGTTTCGGTGCTCGCGTGGTCGCATTATTGTCCCTTCTGCTGACGGTGGCTCCACAGCTGTCGGCTGGTGAAACAGAGCTGAATGCGGCTCTTGAACGAGCCGGGCAGAACCGTCCTGAGCTGGAAAAGGCCCTCAAGGATGCGCCGGAAGCAGAACGTCGAGGCATGGAGTTCCTGATCGAGAACATGCCGGATCGTGACCTGACGGCGCTGTCCGCGGAGTTTCTTCTGGAGAACAGTCGGCTGACCTGGAAGGCGCTGAATGAATCGGCGTGGGCGAAGTCTGTTCCTGAAGAAGTTGTGTTTGATTCTCTGCTGCCTTATGCCAACGTGAATGAGCGCAGAGATCGCTGGCGTCAGGAGTTCTATGATCGTTTCCGACAGCTGGTCGTGAATGCCAAAAGCCCGTCTGAAGCAGCGGCGATGCTGAACAACAATGTCTTCCCGACTTTGAAGGTGAAGTATTCGACCGGTCGCAAGAAGGCGGACCAGAGTCCGATGGAAAGCATGGAGTCGGGACTGGCGTCGTGCACCGGCCTTTCAATCATCCTGGTCGATGCCTGTCGCGCTGTGGGAGTTCCGGCAAGAATCGTGGGGACTCCGCTTTGGTCAAATAACAGCGGCAATCATACGTGGGTTGAGATCTGGGATAACGGCTGGCACTTTACCGGCGCGTGTGAGCCAACTGGAAACTCGCTGAATCAGGGCTGGTTCATTGATCAGGCCTCGAAGGCTCAGCGAGATCATCGGCTTCACGCGATCTATGCCGTCACCTTCAGGAAGAATGGACAGTCATTTCCGATGGTCTGGGCTCGGGAAGTTCATGATGTTTACGCCGTGAACGTGACGGACCGATATGTGGCGCTGAAGTCACCAGTTCCTGAAGGTCACGTTGCTGTGCGAATTCGAGTCTGTGATGCGGCTGGTAAGCGAGTTTCCGTACCCGTTCAGGTCGTCTCTGACAAAGGCGAGTCGCTGTTTGACGGGGAATCGAAGGACGAACGATTTGATTCCAACGATCATGCGTCCGCGTACGTCGCCAAAGGAGCCAGCGTGACGGTTCGCGTGAAGGATTCAAAAGAAGAAAAGACCATCGTCGCCGGGGAAACCGAGCAGCTTGTGGAGCTGACAAAGCCGTGATGCCGGTTGCAAGCCCAGGACCACAATAAGTCTGTCGCCCCGTTGCCCGATCGTTGCTCAACCGTACGAGCCATCAAGCCATCAAACCCACACGATTGTGGGATCAATCAGAGAGACCTGCGTTATGCAAATCTTGTGGCGAATCGCAACTCGTGTCAGTCTGCCTGTCGTCTTTTGCGTGTTGGCACCACAGGGCTGTGCACCGGCTCCGGAGTCGACTCCGGCGATGCCTGCGCCGGAAGTGACGGTAGCGGCGCCTCAGAGTCTTGAGATTCGTGACTACGAGTATTTTACCGGCCGAGTCGAAACGACTGCGGAAGTGGAGATTCGAGCGAGAGTCAGAGGTCATCTGACAAAGCTGAACTTCCAGCCGGGGACCGAGATCGAGGCAGACGCTGTGCTGGCCGAGGTCGATGCACGGCCCTATCAGGCAGAATTCGACAAAGCCAAAGCGCAGGTTGCGGAAGCTCAGGCTCGATTGTCCCGACTGGAAGGGACTTTCCAGAGACTCTCTGCGGCTCGTGAAAAAGGAGCCGTATCGGAGGAGGATTTTCAGAAATCTCTGGGCGAGAAAAATGAGGCCGCTGCGGCAGTGGAACTTGCGAAGGCCGCCGAAACACTGGCGCAGCTGAATCTGGATTACTGTTCGGTGAAAAGTCCGATTGCAGGACGAGTCGGTGACAGGCTGGTTGATGAAGGCAACCTGATCAACGACGGTCTTCAGGGGGCGACGCTGCTGACGCGAGTTGTCGCTGTGGACCCGATGCAGGTGGCGTTTGATATGGATGAGAATACTCTTCAGAAGCTGCAGCAGGCGGTTCGAGACGGCAAACTGAAATCTCAGGATGAACTGGCTGTGCCGGTGGAGATTGGATTGCCCATTCACAATGGTCAGTATCCGGTGCCCGGAACGCTGAAGTTTGTTGACAACAGGGTCGATTCAAAGACGGGCACGATTCGACTGAAGGCCGAGTGTCCGAATCCAAAGCCGGAGAACGGCGGACGGCTGCTGACTCCTGGTATGTTCGTGCGGGTTCGAATCCCGATCGGCGATCCTCGCACTGCCATAATGGTTCCTGAATCGGCGCTGGGATCAGACCAGGGAACTCGCTATCTGTTCGTTGTGGGCGAAGATAACAAGGCGATGCGTCTGAATGTTCAGGCCGGACTGCAGCAGGGGGATCTGCGAGAAGTTCTGTCGGTTCAGATTCCGGGCAAGACGGAAAGACGCAGTCTGCAGACGTCGGATCGTGTCATCGTGAGGGGATTGCAGCGAGTTCGTTCCGGTGCCGAGGTTTCGATTCCTCAGTAGATGCCTTGCCATACGACGGCGTCAAACCGGGTGCGTGTGGCAGATGTCGAGTGTTTCGAAGTGTGCTGACTGACGAACAGAAAACAAGCTGAGGTCTGCTGTGTCTGCTATTTCTCGCTTCTTTATCGATCGCCCGATTTTTGCCTCGGTGATTTCCATCGTGATCGTGATCGCCGGCGCGATTGCGGTGGGCGGACTGCCGATTGCTCAGTATCCGGATATTGCACCACCAACGATTTCAGTGACCTGCTTTTATCCCGGAGCCAACGCCAGTGTTGTGGCTGAGACTGTGGCCGCACCGATTGAGCAGCAAGTGACAGGCGTCGAGAACATGCTGTACATGTCGTCGCAGTGCACGAACGACGGACAATACAGCCTGACGGTTACGTTTGACCTGGGCGTTGACCTCGACATGGCTCAGGTTCTGGTTCAGAACCGAGTCAATCTGGCTCTGCCGACGCTGCCGGATGTTGTGAAGCAGACGGGCGTCAGCGTCAAGAAGAAGTCGCCCAGTATTCTGCTGGTGATCAACCTGTTTTCGCCCGATGGTTCGCGCGATCAGCTTCAGTTGAGTAACTACGCAACGATCAACCTTCGGGATGAGCTGGCTCAGGTTTCCGGTGTCGGGGATATTTCGATGTTTGGCCAGCAGGATTATTCCATGCGAGTCTGGCTGGATCCGGAGAAAGTGGCCGCACGCAATCTGACGGCCGCTGATGTCGTCGCGGCCTTGAAGGAACAGAACGTCCAGGTCGCCGCCGGATCGCTCGCGCGTCCACCCGTTCCGAGTGGTCAGTCGTTTCAGTACACACTCAGCACACTAGGGCGCCTTCAGGATGCCGATCAGTTCTCGCAGATCATTGTCCGAACCGGGCTCGATGGCGAAACGGTGCGACTGAAGGATCTGATTTCTGAGCAGCGAACTGACGCAAGCACAGGACTGACGCTGGGCGGAATTCAGCGAGGAGCGAAAGCCGTCGACACGTATTGTTATCTGGACGGAAAGCCCTCGGTTGGTCTGACGATTTATCAGTCTCCAGGTTCAAACGCGCTTCAGACGGCCGATCTGATTCGGGAACGCATGACGGAGCTGAAAGAACGGTTTCCCGAAGGTCTGGACTACGGAATTGTGTACGACACCACACCGTTCATTGACGAGTCCATTCACGAAGTCTTCAAAGCGCTGCGGGATGCGATTGTGCTCGTGGGCATCGTCGTTCTGGTCTTCCTTCAGTCGTGGCGTGCAACGCTGATTCCTCTGATTGCGGTTCCGGTGGCCATCGTCGGAACGTTTGCCGTGATGGCGGGCATTGGATTCAGTTTGAACAACCTGTCGCTTCTGGGTCTTGTCCTTGCGATTGGAATCGTTGTGGATGATGCCATCGTGGTGGTGGAAGCGGTGGAGCACCATCTGGAACACGGTATGGAACCTCACGAGGCTGCTCGCAAAGCCATGGATGAAGTGGCGGTACCGGTGATCGCGATTTCGCTCGTCCTGATGGCCGTGTTTATTCCGTGTGCGTTTATTACGGGAATGACCGGACAGTTCTTCCGTCAGTTTGCCGTGACCATTGCTGTTTCCACGTTCTTCTCGGCCTTGAATTCGCTGACGCTCAGCCCCGCACTCGCGGCCATCCTTCTGCGACGAAAGTCGGAACAGAAGGACATCCTGACGAAGGTGCTGAATATCGCACTCGGCTGGTTCTTCAGACTCTTCAATACCGTCTTCGACAAAACGTCGAACGGTTATGCAAAGATCGTCGGATGGACGCTGCGTCTGGCTGTGATTGTGCTGCTGGTTTACGGAGGCCTGCTGTACGCGACTTACTACAGCTTTACTCATGTGCCGACGGGGTTCGTGCCGGCTCAGGACAAAGGCTATCTGCTGGTCAACGTGCAGCTTCCTGACGCAGCATCACTGGAACGCACGAACGACGTGCTGAAGCAGATCGAAGCCATCGCAATGGGAGCTGGTGAAAAAGGTGGCGAAGGCATTCCCGGGATTGCTCACGTCATTTCGATTGCCGGGCAGTCTGTTGTGCAGAACGCGAATGGATCGAACTTCGGATCCATGTTCCTGATTCTGGACGAGTTCGAAGAGCGACACAGCCCGGAACTGTCTTCCGTTGCGATTGCGTCAAAGCTCCAGCAGGCCACATTCCGCAGAATTCAGGACGCGGCCATCGCGGTGTTTGGACCTCCGGCGGTCGACGGACTTGGCAACGCCGGTGGCTTCAAAGTGATGATTCAGGACCGTGCCGTTTCCGGCTACGGTGCTCTACAGGAAGCTGCCGATACGTTTGCCGTCGTCGGCAACCAGCAGCCCGAGCTTGCCGGGATGTTCAACACGTTTCGAGCCAACACGCCGCAGATGTTTGTGGATGTGGATCGCGAGAAATGCAAGTCGATGGGAGTGCCGCTGAACGATGTCTTCCTGACTCTGCAGGTGTATCTGGGCGGCTTCTATACGAACGACTTCAACGAATTTGGTCGAACCTGGCAGGTGAATCTTCAGGCCGATCCGATGTTCCGTCTGAGTCCCGATGATGTTCGCAAGCTGCAGGTGCGCAATCGTGAAGGGAACATGGTTCCGTTGTCGAGTATCGCGGATGTGCGAGGCATCGGCGGCCCCGGCTTGATTACTCGTTACAACGGAATTAACGCTGCGACGGTCAATGGTGGCAGCAAGCCCGGCGTCAGTTCTGGTGACATGATCAAAGCGGTGGAGCGAGTCTCGGCAAGCCAGTTGCCAGCGGGAATGAACTCCGTGTGGACGGAATTGACGTTCCTGCAGATCCGAGCCGGAAACACGGCCATCATTGTGTTTGCGCTTTCGGTTGTGCTGGTCTTTCTGCTGCTGGCCGCTCAGTATGAGAGTCTCAGACTTCCGTTTGCTGTGATTCTGGTCGTGCCGATGTGTCTGCTGTGTGCGGTCGCCGGAGTCGCGTGGGCTCGATTGGACATGAACATCTTCGTTCAGATCGGACTGGTTGTGCTTGTCGGACTGGCCAGCAAGAACGCGATCTTGATCGTGGAGTTTGCGAAGGAAAAGCGAGCCGCCGGAGCCACGGCGTTCGATGCCACCGTCGAGGCGTGTCGACTGCGACTGCGTCCGATTCTAATGACTTCGTTCGCGTTCATTCTGGGCGTGGTTCCGCTGGCTGTTGCCAAAGGTGCCGGTGCCGAGATGCGAAGTACGCTGGGAATTGCAGTGTTTGCGGGGATGCTGGGCGTCACGATCTTCGGGATCTTTCTGACGCCGGTCTTCTACTTCGTTCTGGAAAAACTCAGCCGAGCAAAGCCAGCGCCGCCGGTGTCAAAGCCCTCGCACTGATTGTACGTTTCCTTTTTGGGTCAAGCGATTGGGACAATCGTGTGATCCAAACATTGGGGATGAAGCGATTGAGGGCAATCGCTCTACTATTGGGGGCAATGTCCGAAAGAGCGGAAACTCGATCCGGGCCGTGGGGCAGTTGTTGAGCCGGATTGGGCGGCTTCTATACTCCGAGTTTGACTGAAAACGAAACTGATTCAGATTTGACTGGTTGAATGATGGCACGCGTCGCAATCTTGGGTGCAACAGGTTACACCGCGCTGGAACTTCTGAAGATCCTCGCCCGACATCCTCAGGCGGAAGTCGTGGCGGCCACAACGCGACAGGAAGATCGTCCATCGATCTCAAAGATCCACCCGTCGCTGACCGGGATGTTTGATCTGAAGTGCGAAAATCTGAATGCGGAGCAGGCAGGAAAGATGTGCGACATCGC
>CAZIGZ010000157.1:0-13698 GCA_964538835.1 uncultured Chitinophaga sp. | reverse complement strand
TCTTTGCTTCAGCCCACTGCAGCTGAAACTGGTTGGAAAGAAAAATCGCTGTCGCAGAATTCACTGCGACAGCGATAGTTGATCGTCAAATCATGGGAGATTCAACTCACACGCGACTAGAATGGAGAAATGACTTCGCCACCATCTCGAGTTGCAAGTCCTCGTGAAACGTTCTTGTCAAGATTGTAAGACAGGAACTGCACTGAACCGTCAACCATTGCGAACTGAGCACCACCTGAGTGCTGGCTCCAGTAGTGGAACATGTCGTTCAGATTGTTTCGCTTTCCGTCTCGGTAGTAATCAGGAGCAGCGGTTACGCCAGCGAAACGCTCTTCCATACCGAGAACACAGTCAGCAACACCGAATCCGTATCCATCAGCACCCCATGCAGCGAAGATCCAACCGTACTCTTTGCCGTCTGGAACGCAGCGTTCGCCGATGAAGAGTGTATTTGAGGTACCGTCCACAACGTCACGGAACTTGACTGCTGAATTCACATACAGCATTCCGTCCTGACCAATCTTGTTGAAGAAGCTACCGCCACGTGGGTCTGCAATCGTTGATGTCGGAGCAACCTTGAAGGTGTGGGTTCCGACGACCCCGAGGTAGCTGCTGACAGCGGCTTTGTAGAGCTGATTACCTGGGTCGACCCATGGGCTGCCAACGTTTGGGTCGGATGGGCACATCAAAATCGGCAGTGGTGTACCAACGATCGGCTTGCCGTCGCTCATCATCAGCCACCAAGGCCATGCACCACCGAGGAGCTGTGGATTCATCTGCTTGTAGATGTTGTCCTGCTCAAGGTACGGCAGAATGTAGAATGCCCAGCTGTAACATGGACCTTCAGCCGGGTAGCTGGTGGTTGCGTTCGCGTAGCCGCCCGGAGGGGCATCGTAGAACGTCGGTGAAGTGGTCATGCTGGCCCACCAGTTACGGCCAATGCTGGTTCCGACCGGGAACCGATTCTTCACGTCATGGTGATTGTGCATTGCCAGAACAAGGTTCTTCAGGTTGTTCTTGCACTGCGTACGGCGTGCTGCTTCACGGGCCTGCTGAACAGCAGGCAGCAGCAACGCTACCAGGATCGCGATGATCGCGATCACAACGAGGAGTTCGATCAGAGTGAATCCACCCCGTCGAGTCCTGGACTCCACTGGTCCAAGCATCTTTTTCATAGACACAGCTCCAAAAAAAAGAAATACAACACGGAAACACAAAATCGCGGCATCTATGACGAAGAACTAAGCAAAGAAGAAAATTACTCTGCCAAGTCGAACTGGTCCCGGTGACGTTCCCAGAAAAGGAACTGTCTCAGTTCGGGCTTGCGTCCTTCATCTAGAATTAACTATCGACCGTTCTACCACTCGGTGTACATAAAGGCAAGTGAGCAAAAAGCTTCCTGCACAAATTTTGGATGGTTTCCGTCGCTGTTGCAATAAGCATGCCGAAGTGGATTGCGCGATGAATTGCGTGTGTTTTTTGTGATTTTTCTTTCTGGTTTTGAAAATTGCCGATCGAGGTGGTGCAGCGGTGCCGCAAAAGGGGGCACGCGAAAGCCCTGAATGTTGTGTTTTGCGAACGCTCCGAGACGGCCTCCACTCGATTCAACTTCGCTGTCGCTGATAGATCTCGGTCAGAATGTCTTCAACGGATTTGAACTTCTTGCCCAGCTTCATGACAGTCTCGATGCGATCTCGCGCATCCTGCGGCGAGTGACCGACGCTGATCAGGGCCTCATATGCTTCGGACATCAGATCTGAACGCACATCCGCAGCTTCGGGAATTCGCGTCGCAATCATCAGTGCGAACTTCGTCATTTTTCGTCGAAGTTTTGCGACGATGCGTTCCGCCATGGCCGGTCCGATGCCAGGAAGTGTGCTCAGGTTCTTCACGTCCTGTTCTTCGATCGCAACCGCAATCTCTCTCACCGGCCGGATCATCGCCCTGAGCGCTTTCTTGACTCCCACACCGTCAACGGAACAGACCTGATCAAAGAACTCAAGTTCTGCTTCGTTCATGAAGCCGATCATCCGCGGTGTCAGGCGACCTTGTTGCGGATTTCCGTCCAGATACTGAATCGTGCGAAGGCTGACCTCGGTATTCAGCTTTGTCTGCAACTGCCGTCGGACGATATCGGGCAGCAGCACTTCATAGTCGAAGCCGCCGACTCGAATCGTAGCGCAAACATCGTTGAGGCTTACCAATAGACCGGTGATGCGACTGATCATGTTTGTTCCTTCGAGGTGAATTCGCTTGAATCCGAACCTTTGTCAGGCTGCGAAACGAACGGAATGATAAAGACAAAGTGCAATAGCCGATGCGTCTGCCACGTCGTGTGGCTCTGGCAAGGCATTCAGTTTCAGTTCTGCCCGAATCGCATGTTGCATTTGTTCCTTTGGTGCTCGGCCACTGCCCGTCAGCAACCGCTTTACCTGAGCGGGGCTGAATGTCACGACAGGAATTTCGAACTGAGCAATCGTGACCAGGATCGCGCCTCGCGCGTGTGCCAGCAGTAGTGATGATTTGACATTTCGAGTGTTGGCAAAAACCTGTTCGATGGCGACGGCCTCAGGCTTCAACTCTTCAATGACCTCCCTGATCCCATTGGCAATCTCCAGAACTCGCTTATGCAGTGGCGTCTGCTTCGTTGACTGCACGACGCCTCCCTCTCGAAGAACCGGGCCTTTGGCCGTGCGCTCCACCAGTGCATAGCCCGTGCGTGCGAGCCCTGGGTCAATCCCAAGATACCTGGCATGAAGAGCGATTGTGTTTTCAGGTCGAACGCGAAATTCCATCGCCGTTTCCCTCTCCTGGCTGATCCGGGAGCAGGCTTTCACGCACTGCCGTACCGAACAAATGACCGCCTTACTCCCTCGAATGCGAACGGTCCAAAAGCACCGAAGCATTGGCACAGATGGCTTCACCCCGTCCGACCGGGCCGACGTGTTCCCCTGATTTTGCCTTCACATTGATCCGATCTGCAGGAACGCCCAGGAGCTCGGCCAGTTTCAGGCGGATCTGTGGCTTCCACGGCAGCATTCTCGGGCGTTCGGCGTGGATCGTGCAATCCAGGTTGATCAGCATCCACCCATCGGACTTCAGTGTCGTCCAGACATGCTGAATCAGCCTGGCACTGTCCGCATTTCTCCAGCGCTCATCGGTGTTTGGAAACCACTCGCCGATATCCCCACGCGCCGCCGCGCCCAATAGCGCATCGATGACGGCGTGGAGCAGAACATCGGCGTCGCTGTGTCCGTCCAGTCCGAATTCCGCGTCGGCGATACAAACTCCGCCCAGAATCAACGGTCGCCCAACGATGGTTCTGTGAGTATCGTGGCCTTCGCCAATTCGCAGTGTGACGCTCATTTCAACTCCACCCAACAAAAATCAAGACCGTGTTTTAGCGATGATTTGAACTGCCGAGTATCGCAATTCGAACACGCGGCTTTTTTCCGCAAAACATTGACGATCCGTGGCATTCATCGGAACGCGTACTTCGTCAGGGCAGGACCTTCGGCAATTTCTGCCGCTCAGACGCCAAAATCCGGGCTTCAGAAGCGAACTCGGCCGACGTGAAAGTTCCGACGGAGACTTGCGTTCAGGCTGCCGTTGACGCCACCGGCGATAGTGCCGTAGTGTCCCCGGACACTGAACTCTCCGTCAGTGCTTTCTCCATGCATTGATCCAGAATTAAGCTCACCAGTTCTCTCAGACAACGGAAATTCATGGCGTTCTTTCCCCGGACTGCTGTCCTTTTGCTGCCGCTCGCTTTCGCGGGCTGCCAGTTTCTGACTGCGCCGGCAACAGGACTGTTCTCTCGCGGTGAGACTGAATCTGCCGAAGCTCCGGAACTGAGCGATCAAAAGCCGGTTGACGGCAGCTCCGCGAATGGCGACCTCAGCATCACGCTGAAAATGGTGAGACTGGAGGCCAGCATCGCCACTCGACCGGCCAATGACGTGCTCGTTCGCAGACTTGTCTGGGAAGAGCTTGATGAAAGTGGTCTGATGGCACCGAGCATTCGCCAGCGGCTTAACAACGACGGGTTCCGTCTTGGAGTCGCCGGAAGTACTACGCCATGGGCCGTTCAAAGTCTCGCCCGAGACGCAATGACGGTATCACGGTCCGACGGCGAGGCCGGAGCTCCGGCACAGCAGATTCATTTTTCCGGCAATACTCCTCTTGGTCCGTCATTCACTTTGATGCCAAACGGAAAAAGCTACCTCGAACTCCAAAGCGGTCTGGATGAAACCAAACTGCCCCTGGAAAAAATCCCGCAGCTTGCAACGCTGAGAGACCGTGATTCACTGAAGTGCGTCTTTGAAGTCTCAGTCAAAGAGATGTCTGATGACTGGGCGATTCTGAATGTACTTCCCATGATCTATTCCGGAAGCGCGACTCCCAGACTGACGGTCGATCAGGGAACAGAAACGCTTCCTGTGCGTCAGAATGTCGTGCGAATCTACGATCAGCAATTCACAGTCAAGCTGTTGTCTGGAGAGGTCGCGGTGATCGGAAGGTTTGAAGCTCCGGAAGAAGATGCATGGAACCTTGGAGACCTGTTCTTTCATCCCGATGGCAGCTCCGGCGGTCCGGAACGCGTGCTGATGCTTCGTATGGCGGGAATTGAACGTTTGAAAGGTCAGAGCGATCCGAATTTTCGCCTGCAGTAATCATGTCCGCAGAAATCTCAAAGCCACCGTTGCTTCATATCGTTCTCTATCAACCTGAGATTCCTCAGAACACCGGAAACATCGGACGCACCTGCGTCGCCATCGGTGCAAGGCTTTGGCTGATACGACCTCTGGGGTTTCGCGTTGACGACAAGTCCCTGCGTCGAGCCGGCATGGACTACTGGCAGCACCTGGACTGGGAAGTTGTCGATCACTGGAATGATGTCACCAAACGACTGCCCAATTCGCAGGTCTGGTGTATGACAAAAACGGCAACACGCCTGGCCTGGGACGCTCAGTTTCAGCGTGAGGACATTCTGCTGTTCGGAAGTGAATCGCGTGGCTTGCCTCCCAGTATTCTTCAGGAAGCACCATCGCGTAATCTGAAACTGCCCATGCATGACCTGGTGCGCAGTCTCAACCTGGCCAGCACTGTCAATACAATTGCTTACGAAGCTGTACGGCAGTTCGGTGGTCTGGATCCAACCGCCTGACGTTCCCGACGGCGGGAGCGTCCGAGTTGCAGATCCTGCGGGTTCCCGAACGCACGGTCGAGGCGTTCACATCTGAATTCGATCCCGCCCCAAAATCGTCTGTGCGCGTTCTGCCATTCTGAGTAGAACTGCAGGGCACAACGTAACTGACGAAGAAGGCTGATGCGGTGTCGGGTTCTACGAATCAAAATGCCCCAAAGGAAAAACTGTCCTCAGGAAAACTCCTGCGCCGACTGCTTCTGCTGGCCCTCGAATATCGTCGCCCGTGCCTCGCCGTTGTCCTGATGCAGGTCATGCTCGTGGCCTTGAGCCTGTCGACTTTAGGTCTGACCGGTTTGGGGATCGATTACCTGCAGTTCTGTGTTCTGAAGAACGCCGATGCTCCTCAATGGCCTTTCGGACTGAAGTCTCCTGCGTCATGGTCACCAATGAATGTGGTGGCTTTGCTTTCCGGCTCGATCTTTGTTGTGGCTGCCTTGACGGCTGGGCTAAAGTACCTTGCAGCTGTGGCTTCCGGTGCCTTGTCACAGCATATCCTGATTCGCATCAGGACAGAGATTTATGCAAAGCTGCAGGTGCTGAGCTTCTGTTTCTACGATGCGGGTGAAAGCAGCTCCATCATCAACCGAGCCGCGGGTGATGCAAACAACGTCAGGAACTTTATCGATGGCGTGATCATTCGACTGATCACGGTGGTTCTGACGCTGACAGTCTATCTCATCTACATGATGCAAATGCACCCGATGCTGACACTGGCATGCCTGGCCACGACACCATTTCTGTGGGCTAGCGCCGTGATGTTCTCTGCCATCGTTCAGCCGGCATATCGCCGTGCCAGCGAGCTGGGTGATGTCATGATCCGCACGCTTGTGGAAAACCTGCAGGGGATTCAGGTCGTTAAGGCCTTTGCAAGAGAAGCAGAACAGGCAGAGAAATTTGAGACTGCCAACCACAATATTCGAGATCTCAAAAACTCGATATTCTTTCGACTGTCGACGTTTCAGCCTGCAATGGGAATGCTGACTCAGATCAACATGCTCATCCTGATAGGCTATGGCGGTTCGCTGGTGGTCAGAGGAGAACTGGCTCTGGGTGCGGGTCTGTTTGTCTTCGCGAATCTGCTGCATGAGTTTGCGAACCAGGTGGCTCATATCACCAATATCGCCAACAGTATCCAGTCCAGTCTTGCGAGTGCCGAGCGAGTCTTCGAGGTGCTTGATCAGCCGGTGTCCATTCAGTCGCCGAAAAACGCTGTTGCTCTGCCCGGTATCCGGAAGAGTATCCAATTTGATCGAGTTTCGTTTGGCTATCGCCCGGATCAGCTGGTTCTTAAGGATATCAGCCTGCGAATTGACTCTGGTGAGTGCATCGGAGTCACTGGTCCGACGGGCGCGGGCAAGTCAACACTGATCGGTCTGCTGAAACGCTTCTATGATGTCAGTTCCGGAACTCTTCGCCTTGACGGACATGATGTGCGAAGTCTGGACCTGAACGATGTTCGGCGGGCGTCGGGGATCGTGTTTCAGGAGAGTTTCCTGTTCAGCAACACAATTGCCGCCAACATTGCATTCGGAAATCCTGACGCCAGTGACGAGGAGATTCGGGCGGCAGCTGCAAAGGCGGCGGCTCACGCGTTCATTTCCGAACTCCCTCTGCAGTACGAAACGATTGTCGGCGAGCATGGCAGCAACCTCTCCGGGGGCCAGCGCCAGCGGCTTGCACTGGCTCGCGCACTTCTGACAAACCCATCGCTGCTGCTGCTTGATGATGCCACCGCGGCGGTCGACCCGGAAACTGAACATGAGATCCGCCTGGCCCTGGAATCCACGATGCGTGGGCGGACGTCGGTGGTTGTCTCCAATCGTTTAAGCACACTTCGGCAGACGGATCGAATTGTCGTATTGAACGCCGGTCGCATCGAAGCCGTCGGTACTCACGATGAGTTGCTGAAGACGTGTGAATACTATCGTTCACTGGCGAAGCTTCAGGGGATTTCGGACGAGCACGCACCAAGGCGACGACGGCTGGCTGTTGCGTCCTGATGCTGGCCCGGAAAATTCCCACAGCAGTTTGAGTCAAGAAAAGTCGGATTTGTACTATGTCTCAGGTGGCCGTTCTCAGTCGTTCGCTGACTCGCCATGTCGAACGCGACGATGAACCTCGTCAGCGTCCGCTCGACTTTCGCCTGATTGCTCGACTTCTCCGGGCGACCGAGAAATGGAAATCAAAACGGTTCTGGCTACTGGTGGCTGTTCTGATCAGAGCGATCCAGCTTCCGGCTCTGACATGGATTCTGACCGCAGTGATTCGCGGCCCGGTGGCGATGAACGATCCAAATGGTGTCTGGTACGGTGCCGTGGCGTTCGCTGCACTGGCGGTCAGTACTCAGCTCGTGATGCATTACCGACAGCGACTTGCTCTTGAACTGGGCGAAGCAGTCGTCAGCGATCTGCGAAATCAGCTGTTTGCCCACATGCAGCGCATGCCGATGCGATGGTTTCATACGAATCGCATTGGTCGAGTCATCAGCCGTATGACTTCGGACATGGAAGACATTCGGATCGGTGTCCAGGAGGTCTTCTATGTCACATTGGTTCAGTTCATCCAGATGGGAATCGCAGCAGCAGCAATGATCTGGTACGACTGGTCACTGTTTCTGATCGTTCTTGGACTCGCCCCCGTGATCTGGCTGATCAATCGCCATTTTCATCAGCGACTCAGTGATGCGTTGCGAAACATGCGAGAATCCTTCAGCCGGGTGACTGCGACTCTGGTCGAGTCCGTTGTGGGCATTCGTGTCACTCAGGGGTTCGTTCGTCAGCACGAAAATGCACGGGTTTTTCAGGAACTGGCGACGGATCATTCACGCTTCAACACGCGCGTCCTGAAGACACAGGGAACGTTCCTGCCATTGCTTGAAATGAACAGTCAGATTTTCCTTGCAATCCTGCTGTTCGTCGGTGGTTACCGAGTCTTGACGCCGGGACATGGCACAGAAATTGGAGA
Source organism: uncultured Chitinophaga sp. (assembly GCA_964538835.1). Lineage (GTDB taxonomy): Bacteria > Planctomycetota > Planctomycetia > Planctomycetales > Planctomycetaceae > SXXK01. Next base: position 5,525 of record CAZIGZ010000157.1, on the reverse strand, counting down.
CCTGGTCGGCTTCTTCTTCATGGCCAATCTGTTCTTTTCGCCAATCTCGATCCTTGGCAACCAATACAATCAGGCCATGACAGCGATGGCCGGAGCAGAACGACTCTACAGGCTTTTGGATACTCGGCCGGAATGGACTGACCTCCCGAATGCTGTTGAACTGAACCACGTTGAAGGACGAGTCGAGTTTGACGGAGTCTCACTCGAATACGAAGCCGGCAGACCGGTTCTGCAGGACATCAGCTTTGAGGCGAAGCCAGGAAGCGTCATCGCGCTGGTTGGACACACGGGAAGTGGAAAATCGTCGATCATCAATCTGGTCGCCAGGTTCTATCTGGCCACGTCCGGAACAGTGAAGCTGGACGGAGTCGATATACGTGAGCTGAACGGGCACAGTCTTCACCGACACCTCGGCATCGTGCAGCAGCAGAACTTTTTGTTCAGCGGCACTGTGTCCGAAAACATTCGGTTCTCGAAGCCCGATGCAACAGAATCAGAGATCCTCGAAGTGCTCCGCAAACTCGACTGTGAGGATCTGTTGACGAATTTGCCGGAGGGGCTTCAAACCAGAGTCGGCGAAGGCGGTGCAACCATCAGTGCCGGCCAGCGTCAGCTGATCTGCTTCGCTCGCGCAATGCTGGCGAATCCGGCGATTCTGATTCTGGACGAAGCCACGAGCAGCATTGACAGTGCCACCGAATCCCGACTGCAGACCGCGCTGGAGCGACTTCTGCAAGGACGAACTGCGTTCGTCGTCGCTCATCGTCTTTCAACGATCCGAAATGCGACCGAAGTGCTGGTTCTGGACCACGGTCGTATCATCGAACGCGGCCCCCACGAATACCTTCTGAAACTTGGTCGAGTCTATGCTGGACTCTATGAGAGTTTTGTGCGACAGAACTAGACATACGACAAAAGAAAGCCCGAGTGGGTGATCCCACTCGGGCAATCGTGTTCGTACAACCGTTCCCATGACTCAGGTGCGACTAGAACTCACCAACCGTGAATCCGTCGTTGCGAGACAGGAGGCGGGCGAAGGTGGTACCCATGAAACTGTTCGGATATGGAGCAACACTGACGCTGCCTTTGGCATAGTCGATATTCTGGCTGATGAATCGGACTGAGCCATCACACAGAACAAACTGAGCGCCGCCGGTGTGATTGCTGCTGAAGCTTCGACGCTGGTGGACTCGGTTCGTCGCACTGTAGTTGATCCCGTCGTATCCGATGGAAAGACATGCCAGAGCTGCTGTGCGAACGTTGCTTCCGGAAGCGTTCACTTCCGCGCTGAAGTCCAGAGCCGTACCCGCACCGATCGTCAGGTCGTTGAACTTCCATGCTCGTTCACCGATCATCAGCGTGTTGCTGGTGCCGTCGGTGATATCGCGAAAATTAATCTTCGAATTGATGAAGCCGACACCCAGAGGCGGGCCGTACTGAGCGGCATACACCATCGGGGTCGTACTGTCTGACGGATTGGCCACCATCATGTAGTTGGAAGTCGCGATGGGGACTCGCGTGGTTCCATCGGGCGTGACAAATCCGACGTACTGATTTGCGTTCAGGGCGGCGTTGTCTGACTTGGAATCATCAAAGTTATTCAGCGCAGGACCAGTGTCCGACGGACATCGGAACATTGGCAGCGGAGTCTGCAAAGCCGCCAGGCCAGCTGCGGTCTGAAGATTCTGCTCCAGTCGGACATTTCCGACATTCAGAATCGAAAACAGGTTCTGCTGTTCCAGCTGCGGAAGAATAAAGGCTCCCCAGCTGTACATCCCTCGCTCAATGGAGTTGGCATTCACCGTCGGAGGGTTTCTCATGATGAAACCGCAGGGGAACGTGTTGAACACATCGTGATAATTGTGAATCGCAAGCCCCAGCTGCTTAAGGTTGTTCTTGCATTGTGTTCGGCGTGCGGCTTCACGAGCCTGCTGCACAGCCGGCAGCAACAGCGCGACAAGAATGGCGATGATCGCGATCACCACCAGCAGTTCAATCAACGTGAATCCGCGAGCTCGACTGGAATGCACCTTCATACAAAACTCCTGAACAGGACAGAAAGGAAATATAGAAACGCGTTCTGCACAGAGACTCAGGCAATACTTCTCAGGATGTCATACACAAAACACGGTCAGGATGGGCTGATGCAGGTGGCAGCCATTTTCAATCCGGGTTCGAATCAGTCAGGAATGACCTGCTTCTTGCCTTTCGTGTTGGCATCGGATTCAAGCTTGAAGTCCACAACATTTGCGCCTTCCTTGACGTCGGCGGTTAACTCCGACGACGTCGTGTACTTTGGAGGCAGCACTTTGGCATTTGTGGCACCAAGGGGCCATTCCGGATGAACTTTGTTCGGGCCCACTTTGCAGCCAGGCACCTGATAGGAAAACTCCAGAGTGTACTGACCGCTGGCGTCTGTGGTTCCGGTCGCTGCCCGGCCAGATTCCGGCTTGAACACAACGATGACACCTTCCAGAGGTTCCCCGTCGAGCGTGATTGTTCCACTGACTTCACCCAGTGGCGGAGTATCATCACTTCCGCAACCCGACACGAATACGAGCAATCCCGCCAGCAAGAGCAATTGCCGGCGCGCAACAGAAATGGCGCACATCTTTCCCGGTCCATTTTTACAGTGAGAGGAAGACGAATCGTCTATTGAACAGCCATCAGGCGAATTGACAGGAGCTTTGTGTCTATCCCAGGCATATTGGTTATCAATATCCGTTTAGCATCCAAGCGTTTGAGATTCTGAAGATTTTAAGAAGAACCGCTCATTGAAAAATGCGGCCATTTGCCGTTTGAACAGTGAGCATAGAAGGCCCGCTTGACGACAAGGCAAAAACGTTGAATTTCAAAGCAACGCTGATCAGGCCTGTGGTCACTCGAAGAAACCGCCTGGCCACTCTCGAATGTCCTGTTGACATTCCTGCCGGTCAGCCGGGTGAGTGCGAAAGCGTCGAAGAGCACCACTCTCCGCGAAATCCTCTGGTGACCATCTGATGGCGGATTGGCCGAGCGGCGTCGGTCGGGACCGTCGGATTTCAAAAACCGAACCAGCATCTGCAGCGCAAGTTGTCCCTGCACTTGAGTTTACGAAAAACCCGGCAGATACGGCCGATATTGACCTGTTTGTTCGGTCAGCCATATAGTCCGCGACAATGCCGGAAGTCTCTCCCGGTATCCATCTTCCAACCTGTCGTACTTTCCTTTCTCAGATCCCATCCTGTCATTTCTTCCGCTCTCCCCTTTACCCCTGCCCACATCTCCTACGGCGATTGAATGATTCATCGGCCGGTCCTGCATCCGCTGCGAATGCTGCTGGCGACGCTATTGGTGTCGTTCATCGCTTGCGTTGCGCGCGGACAGGACATCGTGACTGTGTCGCCGGTCGAGTCGATCACCGAGGACATTCAGGCGAATGTCGTCATCACGGGTTCGTATGAGGAAACTCTGACCTCAGACACAACGCAGGTGCATCTGATCACGGGCAAGGCCGAGATTACTCAGGGCGACCTTCGATTTTCTGCCGGGCGCATCGCCGCTTTTGTGTCTCCGAGCAGTTTTGGTTTCGATGTTGCCATTTATGCAGAAGACGTGACGGTGAAGACCGGTGGTGCTCAGCGTCCTTCAGGAGCGATGGCATTTCGGCTTGAAACCACAAAGGCTCCGGCATTTGAGGTCGTACATTCAACGGCGGCTGCAACGAACGATCATCCGCTGCTTCGAAAAGCAGTGGCTCGGCTTTATCCGGCAGAAGCCGACGACACGACGATGACTGCACTTCAGGCCGGACCGGATCTGATGTTCCCCCCGATTCCGCAGGCGGTCGACAATGCCGCAGCGGCTGCGAGGCGCGTTCGGATTCGTCCTCGTTCGAATGATCCAGTACGCGTCGAGTCGTTCACTTCACGCGACACGGTTCCGGAAGAGCGAGTCACCGTGATCACCGGCGGCGTCAACGTTCTGGTCGATGGTGTGGAAGAAGATGTGCTGGGACTGGGAGTCAGCCCGGGACTGGTCGATCTTTCAGCGGACCGTGTGGTGATCTGGACAATGCCAGGGGAAGGAGATTCTCTGGAAGCCGGCAGCACGGTGATTCAGCCCGCCAACGCTCGCTTCCAGGTGTATCTCGAAGGCAACATCGTTATTCGTCAGGGGCAGAATACGGTCCGTGCAACTCATGCGTTCTTTGATGCCGCAGCAAGTAAAGCGCTGCTGCTGAATGGTGAGCTTCGAGTCCCCATCCTGCAAACCGGTGGCGAGGTGCGTGCCCGCGGCGATCGGATTCGACAGATTGGCCTGAATCGCTTTCATGTACAAAGCGGCTGGGTGACCACCAGTCCGTATGGAAAACCAGGCTACCGAATTCAGGCATCCGATATCTTTGTCGAACCAGGTCCTGCGATGTTCACAGCAACAGATCCGGTGACCGGGAATCAGGGCGTGAAGTCGTCCACATGGATCACCAGCCTGAACAATCAGTTCATTGCCGGGGATGTTCCAATTGCCTATCTGCCGAAGATCTCCGGACCAGCTGAGGATCCCGGCATTCCGATTCGAAGTGCGACTATCAGTTCAGACAGTATCTTTGGATTGCAGTTCAACACGGTCTGGAATCTGAACAAAGTTCTTGGCATTCCCAAGACACCGGGGCACAACTTCGATCTGCTGGGTGATTACCGGTCGGAACGAGGCCCCGGAGCTGGCATCAAAGGTGACTACAAAGGCAGCAACGGCCTCGGCGAATACCAGGGCAACGGCAATCTCTATTACCAGTATGATTCAGGGACAGACAATCTGGGTCTCGACCGACGCCGTTTGAATGTTCCAGGCGACAACCGCGGTGAGGCCACCTGGCGTCATCGTCAGGAACTTCCCTGCGATGCTCTTGTGTTCGGAGAAATCGGCTACCTCTCGGATCGTAACTATCTCGAACAGTTCAACGAGAACCGATTCGACACAGACAAAGATGTGGAAACCGTGCTGGGGCTGCGGCAGGATCTTGGAGCCTATTCAGGATCGTTGTGGGGGCGAGGAGATTTGCTGGGGTTTGAAGCGAACACTCAGTGGCTTCCCCGGGCGGATGTCTATGCGTTTTCGCAACCGCTCTTTGACGGGCTCGCTTACTGGAGCATGCATTCGAGCGTCGGGTATGCGGATATGCAGCAGATGGAAACTCCGGCTGACCCGAACGATCCTTACACACCGGCCGGTCTTCCTTACATCACAAATGCTTCGGGCCTTGTGGCGATGACTCGTCATGAACTTGCCGCCCCGTTCAACGTCGGACCAGTCACGTTTGAGCCGTTTGCGATGGGCGAAGCGGCATGGTGGGAAGAAGGATTTACATCCTCATCGGTTGATCGATATCTGATGAACGCGGGATTGCGAGCTCGCATGACGGCAACAAAGCTGTTCCCGTTTGTTCGCAGCGACATTCTGGGCCTGAACGGACTGGCTCACAAGCACGACACAATGCTGGAGTATTCCTACACAGACTCGAGTCGCGGCCTGAATGAGATTCC
>CAZIGZ010000156.1:0-13741 GCA_964538835.1 uncultured Chitinophaga sp. | reverse complement strand
CCGATGATCGGAGGATGGCGATGCTGTCACAACCCGGGCAATCGATTCTTCCGTCTCCGTCCGCAAAATCGAAACATTTTCACAAGTCAACGGAACGGTCGGATCGATATCAGAAAGGACGCTGAGTTCTCAGCGGACTTCAATGATCAGACAGTTGAGGCAGTCGCAGGTTACGGGCCATGCGGCGAGGATGTGACTCATGGAAATCCCCTCGGTTCCTTCAGGGAAGAATACGATGCAGACGTTTGGCAGAACACTACGACGCGGGGTCGTGCTGACGGCGATCTGCCTGATGACGTTTTCCAGCAGCGGTTGTACGCTGACCGGAGGCTTCATCGGAGTCATGTGGGAGTACATGACATTCTGGAAAACTCTTCCCCCTGTTCCGGTTCCGGCTTACCACAGCCAGCTGATGGAAGACAAACTCTGGGAAGACGAACGGTACAATCGCGTACCAGTTCTTGATCCGGTGGAAGGCGACGTCTTCTGCGTCGACCCGCCGAGCGATGATCAGATCATCCGAGCACTGCCAGACAGTCCTGCTGGCGGCGTCGCCTTCTTCCAGGAGACTCAGATGAACAACGTCAAAATCGTTGTTGAGCCTCTGGTAGACCGACTTGATGAATGCAAAGTGTATCCGCTGGTTGGCCCTTGCCGACTACACCACTGTCACTACAAGTGCACGGTGTACTACGACAAAGTCATTCGATCTTACTGGCCGATTCCATTCACTCACGTCGACCAGACGGAAGAAGTGGTCTACATCGACAAGGACCACCTGATCCGATGTGCCGGCCCGACAATGTGATTGTCACCGAACACACAACCTGAATCTTCAGCCATCACCGCCGACTTCCACCGGGCTTAGTCGGCGGTGATTTTGTTTTCACGGAATCGCAAAACGCCATTCTGAAGCTTCTGAGCCAGCTCGTCCGCATCTAACGCATTCAGCGGACTGATTTCCACCGACACCCCCGCTGCAGGTTCATGTCCAGCCGTGCGGAGCCACTCATTGGCAATTCGAATCAGCGCCTCTCGCGCGGTGTCAGCCGAATCATTTCCGGACTTGTTCTTTACCGGATTGAATTCTCGTGCACGATCTCCCTCCACGATCAGCGTCTGCGCCGCCAGCGGCAAGGCATCAAAGATAAATCGTTCGAGCTTGATGCCATTCGGCTTTGCCCCATCAACCGGCTGCTGGAGTTGACCTTTGTCGTCGATGCACGCAACGCTCTTGCGGGCCACATGTAGAGGAAGCTGGCCTCCATCCGACGCCAGATGTTCCAGAAACGCCTGTCGAAAGACATGAATCGCAGTGTTACCGGCCCAGAAGATCCACTGCCCCGCGACGTCTTTGCGGGCGGCCTGCTCAGGAGTCAGTTCGCTGTACTCGATGATTTCCGTATGCCCGTCCAGGTCGACAAGGACTCCCATGCGTTCTGTGGGACTGGTCTTGCAGACCACATTGGTCGTCAGGTCTGATCCATGCTGCAGGTGAAATCCGATCAGAGCAGGATCCGCGATGATGACAGTTGGGTTGTCAACCTGATGATAGAAGACATGCTGTACTCCCCGCTGCTTCATTTTCGCCAGCAGCCCGGAATGGCTCAGCGCCTGTACGAGACCGCCGTGTCCGTCAGGAGACAATGCCAGCTGATCCGGGGCGTTCATCAGAATCTGACCTGTCGCAGCATCCAGGGCAGGCAGGCTGCCTTGCTGAAAGAAGTGAACAGTCGTGGTGTCGAGTCCGAAGAAAGATTTCGATTCAAAGAACCGGACAGTTTCATCGTGAGTCGCTTCGCTGGTCATAATCAGCCAGGGGATGGCCGCATTGTGCCGACGCTGGCGAGCCAGAATCTGCTCGGCAAAAATCTGAAACAAAGACCGATCTGTGACCGGGCCGATGGGGAACATTCCTTTGGGATGATCAAACCCCAGGCGAGTCCCCTGGCCCCCGGCCACAGTGATTACTGCGACACGGCCGGCTTCCAGTTCTCGAACTCCTGCGACAGCTGCGTCAGCCCAGAGTTTTCGTTCGGCGGCAGTGGCCGGCTGACGAATCACATTACGCGGGGAGCGAGCCTTTTCAGCACGGTCAGCCGATTCCTGATGGGCCGGATGAACCGACGATTTCCAGCACTGGAGCAGGCGAGCGAAGTCGATGTTCTCGATCTGCTTCACCAACTGAGCCTGCTGGACATCCGAAAGGGTTTCCCAAAATGCCAAAAGATGGGTCTGCGAGAATTCTCGGAGCAGTTGAAGCAGTGTGGCCGGGATCGTTGCCATGGGAAACTCGGGCTATCGTGGGACGGTATTCAAGAACGTTCAACGCGTCGCCGTCAGACGGAAAAGTGTCCGTGGCGTCAGTTGACCGCGAACCAGCAGGCTCATCAGGTAAGAATTCCCCGCAAATCGTTGCCAGGCAAGCAACTTACGCAACGACTTCACCGGTCGGATGCGGGGCTCAGGCAACTGAAACGCTCATTTGGCCCAATCGCTACGAACCGATCGGACTGAGCCTGTTTTCAGAGCGGGAAAGCGTTTCCGGACCGAACCGTCGTTTTCGCTTGCCAGCCAGCCTCGACCAACTGTAAGTTTGGCCAACGCTTGAAGTTCCGTCAGCGTACGAATTCGCTGCGAGCAGCTGCGTTACGGGCACAGCGGGGTAAATGCCGCCTCGATGTGTGCCGACCTCTTTCTCACAACGTCTCTGGTCCACCACTAGTCGGGAAAGCACTCGAGTGTCCGCCGAAGAAAATCGCGAAGATCTGAATCGTCCTCAGTCCGAAGATCCCAAAACCGGTGCAAGACCGAAAGCCGTGTTTTCGGACGATTTTGACGATCCGGAACGCAGGGGCCCGGTTGACGAATTGCCGGAAGACGAACCTCTTACTCCCGAACTTGTGGAAGAAGAAGCGATCCGTGGCGACTTCATGCTGCGCTGGGCGACGATCTTCCTGGCAATCCTGATGGCGTTCACGCAGATCAGTGACACGAAACCGCTGGTGCTGATTCGATCCGGGGAATACATGCGGTCTCACGGGTTTCTGCCACCGCGAACCGACCAGTTTTCGCTCACGGCTGATGGAAAACCGTACGCGAATGTCAGCTGGCTCTTTGACCATGTGGTAAGTCTGGCCTGGTCGATTGGCGGAACTGCCGGTCTGACCGTTCTGAAGGTTCTTCTCGGCGGTTTTGCAGCGTGGCTGCTTACCAGAATCAGCATTCCCGGGGTTCCAACCTGGTGGAACTCCATCCTGACGGGGCTCGCCGTCGTAGCGTGTTCTCAGGACTTCATGCCGACCAGCGAAATCATCTCCGTGCTTGGAATGACGCTGGTGATGCACATGCTGATCCAGCATCGACTGGGCACATCGTCGAACCTGCAATGGAAGCTGCCATTGTTATTTGCGGTCTGGTGTAACCTCGATTCCAAGGCGTGGGTCGGAGTTTACGTCGTGTGTCTTTACGCGGCTGGAAGTGCCGTGGCTCGTCTGTCGGGTTCCAGCAACAGCGAAAAATCAACTTCGTCCATCGGCATCATTGCCGGGCTTTGCGTCGTCGCACTGCTCGTCAATCCATTTCCGATGGCGTCCCTGTTGACGCCGGTCACGACATACTCAACCGAATATCCGGCGATGCAGTCGCAGAAGTCACTGACGTCCGGTGTTGCTTCAGTGTCCCATGATAATCGTGTTGATTACTACTCCATTCTGAACGTGGGTGCTGCCGTCCTGTTTGATCACACTCATGTGGCTGGCCTCGCAGTCATCCTCATGGGCTTCGTTGTTCTGGGACTGGGAGTCATGTCGGGCCGGTTAATTCGAGAAGCGGCGCTGCTCTTTGCTCTGTGCGGCTCTGCGTTTCTTCTGCTTCTGACGGCGCATGAACTTCCTGTCGTGTCGATCGTTGCAGCAGTCACCGGCGGAATCGTCGCTCAGGACTGGTACCGACGCAGCTTCTCAATGAAATACTCGGTCGATTCCAGGGAGCTGCTGTTCTCACGTGGCGGTCGGGCAGTCACGGTTCTTTTGATGACCTTTCTCGGCTTCTGTGTTGTCACCTCCCGATTGCCGGGAGCGGCACCACTGGGCGTCGGCTTTGACCAAGACACACAAACGACCATTGACACCGTTTCGGAAGACATCAGGGAATTGGACGCTTCAGCACATGTGCTCCACACACGGCTTGAACATGGCGACCTTCTGATCTGGAATGGTCGTAAGAGCTTCGTTGACAGTCGACTGTTGCCTTTTGGTCGGCCAAGCGACCGTAGGTCAATTCTTGGCCAGCACGCGAACGTACTTCAGACATTGCTCAAGCCGATGCGCCCGCCCGAGGATACATCTGATCCGCAAGTAAAAAAGCGATTCGAAGAGGAGATGAAACAGGATCAGGCAGAGGCGAGCTCCACTCTTGAGACATTCGAGGTATCACACGTAATGATTCGACTAGCACCACCCGGACGTCCAGACTATGCGTCTATGAGAAACTTGGCAGCAACAGGGCTGTTTATTCCGATCAAGATTGGCCCTTCAACCGCGGTTCTGGAGAAAATCCCGCCAAATGCCAGTCGTGAACAAATTGCAAGCAAAACACCAGAGTTTGTGCGTATGGCGTTCAAAGATTCGAGTGAAACGGCCCCTGGTATTCGTCAGTTTGCGGTTCCTCCCTCATTCAGCGAAAAATATGTCTACCGTCGTCGCTTGCCACTCAGTCGCGAGCATCGACTTGCCCAGCACTATTTGTTCCTTGCAAATCCTCAGCCACAATCGAGGGACCAAGCACTCAATTCACTGGCACTTCTGACTCTGGCGATCCGTAATCTCAATACATCACTTCAGGCGTTTCCAAAAGACTCATCTGCCATGTCCAACCTGGGCGTTGCGTATCTTCGCCTTGGCATGATGGAAGAAATGCTGAACGGTGGTACGGCGGTTCCTCGTGTTCGCCAGATTCGAAACCTGCAGGCATCGTGTGCGTTCTGGCAGGCGATCAAGATGAATCCGGAATTGCTGGAGCCTTGGAATGGACTGATTGCCGTTTATGAACGCATGGGTCGCCGAGATCTTCTTTTGCAGGCCCTTGAGAAGTGGCTGGAACTGGCTGACAAAGCCGAAGGCATTCCTCCGGAACAGAAAGAAGCCTTCGCTGAAGAACGAACTCGACGATATGCGGCAAAGCGAGACATTGAAGACCTGCTCGCAGAAGGTGAGACCGAGCTTGACAGCCAGATCGAGAAAGCCCTGGCGAACAAACCGAAGATGGCTGATTCGAAGGAAGCCACAGCCGAGAATCAGGTTCAGCTTGAAGAAGCGCGGGATGCTATGCTCACCTCTATGGTCTGCAACATGTCAGGCCGACCGCTGCGTGCACTTCAATCGCTTCGTGATCACGCGGCCGCCGTACAGATGACTCCGGAAGGAAGTCTGATGATGGGGCAGTTGATGCTGGAAGTCGGTGAAGTGGAGGAGGCCCACCAGATCCTTCTTCCGATCAGCCAGGACGCATTGCGTGCCGAAGGACCGTTCCAGGAAATGGACTGGCAGCTGCCGGTCGCGGTCTCCCAGCTGGCGACATGTGACTATGCCGGTGCCGGAGAAACTCTCCTGACACAGCTCAAAACACTCGAGAAACAGGCTGACTCCCCACAGGTTTATCTTTCGTCTCTGATGACGATGCCGCTCGTTGGAGACGCGAACATCGAAATCAATGGCCAGCTTCCTGTTTGGCCGGTTCGTACCTGCATGACTTCCAATGAGCTGATTAGCAGCGTGGGAGCCAATCGGGCCGAACTGGCTCTGGTCGTGGCACTCGTTCGAATCGAGGAAGGCAATCTTAAGGAAGCAAAATCCATCCTGCGTCGCGCAGTCTCAGAATGTGGGGAAACACCGTACACCGCCATTCTGAGGATCTATTACGCTATGCTGGATGAGGAAGCGACCAAGGTGTTCGAGTCGCTGCAGTATCAGCCGTGGCAGGAATTCGAGTTCCCTGGTGAACCTGAACCACCAAAACCGGCTGCCGGTGCCGCCGGTTCAACTCCAGGTGCCACTCCTGAAGCACCAGCAACGCCCGGCCAGGCAAAGCCATAAGGTCTCAGCTGTCCTGCTCAACACGTTGTGATGAACGCCCCGATTGCTGTGCCGCGATGGCGAACAAATCGTGGCACAGTCGCGCACAGAGTCTGCTGTCTCAGGAATGTCGAAGGATCCTGGAAACTTTGCCATCAGCGCCATCACCGGATCGCTCAGTGGACCTCATTATTGCGAGGCTCACGGGCGATGCGTCCTCGCTGAATTCCCTGCCAGGGGCGAATGTCGATCTGGTACGGGCCGTGTTCGTCATCCATTCCGCCATAATGCGACTGGAAGTCTTCCAGCCGCTGCAGCTTCTGCGCGATGGTCAGTTCGCCCGGATGGTCTGAAGAAGGACTGCGTCCCCACAGTATCTCCGAACCGCCTTTTGTTCGCAGCTGAAACTCCATATCGTCCGTTTCGCTCACCATGGCAACATGCCGGGGAACCTGGATTCCGGCAAGCTCCAGTCGCTGCCACCATGTTCGTCCTTCCTTCTTCTCCAGAAGGAAGGACGCGATCTGAGCTGCTTCGCTGACGGCCGGGTCCCCCCACGCTTCGCCCAGTTTTCCAAGCGGCACACTGGCAACTCTTTCGATCACCGGGTAACGCTCCACATCGGACGGTGAAAAGTCCTGAGATGGCAACAGCACACCATTGCGATCGATCGGATAAAACCCGTCAACTCCGCGAACCATGGCCACCGGCTCTCGGTAAATGACCTCGACCTGAAGTCGAGGAGGCCATGATTTTCGAACACTGACGACTCGCTCAATCCATGGGTGAGTATGAAATGCTGCGGCCACTCGTTCTGTCAGCAGGTCGTCCTGAAGCGACTGCCTGGCCGACAACTCAGCTCGATCAAACACCTGCTCAACAATGTCCTGTGGAATCCACGCCGGGGCAGGAGTCAGGCTCAGTTGCTCCAGCGTTAACTGGTATTCCGGACGCCCGGAAAGATCAGGCAGTGAACGTCGAATCACCGGCGTCATGACCAAAAGAAATGACGCTCCCGCGAGAATACAAAGCGGAACGGGTCGAAAAAGCCGAGCTCGAATGGAAGCCTTCGGCGGCGCCACTGGTTCAGGCGCTTTGGCCGCCTTCTTCTTGTTAGTGGTTGGACGAGCCATAAGGGCATCCGACAAATGCTGATCAAATCGCAGCGCAAAACAACACCATGCAAATCTACACCGGGCAGCAACGTCGTGAATGGTGAGATTTCGGGATTGTGATTCACATCACGCTGTTCACGTCGACAAGTCGGCAAAGGGCCTTTGCGTGAACATTGACTTCTTTGACGGGCGTTCCGATAGGAGTAACCGCATTCCAAACGACTGACACGACTTGCTCAGATCTTAAAGAGCGTGCGACCGGAATTGGTGACAGGTTGAGTATCCGTGCAGACTTTCTGAGACGCGAAATCGATTCTCGGCGGAAACAGTTTGCCATTCTGCAGAAGCTGCCGATCGAACAATCAGGGAGTTATGGATTTGCGCCGAGCTTCGCAGTTTGTTCGGCCATCGCTGGAAGGGTGTCCTATGCGAATCGAACGGATTTCGCTCGTCTGCTTTTTGTCACTGTCTGCACTCAGTGGCTGTTCCGCCAGTCGTGCCGCAAGAACATCGAACGACGATGTTGTCGCACCTCCCTCGCATCAGCATGAATACAGTCCAAGAATGTACGAGGAGGACGGTTCAGCTCCGTCGAGCGATTCACCTCGCGAACCCGTGCCCGCACCGCCGGCCATTGGCGTTTCTCGTGTGAAGAGTGTTGGATGGCTTCGAGATCTGACCCGAAGAAAAGATTCGAAGTCCTGCACAGAAGATTGTGCCACCCAGGAATTTCCGGTCGGTGCCTGCAGTTCCATTGAGACGTGTGCGCCGGAAGCGGAGTGTGTCTGCGAGTCTGCGTGCGAAACATCGCCCCGAAAAACGTCGCTGTTTCCTAAGGTTGGCCTGTTCGGAAAGATCTTCAAACACAAGCCGAAACAACCATGCGCCGAGCCTTGTACGGCCCCCGGCTGTTCTTCACCAGAAGTAGTTTGCGAAGACAATTCCGTCTGTGCAGAACAACCAGCATGTCATGCTCCAGTTGAATGCGGTGACGCTTGCAGCGACGTTCAGATTCCTCCAAAGAAACGCCATCGAAGTCCGGATCGCTGCCTCGCGGATCCGCTCCAGGATACGGAAGAACATCTGATCGAACACCATGCCCCGCAGAATGAGCCGACGCCTGAACCGGTTCCGGAACCCGCCCCTGTGGAAACACAGTCGCCGGTTCCAGGAGTCCCCGTCATTCCAACAGTGCCTCCATCAGCACGCCGCGTTGTGGAACCTCCTCAATGGCCTCGCCGTGCTGCACCGGCGGAAGTCATCCCGGTGCCCAAAGCCGTTCAGGCAGACGGAATGGACGGCCTGCCGGTCGTCATGCCCAGAAATCGAATCTAGACAAGCACGGTGTCGAACCTGGCCTGACATGACCACCATTGACGATGCATAGAGCGACGTCACTCTGAAGTGTTCGAGATTGGCAGGAATGGATTCTTCAGCTGCGGCAATTGCGCAGGCTGTGCTCCAGGATCAGCCTCGGGAAGCAGTTGCTCTATCGAACTGCTGAGGAACGTGGTCGATGGTGCCAATTCACCTTCGGCACCGAAAGTGTTTGCGGCCGTCCAGCGGAGCAGGGTTTGTCCGTTCGTCTCGACGACATCGTACTTCAGAATCCTGCTCAGCCAGAATGTCCAGGCAAACTCAATCAGTCGCCGGCGCAAAACACTGGGATCATCGACAGGTTCTGTTCGCACAACCTGAAACAGCGGGCGACTGTTCAATCCTCGTGTTGCATTCACAAATTCGCCCTGTTCCACAGCCTGACAGAACCGCTCCATCTGACTCGGGCTTAGGCCTCTGATCCAGCCAGTCATGTAAGTCAGGAAGGCGATTCCCGTCGGGTGCTCCTGCAGAATTGATTCGATTGCGTCGACAATCTGCTGATCAGAGACAGACTCACCTTCCGGAAGCGCCGCGATCGGCTGCTCGCCATTGATCCAGAACATCTTCTCCTGCATCGCCTTCTGCTTGAGCCCCTCAAGCGGATTGAGGGGATTGATGGCCATTGCATTCGCTCCAGAGCTGCTCGACGGAAACGTCTTGCCGCCGTCTGCACGAGACAGCCCTCTCTGAAGCTCCTCCCAATGGCTGCCCGACAGCATTGTCAGCAGGATTTCTGATTCGTCGGCAAGCCCCTGTTTCTTCAGGTCATGGGCGTATTGGAGGATCACAAAGCGAACCAGTGGCAAAAAGACTTCGTCCTTCTGTGCATCACGCAGTTCATTTCGTGGCAGAGCGCTGACAATGTCACGGACCGCGTCTTTCTGAGGAATAATCGTGATAGCGCAGTCCTCGTCAATTTGCCAGATCTTGATGAGATGGCCAGTATCGGGGACAAATTGAACGATCGTTCCGTCCGTCTGCAGACGCAGTTCGAAAACCTCGTCACTGATCCTGCTCACGGACTCAATGGCTCCCAGCAGAACAGCCGGCGGGAAGCTGACCTCAAACCCGAACGCAGGTCGACGTCCGGTGCTCATATCAAACCCGGAGTTGAACAGAGTCGTTGGTTCGCCATGCTCATCCAGTTCACCCACTCGGAAGAGCGCAGCAATGGCGAGCCCCATGTCGGAATTCCGAAGGCCAAAGGACTGCCTGCTGCCATGAAAGTAAACACCAGACGATTCCTGCCCAACCCAGACGGTTCGCCGGTCATTGGGGACTCCGCGGCTTGAAGATCCAATTGTCAGAACGGCATTACCTTCCGGCGAAATCTGAAAGCTGATTTCACTCATCTCCGGACTTGCATCGCCCCACACGGTCTGATTGAACATCCTTGAGACACTGAAGGCTTTGGATATCTCCTTGCGTTCAGGAGACATCGTGAGGTTCGCTGACAAATCGACATCCGACAAATGCCAGCGGCTAAGCCAGTTCGCAAGATTCACGACAGCTTGCTGCTCCTCGCCAAGAGGTTCGGACAATCGAGGAATGTCTGTGTACTCCTGCACGCGAATATTCAGTGGCACAGCCTGATCCGCAGCAAAAGGAGCGTCCGGCCAGACGTGTACCGTATAAAAGCGACCGCTGCTCAGAAGCCGATCGCGAATATCCCGTCGCACCCGATCGCTGTCATCAAACGCCGCCGGAAGGGCCAGAAACTGCTTCACTTCTTCAGCGGTGTGGCGTTCCAGTCCCTCAAACCTCAGTTCGGAGATTGGTGTTCGAGTACCTTTATCAATGACGAGTCGAAGCTCGACCGTTGAGTTCTGCGGAACCTTGACCGTGGCGGCTTTGACCGTCGCGAAGCCATATCCTTCATCCGCAAGCCACGCCTGAGCTAGCGAGCGTGCGTGTTCACTGTGACCTTCGGGTTTTCCGGGAAGTGTCCCCTTTTGCCAGAAGGCGATGTACTTCTTCGAAATCTTGTCGTCTGCACCAAGAATCGGGGGGTGAAAATCCACCGAATCTTTGGAGAGTGCACCTTCCAGCTGTTTTGCTTCTTCCGAAGTAAGCCCTTCAATAACAATGGGACCTTTGGTGTAGAGCGGACCTTCGGTCACCGAGACATTGATCTTTTCGTCATGGATGACCGCCTCGACAGAAACGTCAAGAAAGCCTTCATTACGATAGCCCTCGGTCAGGAAGAACTGACAGGCATCACGCACGAGTTTCAAGTCGGCCGGATCATTCAGGCGATGCTGGAGTCGAGGAACGGACTTGAGCGACGCACGGATCGACGCCTCGGAGTAACTCGACGCGCCTTTGATCGAGAGTTGTTCAATCACCTCAGAGTATGTCGCCCGTGCCGCCACGTCTTCCGGTTGCTGCGGAATCAGGCATGATGCCACTGAGAGCCAGGAAAATGCGAGGAAGGAGATCAGATTCATAGGAGCATCCATGCTCAAAGGATCAAGAGCGCACAGGTTCACAGGCTCACAGGTTCACAGGTTCAAGAAGAGCGACTCAGACCTTGCGAAGGTTACTCGCCTGCCCCTGTCTCGGGAGTCGTTCGATTCCATACAACAGAAAGCGGAACGGTCACGACCTGACGTTCTTCTCCAGCCAGGCAGTGCAGCGTCAAAGCGCCCTGCTGAAGACCTGCCGTCGGCGCCCCTGGAACCTGAATCACCGCGCTCAGTGACTTGCGATCGCCGGTTCCAGGCTTTGCCTCAGAAACGCTCACTGTTAACGGGGCAGGATAAACCTCGGCGTGACTGAATGACCAGGATCCAGGGACGTCGATATGAACGGTCATGCCCGATGAACGACTGCTGTCTCCGGTGTTGACCACAACACGAGCAAGTTCGGGGGTGACTTTCACTGAAGCACCATCCGAACGGCGATTGCTGCCGAGCAAGACCGGGATCTGAAGTACAGGATAGGCAGAGTCATTCGTCAGGACAGAAACGACACCTCGATGCTGCCCCGGCGGAAGGGCATCTGTGACTTTCAATCGAATCGACTGCCGGACCGCACCTTCCGCTTTCACTGAGCCGGATTGCTCTGCGGAGAAGAGCGAAGACGAACATTCAATGCTCTCAAACTTCATCGGAGAATCCAGTGATGCCGTCCGGTAGTCAACGATCTGAATCTGATGTTCATCACCCGTATTGACTTGCCCCAGGACCATCAGAACTCGCGGCTCGATCACGACCTGCTTCTCGGGCATCCGGACTTTCCATGTCACAACGATTTCACGAGGATCCGGGTCCTTGTACTTCACGGTCACAAGGTACTCGCGAGGTCCAGACGGTTCGTTTGCGGTCTTCACTGGAATCGTCAGCTTCCCGGTTTCTCCGGGCTTGATTGATCGCGTAGAGACCTGAGGTGCAAGACAACCACAGCTGGGCACCATGTCCGTGATTTCGACATTCTGATCGCCCATGTTTCGGAAGTAGAAATCCTCTGAAAGCACAGGTTGCATCTCTGTCGCAATCTGGCTGCGATCGACCAGGTAGGATTCAAACACCAGAGATGGCTGATCCTTTGACACGGTAAGAGCCGGAGTCGCGGCCGGCATAAGCTGGAGGGCCAGACTTATGCTGATCGGCATCAGCACGGCGATCAGCCAAAATGGGGTTTTGTGGTCTTTCCGTTCGGCGGTGTTCATTCTGCTCAGCCTTCCACTTAGGTCTCACAAGCGCCAGTTGCGTCGGGGTGTATGACATTTGCGCCCCAGCGCCCAGACCGATTCTGACCGACAGAAACTCTGTCTTTTTCCAAAACGATGATTCCTGTAAATTCGAGCCGGCTCAGAGAAACAGGGTTATCTGTAGAATCTGGGGCAGTCCAGCGTGCCAAATTGCAAACGGGCCCTGACGGAAAACCTGCCTCAGTGCAGCAACATTGAGAGTTTGACATCAAAGGTCGCAGCAGAATGAACGAGGACTCGGTTGGCTCAGGTCGTGTTAATGTGTTCAAAATGTTCCCCAACTTGCGAATCGCAGTCGCACCGATCGCAGCGATGAAAACTCGAGTCATCGCGTGTTTGCTTCTGCTATGCGGTCTGAATGGCTGGCTTGCGGGACAGTTCCGACATTTGCCCGATTACCGTGAATCCGCAAGGGAAGGTTTTCTGCCTGGCCCTGTGGTCTCTGGAATATCGATGGCCGTTGGAGATGCCACGGTCGTCCTGAATCTGGCATCCAGATGGCTCGAACACCTGCCTCGTCTGTCATGCCAGGTGTTATCACTGGTTGTGATGTGCACGGCGGTATCGAGTTTTTCGGCGAAGCGGATCTTTCGAAACGAAAGCTGCTCGATGATCAACTGCTTACATCACACTCTCAAGTCCTGGCGTTCATTGCTTCAGGCTGTCGCGATTGGTGGATGCCTTCTCGTCCTTTGCCGAATCTCGCTTTGGCTGATGTTAGCATTGGCAAATTTCGTCGGCGCCAGTGCGGTCGCCGCACCTGTTGGAGTCCTTGCCTTCACCTTGCTCGGAGGGGTTTCGATTCTGGCTGTCGGACTTGGTTGCGTCGCCGTTGGTTACGATGAATGCAGCGGTGCGGAAGGAGTCAGTCGCGGACTTTCGTATGCACTGTCCCGACCAGGCCTGACGATACTCATGCTAGTCAGCATCGCTGCCCTGACTCGTCTGACCAGACTGTTGGTACTCACTCTTCTTCAGTCGTTTCGTTACGACTTTGTAACGCAGTCTGCACCATGGAATGCGACGTTCCTGTTCGACTCAATTCAAATAGCAATCTGGCTGTCGGGGCTCGCGATCATGTATGTTCGATTGCGAAACGAAGTGGATGGTGTACCTGAGGCGGAATTCAGTCGATAGCTGAGGCCTATTCTCAAACTCGACCACTAATCGTAAGCAGTTCTGACTCAAAGACCAGACACTGGCGATAGACTCGCTTGTAGCAGGCTAAACGAATCAGGTGAATTCGTAGTGTCCGATCACCAACATCGGCCAACAAAAAAACCCAGGGAAGATCCCTGGGTTTCGCTTGTTTTCAGAATCGCACTACTCTTTCGGAGCTGCGGCCGCCTTGGATGGCAACTTTGGTGGTTCCTTTGCACCTTCTTCGACCTTCGCCGGCGTGCCATTGTCGGCGGCGGTCGGTTCAGAAGAGCCACATCCAAGGACGAGAGCAAAGCCAA
>CAZIGZ010000155.1:0-13942 GCA_964538835.1 uncultured Chitinophaga sp. | reverse complement strand
GACGATCAGAATTCCACTGAGAGTGGCCGACGACGTCATCGTGATCGTGTCAGCGTATTCGGTGCCGTGAACTTCGATGAGAGGCGCAGACAGCGCGGCACCGATGCTGATTGTCGAACCGTTGGTGTCTGCATCGTTGTAACCGCTGCGAATCTCAATGTAGTCTGTCGCTGACAGCCCGGAGCCATTCGCGATGGAGACGTCGTCTCCCGCAAGCAACCGAATCTTTCCATTGGTCGTTGTCAGTGAACCTGTGGCTTCGATTGTGATGTCGTCCAGATCTCCGGCGTCCTCCGTGGCAATCAGTTCAATGTCCGTTGCTGCGATGGTTGGAAGACTTACGATGATCGGGCTGTGAGTCACGATGCGAATGTTCGCACTGGATTCGAGGCCTTTGGTCGCCCCCGGAACGACACCGCCAACGGTCAGGCTGCCCGTGTTGTCGATGTACGTGCTTCCGCCCTGCGATTTTCCTTCGACGTTGGAAATTGCAGAAACGATTGGAGACGCACTTGTTCCAATCGCCGTGTTGGCGATCAGTCGCACCTTGCCTGACGTGATGTTCTTCTTTGTCGTGTCGGTTCGGCCGTCGTAAATGCCGCCGCCAGCCACGGTGATGAACGCAAAGGCGGTTGAACCCGTGCCAACCTGATCGAGATACAGGTCGCCCGTCAGCTCCTGAATGTACAGGCTTCCAAACAGCCCTGTGAAATTCACAACGCCCGTGGAGTTTCGACGGCTGTCAATTTCCAGATCCGCTCCAGCTCCGCCAATTCCGCCGAACAGTGACGTCAGAGTCAGGTTATTGCCCTGAACGTCCGCGGCAACTGAATCAGTCGCATCGGCATCGACAATGTTCTGATGAGCCTTCAGCACGACATCGCCAGTTCCGGCATTGATGTCGTCAATGCGCATTTCACCCACGGATTCCCACAGGTAGATGTTCTTCGCGCTGGCGGTGATCGTTCCTGTTGCGGACTGATCAGTATCCAGCAGATTTGAGGACGCGCCGATGTCGCCGTTCGGAGCCGACAGCACGATCGAGCGGGCCTTGATATCGACGAGATCCGTTGCCAGCTGGTCGAGGATGCTTCCGTTATCTGCCGTCAGCTGCACATCACTCTGCTCGGAGTACACCGTCTCAAGGTTCATCGCACCGGTGTCTTCTGTAATGTAGACACCGTTCTTTGCACGAGCCGTCACGGTTCCGGTCGAGGTCAGGTTCAAACGAAGTGGGAGCGAAGATGTACCGATGGCGCCATTAGCGGCCTCGAGCACCAGATCATCGGCAACGATCATCACTGTGCTGCCGGAAGCGGCAGTGTTCGAAATCCCCTGGGCCGTTTTGATCGCCACGTCGCCCGTTGCGCTGACGTTCAGGAGTTTGATGTTGGTCTCGGAACCCAGGAAGATCACCCCTGTGGAAATCGCGTTGACGTTGCCGCTGGCGGTAATGTCAATGTCATCCCGCTGAGCAATCTCAATGAACGATACAGTCGCGCCGGCGGCCAGCGGATCCAGAATGACAGGCGATACGGTCACGAGACGGCCTGTTTCCGCTGTCACACTTCCTTTCTTCTCCAGAGTCAGAACGCTGCCGCTGACAGACGCGATCTTCCAGTAGGTTCTGGCCGGAGTGACATTGCTGGAGCTGCCTTCAATACGAATGTACTTGCCGGCCGCAAACTCGTTCGATGACCAGCTTGAGCCATCGGTGCGAGTCAGCGTATCCCCGTTTACAGGGTCTGCGGCAAACGTGACGGTTCCATTGAACTTCGTGCCGCTGATAAACACAACGTCAGCGCGTTCGGCGGATGCCAGAGTAATGCGTTCTTCATTGGTCAGAGTCAAAGGTCGAGGACGCACGTCGATCGTGACAGGTGCTTTCCAGGAACCGATGTTCTTCGTTGTGCCGGCAGCCTCGATGCGAATGTTGACGCCGATGATGTTGGCATCTTCGATCGTCGTCTGAGTATCCGTGACTTCCTTCAGCAGACCAGCGCCGATTGTGAAGAGAAGCTCTTCTTCCGTCCAGACCTTGATGCTTCCACGGAGCGCAGTTTCCTCTTCGGTGCTGAGCGTGTACGTAAAGCTCTCGACGAACGACGCCGTCAGATCGCCTGCACTGTAGCCACCTCGATCGTACGCAGCGAACTCACAGTGCAGCGCGTGATACTGAGTCGCGCGAGAGGTTTCCAGAGTGGCGATCGCGGCGCTGACATAATCCGTCAGTGTCTGGCCGCTGTATCCCTTGCTTTGCCCATCCAGCGTATAGAACTCCTGATAGGCAGTTCGTTCTTCCGCTGTCAGCTGGATTGTGCTGTTCACGTCGTAGGCAGCGGGATTCGCCGTCGTATTCCGCCACTTCCAGTAAGTTACGTAATCACGAGTATGGCTTGCAGCGGCTGTCGCCAGAGTTTCCGTGATCTTGTCGTTGGCTCCGGTTCCGGCCGTCAGGTTCAAGGCTCCCCAGACGGTCGACAACAGCTGATCGCGAGTTCGATCGTCGCGAGTTTCGATTCGATTGGCATCGATGGCTGAGCCGTTCGCCACCTTGATATTGACATCGCCGGTGCCTGAAGTGATGGAGTCAATGTGCAGATTGCCGCCGGTCTCCTCTATGTAGATGGAACCGTTGGCTGTCGCCTTGAAAACGTGAGTTCCCTGATCGCCCTGATCCACCAGCAGTGCGCGATCGGATGCGCCAATGCCGCCGGACGTCGTGAACAGCGTGATGGATCCGCCCTTCACCGTTGAGGTTGCGGTTGAGCCTGAGGCTCGAGTAATTCCCGTCTTCGACTTCAGGGACACGGCCATGCGATTGGACGAAGCGACTTCGTCCAGCGGCAGTGCGCCGCTTTGTTCGTCGATGGAGATGCCATTGGCGGCAGTGGCTTTAACACTGATTCCGGCAGCGTCATCCAGGTTTGTCCGCACATTGACAATGGCACCGCTGCTTGCGGACAGAACAATCGTCTTTCCGCCAACGCTGGCGTCGTCGCTGGTCTGCAGAATGCCGGCAGACGCTGTGAGTGTTGTCGTGCCGGATGGGTTCAGGATCGGCCCTGCCAGCAGAATGCGACCACCACTGTTCGATGTCACTGTGACGCTGCCGGCGGCATTTCCGATGAAATCAATGGTGACCGGACGGTCGGCACGGAATGTGTGAGTCGAAACCGTTTCCTGCTTCTTCTCTTCGACCCATCGCTGATAGTACGTCTTCTTTCCATACCACGTACTTGTGGACCATTGTGCGGTCATGTAAGAACGAGGCGGTTCTGTGTTGTAGGTCTGCGTCGCGTAGGTGTAGTTTCCGTCGGCACTGCCTGACTTGTAGAAGTACGTTCCGGCCGGAGTCAGTTTCGGCTGCGAAATCACTTCCGTCGTTGGGCCACTGACAATGTTGTCCGGGTCAGCTGCCAGCGCGTCGATTCCGAGCCACGCGGAAGAACCATAGGTCGTCGTGGTGCGAGTTGCCGTCTGCATACCGACAGAGAACCCGTATCGCCAGTTCGAGGCTGGTGAGTACGTCGTGTCGACCGGAGTCAGGGCTCCCGGAGTATGGCCATACAGAGTGGTTTTCGGAATCGGCACCCATTTGTCGAGCAGTCGGTAGTCCTGATTGCCAAGGTCGATGGACCCTGCAGTTCCGACATACTTGTAGACAGTTCCTGCAACTCCGCCTTTGCTGTAACCGCTCTGCACGGTGACCATATCATCCTGATTCACAGTCTTTGAACCGCTGCCGGTCGTGTAGGTCATTGCGACCTTCAGCCACTTTGCGGTGTCCGTGTAGTCCTGCGCCCCCAGATCCAGCGACGCTGTTGCACCGAGATATCGATAGACAGCATCAACGGTACCGCCACCGCTGTAGCCGCTCAGGACCAATACCGTATCGCCCGTCAGCAGAGTTCTGGTGCCGCTGTCGGTCTTCCATGAAGCAAGGTCGGCCGTTTTGGCCTTGTCAGCCAGCAGAAGCGTTCCGGATCCTCGCTGAGAAGCGTCAATTCGCTCCACGGAGATGTCGTAACTGGTCTGGTTATCGACACTGATCGCACCATAGCCATCCAGAACGCGAATCGTCCCCGCGCCGGTGCTGAGAAGGTTGCCGGTGAGCTGAACATTGCCACCAGAGACACGGACTTCCCGCAGAACAATCTTGTTTTCCACTCGGTCATAAAAGACCTTGAAGTCCTTCGTGGTCACTGAGTTCAGGGCTGTCAGTCGCGACGTGGATCCGCCATTGCGAATCGTCTGAATCTCCGTGTTCAGCGATGAAGGCAGAGTCAGGCTGTAGGTATCTTTGCCGCTCTGAATGATACCGTTCAGATTGATGTATTCGGCATTGATAATCACAGTGTCGCCGAACAGGTTCACCGACGTGGGCGATGTCGTCAACTGGTTCAATGCTGCTGTCGTGTCATAGGCACTGATTCCGTTCCCAAGTGCCTTGAGTTTTCCGTATGGATCACCACCGACGCTGTACATGGACACGCCGTCAATAAACACCGAACCGCCGGCGATGGTGGTGATGTTTGCGGCCTTAACGGTGGCTCGGTAAACAATGTTCCCTTCCGACGTTGTCGTCAGGCTTCCGCTGTAGTTGATGATGTCGCCGGAGACAAGAATATCCGGACTTGGATACGTCACCGTTCCATCGCCGATGTAGCTTGACCCATCAAATGTGTTGGTGATGGTGATGGCCGGAGCGGCAGCGGATGACGATGAAGCCGGATTGATCGATCCGAATGTCGCGCTTCCCTGGCCGGAGATGTTAAATCCTCCGATCTGTGAGTTGGTATAGACCGCGGTGCCGTTCAGGTACAGCCCGCCGGTCTGTTCCGGAATTGTCAGCCCTTCGATCACCAGCTGGGCCGGAGTATGGTTGGTGATGTTGATGCTTGCGTCCCTCGGGGCATCAATCGTTCCATTTCCAACCAGCGCGTCGCCTCGAACATCGATAATGCCAGCCTGAGCACGAGCGGCTCCGACAGTGGCCGTCATCACGTAAAGCTCTTTCGGAACGATCGTCGCGCTGGCGCCGGAACCCTTGCGTTCGGCCAGCCCCTGCGACAGAAGTTCCTGTTCGATACGAGTAATCTCGGACTGATAGAACGCCACCATCGTCGGGTTGCTGTTGGCGTACAGTTCTTTGTTCTTTCTCGCCTCGTTCAGCTGATCGATCAGACCAGACTGGAGCAGCTTCTTGCCCTGAGAGAATGGCAGCGACGATGTGTTTGAGACTGCCGTGATGTTTCCGGTGGTCGTATCCCAGCCTGTCGGATCGCCGGTGGTCCCTTTCGTACCCAGAGTCAGCGTACGATTGCGGCGAGTTCCCGTTCGCACAACTCCCTGAATGTCAACGACGCCGGTGGCATCCGAAGTGACCGTTCCATCGAACTGCTCAGAACCTCCCAGCGCACTGTTGATTGCACCGGTGGCGGCCGAAGCCCAGTTGACTGCCTTGGCCTTGCTGTCCATATTGGCCAGTCCAAGACGTTCCGCGTGCAGCTTCAGATCGCCGGCCGAAGTGACCGTCGCGCCGGAGGCAATCGTGATCCGATTGTCCTGGATGAGTGTGGCATCCGAGTCAACCTTATCGAGCGGAATGGCACTGCCTGCGAAACTGTCGGTACGCGCGGCGATCGTATACTGGTCCCGATTAAAGTTTGTATCGGTGCCGGAGGAGATCAAGACGTCACCAAGAGCAGTCACGATCGCGTTGGTTCCGATCGAGACAAGATTCACCGGCCGCAGATCAGACTCAGTTTCAGCGATTGCCACAGTCGCTGCACCGTAGGTATCAACATTGGACTTTGTGCTGACATTGCCGGTTCCTCGAGCCGACATCAGGATCAGCCCCGAGTTCACCAGTTCCGCGCTGGAAGCAACGTTGATGGTCGCCTTGTTCTGTTCGGTCTTGACTGTCGAGTAAGCACCCGCGCCGCTCAAGGCTCCACCGGTTGTGAACGCGACTTTGTCAACCGCCTGGATGTCGTTCACGGCTCGCAGAGCAAACTCGCCGGGATTATTTTCCGGTGCCGTTCCTGTCAGCTGTGCCCCGGTACCAATGTTGACTTTCGTATCGAAAGAGATTTTCGTTTCACTGTCGGCATTCGCACCGGAAATCAATCCTCCGGTCGTTCCGCGAATGTTGTCGGTGCCAAGGTCAGGCTTTCGGAACGCATTGCCAGCGTCGAGGACGATGTTCTTTGCATTGACGTCAGCCGAGTCTCCGATGGAGGTCGTAACCGGCGAATTGACCGTGTTGGAAATGCTGGCTCCGGATCCTGCCAGCAGTCCGCCGCTGAATGTGCGGACTCGTCCGTTCAGTGTCGTCGTGCTGACCGCACCCGCGTCGAATGTCTCGGTCAAATTCAGAACAGCGGAGTTTCCAACCGTCGCCTGAACACTGCCCGTCTGAGAAGTCTCTGCGGTCGCTGAGGCACCGGCTGCAACGCCGCCGCCACCCGCCACATTGTCTGCAAACTGGTTGTGGTCACGCGTCGCAGCCACGTACAGCGAACCGCCCGTGAAGGACGCTGAGCTGCCAACAGACGCCGTCACCGACGTCGTCGAAGTGGACTCAGCGTAGCTCACACCAACCGCAATGATCCCGGCAGCAAAGCTGTCCGCGGTGGTCTGAGTCGTTGCTGCACTTGTGGCGGAGACGGTTGATGTGCCGCTCACATTCATCGTGGATGATGCCGCAATGCTGCTGCTGACGGAGCCGCCATGGGTGATCTTCGTTTTCGTCGCGTCGACACCAATCAGTCCGCCTGAAGAACCAGTTGACTTGGCCGTCAGCGATCGCCCCGTAGCCGGCAGTTTCGTCTGAGCATCCACGTCCAGAGTCACAGCGTTGATTGTTCCGCCGACCGTTGAAGACACGACCGGCGCGAGTGTGACGGTGGACTTGGAAACACCGACGGCCAGAGTTCCGGCATTCACGCCCCATGCATTGGACGTGACCTTGGGCCGGACAGAGCTTGCCACGTCAATGTCTTCTGCCCTGACGTTCGAAGTCGTCAGAAAAGCGCTGACCGTTGGGCTGACAGTCACCTCAGCAACAGAACCACCCGCGGCAATTGAGATTCCGACGGCCAGAGCCTCCGTGCCAACTTCCGTGGAAACAGTCGGGGTCACGGACGCTGCAATATTCAGATCATCCGAAAGTCGGACAGTCGATCCCTGGACATAAGCACGCGTCGTGGGAGTGATCGTGTTGATCGAATTGGCACCACCGCCGGAAACCGCTCCCAGACCGGCGGACACGGAAGTTGCTGCTGACGTGGCAAAGATCGATGCTGTCTCTGTCGCGGAAATGGAGAAGGTTTCTCCGGCCGTCCCGGCAATGGCTTTCCATTTCGTGGTGTCGAGATAGTTGGCTGTGCCCAGGTTCAGCGTACTGATGTTCTTCCAGACGCTTGTGTTTCCAAAGTTCTCCTTCGTCAGGTCCGTAGTCGTGACGTTCTTCCAGAGGGACGCGTTGAGATAGTTCGCGGTCCCGAGATCGATTGATCCTGCCGTCCCGATGTATTCGTAGATCGCACCAGGCTCGCTCTTGGTATTGTCGTACGACAGAGCGACGCGGACACGGTCACCAGTCGCCAGAGTGCGAGTTCCATTCGTGCTGGAGAACTTGATCGGTCGTCCCAGAAACTGGTACAGCGTTCCGACCGAACCGCCTGCGGTATGACCGGAAGAAACCAGAACCGTATCGTTCGTATTCAGGCCAACGCCCGTCACATTCTTCCAGAGACTGCTGTCGGTGTAGTCTTCGGTTGAGAACGTTCGAATGGAAATGTCTTTCCACTTCGCGGTGACGGTGTAATCTTCGGTGCTCAGATCAATGGTCGGATTGCCATTACCGACGTACTCGTACACATGTCCCGCCACGCCTTTGCTGGAAGCGTAACCGGTCGCAAGGCGAACCGTCTTGCCGCTGCTGATTGACGTCGAACCAGCAGAGGACTCATAGTCGTACGCCACGCCCTGGAATTCGTACACATTGCCGACGGTGCCCCCGGTCGTGTGGCCAGCAGCAACAAGAACTCGTTCACCAACCGCCGGCACTGCGGCAGCGTGGGTGCTGAGATAGTTGTACTCGTGAGCGGAAGTATGAGTAATCGCGTTGCCAAGGAACTCGTAAACCGTTCCTGGAACACCGCTGCCGGCGAAGTTATCTGCCAGACGAACTCGACTGCCGGCCAGGATCGACTGACTTCCATCACCGGAAGTGAAGTTGGCCTGCGTCCGAATCGTCGCAGTGTCGACGTACGATTCCACAGTGTTCGTAATGTCATTCTGAGCCAGGGAAACCGCTATGGAGATTCCTCCGCCGATACCAATGCCAGCCGACAGCGATGAGGCCGCTGTGGTGGACGTGATCGTCGACTGATCTTCCGCCGACAGAGTTCCACTGCGAACGTTGATGTGCGCGCCGGTGGAATTGATGATATACGCCCGGATCGTCTGCCCGATCTTGTTGGTTGCCGTTGCACCTGTTCCGGCCCCCGCCACGGCGAACTTGCCGGCGGCCAGAGCCACGGCGCCCGCTTCGACATTGGCGGAAACCGTTGAAATTCCTCGGGCCAGCTGCGTGAAGGAACCGACCGCCGTCACTGCTGAGCCACTGATGTAGGCAAGGACCTGCGATGAGGCCGCGTCACCACTGGCCGTGAAGCCGATGTAGTTCTTTGCGATGCTGACACCGATGGCAATTCCCACACCGGTCAATCCGGCACCGGCAGCAGCGGCGACGGACTTGATGTTGGCCGAGATCGTTCCCGTCGCCCTGGAGGTGAGTTCGAGATCATCGGCGGACGACACTGTGCTGTTCACGATGTAAGCCTGAGTCGTCGACAGAATCACATTGGAAGCATAGGCTCCGGCACCACTGATCGCGACACCGACGTTGCCAAGGGCAGCTGCTGCTGACGCGGATGATGCTTCCGTTCGAATGGTGGCCGTATCGACGGCCCGGACTTTCAGGTCGCCATTGGCGCCCGTGGTTGTCAGTGTGGAACTGGAAACACTGGCAGTAATGAGGCTACTGATCTCATTGAAGGCCAGCGAGAGTCCGATGCTGCCCGCAACGGAGGTCGACGGGCCGAGGGCCACAGACAGAGTTGCCGTCTTCGCGGTGGCCATAATCGTGGACAGATCCACCGCATAGATGTCGGCTGACGCGGCTGTCACGGAAGACGATCCTGAGATGGACGCCAGCACATCGTTTTTGATTTTGTTCGACGTGTAAACTCCCGCCGCACTCACACCAACCGCTGTACCAGCCCCAACGCCAAGTCCCAGTGCGTTGGCTCGCACATCCGCACTGATCGACTGATTCGCGTCGGCAGTGACATTCAGCTGGCCACTCGCAACAACCGTCGAGTTATCAATCACGGCGTGAATCTGAGCCCCGTTGGCCGTGTATCCAGCGGGCTTCCACAATCGACGATCGTAGTAATCCTGAGCCCCCAACTTCACGTCTGCCGGAGTCGTAATGGCCGTCCCGATGTACTCGAAGACTCGCCCGATCAGAGGCCCGTCCAGCACCTTGACCTTCTTGCCAGGCTGCAGACCATTCGATGGCAGAGACGCGGTGGCCGTCTGATTCGTGTAATCATGAGCCGGCGCGCTGCCGTTCCAGCCGATCTCATTCAGCGCCACGGAAAGTCCAAGGGCGACGGCGGGAGACGTGCCGCCACCAATCGCAACCGACGCCGCTGTTGTGCGAAGAATCGCATTGATCGTCGAATCATCTTCGGCATTGACAGTGACGTCGCCCGATGACGTGGTGGTCAGGTTCGAATTCACGATCTGAGCATTGTTGGTGCCGACGATCGTGTTGAACGCGATGGCGCCGCCGCCGCTGACGGACACGGGCGACCCCACAGTGGCAGAAACAGCAATCGCCGTTGCGGCCGACTTTGAGTCAATCTTCGCCTGCTTCTTCGACTGAACGGTGACATCTCCCGCTACCGAGGCGGCGCCCGTTGTGAGGGACGAAATTCCTGACAGCCGAGCATTGACGTTCTGATCAATCTCATTGCGGGCGAGTGAGATGTTGACGGGAACGGAAACCGTGTTGCCACTTCCGACCGAAATCGACAGAGCGCTGGCGGCCACATCGGAATGTACTTCCGAAGTGTCTGACGCTTCCACTTCCACGCTGCCGGCGGACAGTTGTCCGGCGAGCGTCGCGTCAACATCGGTCGCTACTTTGTTCAGAGCCAGGATCAGGCCGATGTTAATGTTCTTTGAACCACCACCAGGAGCGACAGTGATGGAAGAATTGCTGGCCGCAATGCGAGCATCAATCAGGGAATCAGAGGTCGCCTTGACGGACACTTTGCCCGTTGCATCAATCTTCGTGCCGCTTGTCCAGGCTTTGGTGGTTGCGGGTGACTTTGTGGCAAGGACGTTGCCTGCGATCGCATCGACCGTATTGAACAGGAAGTTCTGAGCATCCCAGCCGACCGTGTTGAAGGCCAGAGTCACGCCAACTCCGACTCCCGCCGATTCAATGCTCGATCGAATCTTCGAGCGAATGGACGATTCATTCTTCGCATCAATCGCGACCGTTCCCGTCACCGTCAGATTCGAGTCCTTCGCATACGCATCCGCGCTGGACTTCACGAGGTTTGTCGCCACGACGCCGTTCACTGCGACCGACGTGCCCTGCCCCGTGATGCTTCCACCCTTGGCTACGACCTTGCTGTCTTCGATCGCATTGATCTTTGCGGTCTCATCCGCCGCAATCAACACCGGACCAGTGACCGTCGCATTTACGGTATCAATGAACGCGTCCACATCGCTGCGAACATCATTTCGAACAATCAGGATTCCGAACGCCATCGCGCTGGAAGAGGCTGGATTCAGCTGCAGCCCGGGAATGATGTCGCTCGGAGTGAGGCTTGAAACCTTTTTCCACTTGCTGGTGTCGTTATAGTCGGCCGTGTCCAGATTGATGGATCCCGAAGTGCCATCGTAGCGATAGACTTCGCCCGTCTTTCCCTTGACTTTACGCCACTTCGCGGAGTCACTGTAGTCCTGCTCGTCAAGATCCACGCCGTCGGTCAGGCTGGATGTCGCGATGTACTCCATCACGTCGCCGGCAGAGAATCCGTTGTGGTCATAATCCAGAAGGACTCGCTGGCCTGTCGTGACTTCGTCGACGTAGTCATTCGATGAATAGTCATGACTATCGAGGTACACGTAGCTGCCGTTCGCCACGGTCCTCGTCCCCGATCGATCCGTGAAATCGATACCGTGATTGTCGACCAGAGCCTGCATCAGCAGGCCGAGGCCCGCGTCCTGAGCGGTCGTGGCAATGGCCGCAAGTTTGCTCTTCGCGTTGATGGCCGCTTTGTCGGTCGCCTGAACCGTCAACCCCGCTCCGGCCGTGACGGCTCGCCGAGTCGTATTGCTGGAGCCGATCGAAGCCTCGGCGTCGCTGCTCACGAGGTTTGAAGAAATCGCCACACCGATCGCCAGCGCGTCGCCTCCCTGAATAGCGGCAGTCTTCGATGTCGAATCGTTGCTCAACAGAGCCTTGATGGAAGCATCCGACGACGCCGTGACGGAGATACTGCCGTCGGCGTCGAGTGTGGAATCTTCAACGCGAGCTTTCGCGGTCACTGGCTGTTCGGAACCAATCGCGTTCTCGCCAAGCAGCGTGTTGACGGTCGAAAACAGGAGGTTCTGAGCGGCCCAGCCAACCGTGTTGAAGGCCAGCGTTCCGGTGCCAGTCGTTGCCCCAGCGCTCGTGGTAGCGAGATTGCGAGCATTGATCAGCGAGGTGTTGTCCGCCGTAACGCTGATGTCGCCGCTAGAATTCAGCGTACTGCCTTTCACCAGTGCGTCTGCCGTGCCAAGAATCAGGTTCGTCGCGGCAATGACGTTGACAGCCTTGGAGGTATCTTCTCCAAAGGCTGAGCTTCCGTTCGCCGTGACTTCACTGTCGACGATCGCATGGACAGACGAATCCTCCAGTGCGGAGACGGTGGCGTCGCCGGAAGTCAGTGTCACATTCTTCAGGACAGAATCCACATCCGTTCGAACATCGTTGCGAACAATCAACGCACCAACGGACACGCCTTCGTTGTCGCCGACATCCAGTGCAGACGGGACCGAGAACGGAACCATCAGCTGCCAGTAGCCTTTGTCCGTGTAATCCTGCTCGCTCAGATCCAGCGTCTTCGTCTGGCCCATGTACTTGTAATACGTCCCTGGATCGCCACCCGCTTCATGATCTTTGGCGATCTTCACGACCTTGCCAAACGTGATGCTCTGCGAACCATCGGAGCTGACAAAATCGAAGGAGCGAGAATTCAATGGCTTCAGGGCATTCTGCAGAATGTCACGATAGACGGACGGGCCGGCATCGCCACTGTTCGAGCTTGTCGCGCTGGAGAGAATGGCGGCCGCGTCGTGAGCATCCACTGTGACTGCTCCGCCCGCGGTGACGTTGCCGCTGGTTGTGAACACAACATACGCGTCCGCATCCGTCCTGACCATATTGCTGGCCAGCAGGACTGTCGCTGCAGCGTCACCAGCGGCTTCACTGCCATAACCGGCGTTCAGGCCGGCTTCATTTTCCGCCGTGACAGAAAGATCACCTGTTACATCTATGGTTGTGTCAGTGATTCCCGCCTCAACTTTAGCGGGCTCAGCCGTTCCTATGTCCGTCGACAGCAGAGCATTGATGGTATTGAACAACACGTTCTGCGACTGATAACCCAGCGTATTGAACGCCAGAGTCACTCCGACTCCGGTACTTCCCGGGCCATCACCGGTCGTCGCCGCATTGATCGTTGCTTCAATCCCGGACCGATTCTGCGCGAAGACGGTCACATCCGCGTCAGCAGCTCGCTGAGGATTAGCATTGGTGTCGGTCGGTGTGATGATCGTGCTGTTCGTGATCGTCGCCACTGCGGAGCTGAGAACCGCGTTGGTTGCAATCGTCGCATTGACCGCTAGTACCGTCCCGTCCTGAAACTCACTTCCGCCAGAAGCCGTGACCGAGCTTTCCACCGCCGCCTTCATATCGGCCTGTTCAATGGCATTGATCGTGAGATCCCCGGAGATGCTCAGGTCTGTCTTGTCCATGTTCGCAGTGACGCCACTCTTCACGTCATTACGCACGACCAGCACGCCAACGCCCGTCGCATCGGACGAGGTAATGTTGCCGAACGAGGGAATGAAATCCGCCACCGTGCCGTCAACTCGCTGCCATCGTGCCGTGTTCGAATAATCTTCCGTGCCAAGAGTCACCGAACCCGGTGCCCCGATGTAGCGATAAATGCCATTGATCACACCGCCCGAAGTATGCCCGGGAGCCACCAGCACCTTGTTGCTCGTCACTCGGCTCAACGGCGTCCAGTTGCTCGTTGAAGTGAAGTCGGCCGTCTTCAGGTCCACAGACTTCGTCGACGCTCCTGCAACGCCGACGTACGAATAGGTCCGGGTTCCCATGACTCCTGTGGACGGCAGGATGACTCGGGCACCGCGGCTGAGACTGACATTGTCAGTGACAGCCTGCCATCGTGCGGTTACGGCAAAATTCTCTGTGTTCAGATTCAGTGTTTCCGAATGGCCGACTCCGGTCTTGATGAATCTGTAAACCTGCTTCGGCCCACTCACCGGTGTAACCACAACGAGGTCGTCATAGCGCACGACGGTATTGGCTGTGGTGCTGGCATTCCCCAGAACCTGCGTTCCGGAGAGACTCGTGAAGTCGTACTGATTGGGGAAGACCTGAGCCAGCCAGTCCTGCAGTGTGCTGATTCCGCCGTCGTTCTTTGATTCGGCGGTGACGTCAATGTTGGTAGTGGACTCAATGCCCGCGGCGTCTTTTGCTTCGATCGTCAGATCACCCGCGACGGCAACACTGCCGCGTGTCTGCACCGGAGACTGGGAACTCAGCCATGCGGACTCA
>CAZIGZ010000154.1:0-13947 GCA_964538835.1 uncultured Chitinophaga sp. | reverse complement strand
TCGCTGTGGTGGCGAGCCCGTCAGGTGGCGAAACAGGTTCGAATTCTGGAACACGGAACTTCGTCGCTGCGGACGATTCTGTCTCGCTTCCCCGCGTCGGAGATTGACGACCAGCCCATTCCGTCACGTGACCGCAGCGATGACCGCTACGAACTGCTGGCGAAACTTCAGCGGCTTCTGAAGCCTCTGGGATACAGCAGCATCATCGTTCTGGTGGACCGAGTTGATGAGCCCCATCTGATCAACGGCTCCGCGGAACGCATGAAGGATTTCCTGTGGTCAATGTTCGACAACAAGTTCCTGAAGCATCCAGGCATCGGATTCAAGATGCTGCTTCCTCGGGACGTCGTGTTCTTCCTCGGCCGGGAAGAAAAGGAATTCTATGAGCGTTCTCGCCTGGATAAACAGAATCTGATCAAGTCTCTCGAGTGGACCGGTGAATCGCTGTTCGACATGGCGACCAACCGCATTCGCGCGTGTCTGGCTGATACCAACACGGCGACGGCTTCGACGATCACGATCCGCGATTTCTTCGCGGACGACATTACTCGCGACGATCTCATCGCGAAATTCTCCCGTCTTCGAGTGCCTCGGCATCTCTTTCGATTCCTGTACCGTCTGCTGACGGAACACTGCAATCGAGCGACCGAAGACCAGCCATCATGGAAGATCAGTCGCGTCACTCTGGAAATGGTGACCGATGCCTATGCCAGGGAAATGGAAGCTCTGGATCGTGGTATGGGGACGGGCTGATGGGTTGTGCGAAGTGCTGATGAGCTCACCAAAACAGAAAGCCGATGATCGCGTTGATCATCGGCTTTCTTTCTGCGCTCACTGTTCGTTGGAACGTGGCTGAAGCCGGGCGTGTCGCCGTTGAGAGAGTGAGGGTTTCAGACATCGGAGGGCTTGCGCCCTTCCGCTACTTTCCGTGGATCAGCCTGATGCCGGGCGATGACTAGACGCCACCGGTTTCATCAAACGAGTCATTAATCGTTGTGCAGTTGGTCTTGCGACTGATTCGCTTCAGCAGCCCTTTCAGGACTTTACCAGGACCGACTTCGTAAAAGTCGTCGCAGCCTTCCTGCAGCATCAGATTGATGGAGTCTTCCCAGCGCACCGGACTCAGTACCTGACGGATCAGCAGATCGCGGATCTCTTCCGGATTGGTGTGAGTCTGAGCATCCACATTAGAGACGACGGGAATCTCAGGCGATCGAATCTCAACTTCGGCCAGGGCTTCTGCCAGAGCTTCGTCAGCCGGACGCATGATGTTCGTGTGAAACGCACCCGCGACGGCCAAAGGAATGGCACGACCGCCGGCAGCCACAGCCAGTTCAGCGGCTCGTTCACACGCGGCGTTTTCACCGCTGACGACAAGGTTGCCCGGGCAGAGGAAGTTGGCAATCTGAATCGATCCGTGAGCCGAAGCTTCCTCGCAGATCTTCTCCACCTGAGCACGATCCAGAAGCAGAATGCTGACCATGCCGGACGGTGTCGCATCGGCTGCCGCCTGCATCGCCTCGCCGCGTCGCTTCACAACTCGAAGGCCATCTTCGAAAGACATAGCGCCCGAGAAAACGAGAGCCGTGTATTCCCCGAGGCTCAGCCCGGCGGCCATTTCGCAAGCGAGAGCAACTTCCGGAGAATCGGCTCGGAGCTTTTCCAGTGCAGCCAGGCTGGTCACAAACAACGCTGGCTGGCTGATGACGGTCGAATCCAGCTCGGAAGCCGGACCTTCGAAACACAGCTTTGCCAGATCAAATCCCAGGATCGGAGCCGCGCGTTCGTAGAGTTCTCTGGCCTTCGGGTACTGTTCCGCAATTTTGCGGCCCATTCCAACGTGCTGAGCACCCTGACCGGGGAAAAACAGTGCAATCTTTGGCATCGACTATTCACCCTGAGCGAGCAGGTCGCTGATCTGTGAATTGATGTGATGGTTGTCGATTTCTGTCGCCATTCGAAGTGCATTTCGAATGGAGCGATGGTCACTGGAACCATGGCAGATAATGCAGATGCCATCAATTCCCAGGAGAGGCGCGCCGCCGGACTCCTGATACTGAAACTGATCGGTGACTCGATCCAGCGTCTGTTCCGCCAGCTCTTTCTCCGCACTCAGTTCTTTCATCATGGCTTTCCCGACGGTCTTCAGCAGGAATTCTGCCATTCCCTCACTGACCTTCAGGATCACGTTGCCGACGAAGCCTTCGCAGATGATGACGTGCACGTCGCCATGATAGACGTCGCGGCCTTCCACGTTACCTATGTAGTGGTCTCGCACCGGCGACTTCACCAGCAACGAATGTGTTTCACGGTAGAGGTCGGTGCCCTTGCCTTCTTCGCTGCCGATGTTCATCAGGCCTACACGAGGATTCTCGATGCCCAGCATTTCGCGAGCATAGACGAGTCCCATAGAACCGTACTGAGCAAGATGCTCCGGACGGGCGGCAGGATTCGCTCCCACATCAATCAGAATGCAGGAACCCTTCAGCGTTGGCAGTCGGACAGCAATGCCCGGACGCTTGACCCCTTTCAGGAACAGGCGAGTCTTCAGGCCGGCCGCAACGACTGCACCCGTATGGCCAGCGCTGACAACGGCTTCCGCATGACCGGAGGCCATCAGTTGCCAGCATTTGGCAATCGAGCAGTTTGGCTTTTCACGCAGCGCAATTGTCGGCTTTTCGTCCATGCCGACAAAGCCCTCCGCCTCCACAATTTGAATGGAAGGCGGGAGCGTTCCGACTTTGGCGATCTCTTCTTCCAGTATCGGGCGATCACCGACCAGAAGGATTTCGAGGTTCGCAATTCGCTCAACAGCCTCTAAGGCACCCACGATATTCGGGCCGGGAGCGAAGTCGCCGCCCATCGCGTCCAGAGCGATCCGCATCGAACCTATTCCTCTGATTCCTCAACGAGAGTTCGACCCTGATAGTAACCACAGGTCGGACAAATCACGTGAGTTGGTGCCATCGTTCCACACTGCGGACACTTCGCAAGCTGACGAGGCTTAATCGTGTTGTGACTGTTACGCTTTCGCGAACGTGACTTGGAGTGCCTTCTCTTGGGCTGGGGCATGACAAACTTCCAGACTCAATAAATTCCACTTTGACCAGAACTCGCTGCTTCCAACATCGTGCTGCAGCAATCAGGTTCTCAACCTCATGGCATCAACTTTCGTCAAGCCAGAAGGGTGACATTTGCGAGCTATTGCTTTCGACACGTACCCCTGAATTCCACAGGGTTTTTCGCATATTTCAATGCGATCGGGCTCCCTTCCGACATTCTTTCCTGACTTCTTTCGTCCGTCCCCCTAACGTGATCCACGGCTAGGGTCAGAACTGGAAGAAAGGTTGACAAATGTCCATGAGTTCCCGGCGAGAAGCGGGCATGGTGTCAGACGGCATAGTGAATGTCAAGGAGGAGTCCCGTTTTGAACCAGAATTGCCAGTGAAGTCGATGTTTTGGGACTGCTCGCGACTTCCCTGCAGCCCGGCTTCCTGACACCGCTGCCTTTCGTCCGGATCCAAACCTCGAACACCTAGCCGTTTTCCGGTTCCGTCCGGAATCGCATCGACAGGAATTCCCAGTCAGGATTGTTCTTCTGGCAGTGCTGAGCTTCCCATTCGGACTGGAACAGCACGGCCGTCTGTTCGTACTGATCAATCACTTCACGACTCGACGACAAAAGGCTGAGCTCTTTGGTGCAGCCAGGCTTTGGCACGACCCAGCGAGCGACCTTGTAGTTGAGCCAGCGAACTTCCGTTTCCGTGTCTTATTCCGGCTGCAGCCGAACTCGCCCGACGTCGAACTGCAGTTCACCGACCGCAGCCAGAATTGTCTGCTTGACGGACGAATGAGGCGTGTGGAAGACCTGGATGGCGCCTTCTTCCAGAAGCTGCGACAAGCCTCGCTCAAACTGCTTTCGTCGCCCAGTGTCGTTGCAGATCATGGTTGCGAAGAATTCCGGGGAGAACTGCGGCAGTGGCTCGTAGACCACCGGAGCCCCTTCGCAAATCGTGTCACCCAGCAAAAATTCCCCGGGGTTCACAAGACCGATGATGTCACCTGGAAACGCTTCATCCATCGTCTCGCGTTCCTGGCCGAACAGCTTGTGAGCTCGCTTCAGCCGGATCTTTCTTCCGGTACGAGGATGAAAGACTTCCATCTCACGGCGGAACAGACCCGAGCATACTCGAACAAACGCAATACGGTCTCGATGGCGAGGATCCAGGTTGGCCTGAATCTTGAAGACGAAGCCGGAGAATTCCGGTCGCGTCGTCGGGATCATGCCCTTGTCGCTCTTGCGATCACGCGGCTGAGGACAGTATTTCAGGAAGCCCTTGAGAAACTGCTCGACCCCGTAGTTCGTCAACGCACTTCCGAAGAAGACCGGCGTGATTTCACCGTTCAGAAACCGCTGCAGGTCCCACGTGGCTCCAGCTTCTGCCAGCAGCTCCACTTCTTCCTGAGCCTGTGGCACGATTCCCTGCGGCATCGAATCCGCCGGAATCTCACTCAGCTGTGCTGATCTCGCAGCAATGCGGTGCATGTTGTCGCGAGTCTCGAAGATCGCCGCTTCACGAGTCTCGAGACTGATGACTCCTCGAAAGTCAAAACCGGTCCCCAGAGGCCAGTTCACAGGAACGGGCACGATGCCCAGCTTCGATTCAATGTCCTCCAGAACTTCCAGAGTCTGTTTGCCAGGTCGATCCACCTTGTTCACAAACGTGATGACCGGAATCTTTCGCAGTCGACAGACGTTGAACAGCTTCTCGGTCTGACTTTCCACGCCGTTTGCAAGGTCCAGCACCATCACGGCACAGTCGGCGGCCACGAGCGTTCGGTAGGTGTCTTCGCTGAAGTCCTTGTGCCCTGGCGTATCCAGCAGGTTGATCTGCACGCCTTCGTATTCGAATGCCAGAACGGTCGAGCTGACCGAGATCCCTCGCTGACGCTCCAGTTCCATCCAGTCCGACGTGGCTCCTCGCTGATTCTTTCGACCGCGCACGGCTCCGGCGGCTTCGATACATCCACCGTACAGCAGAAGCTTTTCGGTGAGTGTCGTCTTACCGGCGTCGGGGTGAGAAATGATCGCAAAGGTTCTTCGTCGAGCGGATTCGCGGGCGACGACCGGGTCAGAAACTGTCATTGGACCGAATCAATTCGAATTCGAAAGTTCAAGAGAAGAAAAATGTCGTGGAAGGGCGCGAGCCCTCCGTTCACCAAAGCAGCGGCAGGGCGAAAGCCCTCCGGTGACTGTGATCTCCGTAAAAAAACCGCCTTAACCGACATCCGCCTGAGTCCACTGGCCATTGATACGCCGCCACACGCCGCCTGGATTTTTATCCTGCAGCACGGCCGGCAATCGCTGCTGACGAACTGCGTCATAGCACTGCAGCATGCCAAAGCGAGTCACCGAAGCGGGCATGCCGACGGCAGTGAAGCCCGGATGTCCGGTCGCCGGAAAAGGACCACCGTGATTCATGGAAGCCACCACAGCAACGCCCGTCGGCATCTTGTCGTTCAGCAGTCGACCCACGCGTGTTCGGAGGACTCGTTCCACGATCGGATAATCCGCATCGTCTTTACCTGTCGTGTCGCTGTAGATGGAACCCGTCAGATTGCCTTCCAGAGCTTCTGCAATCTCGGCCATCTGAGAGACAGAATCGGCCTGAACCATCAATGATCCGTTGCCAAACGCTTCGGTCTGGAACGCGTGAGGATTCGCGAGGAACTGCTTTCCGGAAACCTTCAGCAGTGTATTCTGACACGAAACTCCTTTGCCGCCGCCGGACTGCCCGCCAACCACAAGACTGGCACCGGCACTCAGGATCGTCTGGACTGCAGCAAGAAAGCTCTTGCGAACACCTTCGGCCAGCATCGTTCCGACAGGAGCTTTGCTGAATCGCTCGGCGACGGCCTTGATGAAGGCCGAGCCTACATCGCCAGACGGAACAACAATCAGGCCTGGATTCGTGCAGAACTGACCGGTCGCCATCAGGCAGCTCGTGCAGAATTCATCCGCAATCTTCTCAAGACGTTCGGACAGAGCCCCTGCCAGCATGAAGACGGGATTGATGCTGGAGAGTTCCAGGTAGATTGGTTTGCCAGCACCGTCCGCGGCGGCTTTGAGCTTCAGACCTGTCGTTCGAGCACCCGTGTAGCCAACAGCGCCGATGCGATCGTCGGACACAAGCTTGAGTCCGTCTTCGTGCGACGTGCGATAGACCAGCTGAACCAGGCCGCTCGGCATGCCGGTGGAATTGATCGCCGCCACTGCAGCCTCGCCGAACAGTCGAGTCGTTTCCGGATGACACGGATGACCTTTGGCGATGACCGGGTTGCCCGCCGCGATGGCTCCGGCAAAGTCACCACCGGCAATACCGTTGTACGCGTAAGGAAAGTTGTTCGGCCCAAAAACAACAACTGGCCCCAGCGCACCAAACATGGATCGAATGTTCGACGCCGTGTCAATCACGGGAACTCGCCACGATTCATCGCGAGCCGATGCGGCGGCCTGACGAAGCTGGTTAGTGGTTCGGACCAGCTCCACATCCTTCAGACGCGGTGACTTCGCGAGACCGGTTTCCGCGTGAGCGGTTTCGACCAGGATGTCTGCGCGAGCTTCGATTTCCTTCGCGTAGGTTTCCAGGAATTCAGCAAAACGACTTCCGGGCCAGCCTCGCATCGCCTTCGATGTTTCATGAGCGACCTCAAGAACCGCATCCAGTTCCGACCATGGACTGACCGGGAACACCTGCGGCATCGGCAGTTCAGTGGCGGGATTCACGGCCTGAAAAGTCGATGTGCCCTGGCTGGCGACCCACTGACCGTTGAACAAAATTGGTTGCACAGACGTCGTCACAATTTCACCTGTTCGATTTTCGAATCTATGAATTCGGCTCCGCCAGAGTGACCGGTGAGCATTCCGCTTCCACAACAGCAGCCACTGGCGGGAGGTTACAAACTGAGCCGGAAGTATCCCCTCTAAGGACGGAATGGCAACTCTTGAGATGGTCGTTTGTCAATCATGACGAAACCATCGGACATTTTGAGTTCCGAGGGGGCCGCAAATCTGTCACCATCCGCACGGCTGTTGATTCGAAGCCACCACGACACCGCTGATGCGGCGCAGGTTTCCCGAATTGGCAGGATTTCGACATGGCTCTTTCGCCAGCAAACTCACCTGTTCACACACTTTGCGACTCAGGCGGACGCTTCTGGCCGCGACGGAAAATCACGGAATGGATCCTCAGCCCCTGACTTCAGAAGACATCGCTCTCCGATATCTGGAACAACTGCCGTGGCCTCCGTACCCATTTCAGGAACAGGCGATCCTGTCCTGGTTTGAATC
This sequence comes from uncultured Chitinophaga sp., assembly GCA_964538835.1. Taxonomy (GTDB): domain Bacteria; phylum Planctomycetota; class Planctomycetia; order Planctomycetales; family Planctomycetaceae; genus SXXK01. The sequence goes on along the minus strand of CAZIGZ010000154.1, from coordinate 6,596 downwards.
GGGCGACGGGATTCTGGTCTGTGCTCCGACCGGAACCGGCAAGACGGTCATTGCCGAGACTGCTTTGTATGAAGCGTTGCTGACGGGCCGGCGAGCCTACTACACGACTCCGCTGATCGCACTGACCGAGCAGAAGTTCCGGGAGCTTCAGGAGTCCGCGGTTCGCTGGGGCTTTCCTTCCACGATGGTTGGTCTGGTCACCGGCAATCGCCGCGAGAACCCGGATGCTCCGATTCTTGTGGTCGTCGCGGAGATTCTGCTGAACCGTTTGCTGTCTCCTGAAGAAGTTTCGTTCGACGATGTATCCGCGGTCGTGATGGATGAGTTTCACAGCTTCAACGATCCGGAACGCGGTATCGTCTGGGAACTGTCACTCGGTCTCCTTCCGGCGCACTGCCGATTGCTGCTGATCAGCGCGACGGTTGGCAATGCGGTGGACTTTGTCGTCTGGCTGGCTCGCCAGCATGGTCGCAAGCTGCGACTGCTTCAGAGCGAAGAGCGGCGAGTGCCTCTGGACTTCCGCTGGATCATTGACGAGATGCTCCCGGACCAGCTGGAAATCATGGCCGATGGAGACGACGAATCTCGCTACACGCCGGCGCTGGTATTCTGTTTCAATCGCAACGAGTGCTGGAGCGTTGCGGAACAACTCAAAGGAAAACGTCTGCTGGCCGATGGGCAGCAAAAGCAGCTGCTGGCCGAAATCGATCAGGTGGATTGGTCTGTCGGCGCGGGTGGCAAGATCAAGCAGTTTCTGTTGCGAGGCGTTGGCCTTCACCATGCCGGGCTGTTGCCGAAGTACCGTCGTATTGTCGAGCGATTGTTTCAGAAGAAGCTGCTCAGCATCTGCGTGTGTACAGAAACTCTGGCGGCCGGAATTAACCTGCCCGCGCGCTCCGTTGTGATGACGTCGCTTCTGAAAGGGCCTCCAGGCGCGATGAAGCTGATCGATGCCAGCTCGGCCCATCAGATGTTTGGTCGAGCCGGCCGGCCCCAGTTTGATACTCGCGGCTACATCTTTGCCGTCGCTCACGAAGACGACGTGCGGCTGCATCGCTGGCAGTTGAAGTACGATGAGATTCCGGAAGACACCAAGGATCCGATGCTCATCAAGGCCAAGAAGAACCTGAAGAAGAAGATGCCTCGGCGTCGCGAGGGTTTTCAATACTGGACCGAGCGTCAGTTTCAGACTTTGCGAGAAGCTCCGCCGGCCAAGCTGGCGAGCCGTGGCCGGTTTCCATGGCGGCTGCTGGCGTTCCTCATTCGTAAATCCGGCACAGTGCAGTCACTGATTGATTCCGTGCGCCGGCGATTGCTGGATTCGGGCGAGAAGGAAGAAGCGGAGAAGCAGCTCGTTCGTATGCTGATGACGCTCGAAGCCGGTGGCTTTGTCATTCTGGAACCTGCGCCGCCAAAGCCAGCCATGACCGATGTGCTGACGTCGTTGCAGGAACTCAAGACAGCCGATCAGCCGCCATTTCGTTCCAAAGCCGCAGCCAAACTTGCCAAGGAATGGCTCGCCTCGATTGAAGCACGCCCGTCGCTCACCGACAGTCGCTGGCTGTCCACGCATCTGGCTCCGATCACGGAAGACGTGCCTGTCGTCGAATCGACTGAGCCCGAGCCGGAGCGTGATTTTGGTGAAGGGCTGTTTGTCGATGATGCGTCCGAGTCTGATGAGCCCACAGCACCGACGGCCATAGAACCTGCCAGTCAGGAACTTGCGGTGGCAACGGGAGCGTCCACGCCAGATCCCGAACCCGTGCTGGCCGCAGCGACCAACGAACCAGAAGTCCCAACAGTCGAATCGGGCGGCTCATCAGGTGGCGGCTTGTTTGGACGATTGCTCCAGGAAGCTCGCACGGGAGGCAAGCCTGGCACGTCGAAGAAGCAGGATGGAAAGGCCAAAACTGTTCGCACTCCTGCTCCTCCTCCGCATGACCCGGCCATGGACTATGTGCCTCGGCTTGCGATGGCAACTCCTTCGCTGACGCTGCTCAATTCGTTCCGAAGCATCAATCCGCTGTACGGAATGTTCCTGGCCGAACACATGCACAAGGCCAGCTATGAAGAACGTCTGCAGCTTCTGGAAAGCGTGCTGGATCTTCCCGCATCGGTGGCTGGCATGGTGCGAGTTCCCCTGCCGGAGGAAATGCCTGCGGGGCCTTTGGCGTCCGACTTCCTGAACCCGCGGTTGATCTCACGCGGTTTGATAACTCATCAGGATCTGACAGGCTTCTTCGACGAAGTGACGCGTCGGCGAGTCTACCCGATGCCGCTGGGGGATCGCATGCGGCTGCTGTTTCGAAGCGAATATCCGGGCGTGTCTGATGTCTTCATGCGAAGCGTGTGGTGCGTTGGTGACTTGCTTCGTTTCGGCGGCAACTTCGATCGCTATGTGAAGGCTCGAGACCTCACGAAACAGGAAGGCGTTCTGTTCCGACACTGCCTGCGAATGATCCTGCTGTGCGGTGAGTTTGCAGAGATCGAACCGCCGGAACTGGATCCTCAGGAATGGCGTCGTGACCTTTCGGATCTCGCCGCACTACTGACGGAAACATGTCGAGCCGTTGACCCGTCAAGTACGGACGAGATCATTACGGCTCTGCGAAATCACGCAGAAGGGCTCGATACCGAATTTTAGTGTAAAACGACTGTCCCCAGTCGTTTGCCGCAAACCAACAACTTCGTAACCATCACTCTCCGAGTGATGACCCGCGATTAAAGCCCCGTCATTCCCGCGAAGGTGGGAACCCAGACAACAGTGTAGAACGGCTGTCCTCAGCCGTTTCAACACACTCCAGTTCAAAAACAAATCGCAGTTCATCACTCGGAGAGTGATGGCTACTTTGCTCGGAGTTCGCAATGCGACGCAACCGATTCACTGCATCACTGTGCCTCGCCGTCTTTCTTACGGGCTTCACCAGCACAACTCACGCACAGCCGCCACAGAACCCGCAGCGAGATGCCGGCAAAGCGATTGTCTCGGCACAAAGCTCAGCGACGGTGGTTGTGTCGAACGTGAATGATCCGTGGGAGCTTCAAAAAACTGGTGCCGATGTCAGTCTCCGAGGCATCAGTGCGGTGGACGAACAGTGCTGCTGGGCAAGCGGTGCGAAAGGAACCGTGCTGAGGACTGTTGATGGTGGAGCCACCTGGAAGGCCGTCGGGCCACCTGGAGTCGAAGCCGCCGACTTTCGCGATATCGAAGCCTGGGACCAGAACACCGCCGTCATTATGAGCGCGGGAGATGTGGATCGGCTTTATCGCACGGTGGACGGAGGACAATCGTGGTCGATCGTCTATGAACATCCCGACTCGGCCGCGTTCTTCGACGGAATGGCCTTCAGCATTGACCGGAAGAACGGAATCCTGATGGGAGACCCGATCGATGGACACATGATGCTTTTGCAGACCAGTGATGCCGGGGCCACATGGAAGCTTGTGAGCCAGAACAACAGTCCGAAGCTGCCGAAGGGGCTAGCGGCCTTCGCTGCCAGCGGGACTCATCTGACATGGACCGGAACGGATTCGTTCGTAATTGGTCTCGGGGGCATCGCGGAGGCGGAACCAGAGAGCGTGAATTCTCTGGCCATGCTCAGTCCGTCCGGCGGGTTTCGATCAGAGAGCGATCCGGCATCCGACAAAGATCCGGCATGGATAACGGCAACATTGCCGATGAAGCCAGGAGCATCCTCCGGCGTCTTTTCGATCGCTCAGTCAAAGAAGAACGCGGACCGGCTGATCGCTGTCGGTGGTGATTACCAGAAGGCTGACGTCATTGAAGGTAATGTGGCTCTCAGTGACGATCGAGGAAAAACATGGCGACTGCCGACCGCAACTCCACCGTCGGGATTTCGATCCGTTGTTGTGGCAGTGCCAGTGAATGAAGGTCGCGAATACATGATTGCCGCGGGCCCGTCCGGCACTGACGCTTCGGCCGACGGCGGTGAAACGTGGAAACGAGTTTCCACAACCGGATTTCATACTCTTTCCGTCGCCCTGCCGAAGCCCGATCCCGCGTCGTCTCTTCCAAAGTTCGCCATCTGGGCCGCCGGCTCCGAAGGCCGCATCGCCCGATGGAAAGCACCAGCCACCGGGGAGTGAGCTGACCCCTCCGGCAGCACGGACGCGCTACTCGGCAGACGCGTCGACGTGCTGTAAGGGAGAATGGTTAAGGGTTATTGGAAATTGAAAAGTGCAAAATGGTGTCCGCCCCCTCTCACTTTGCATTCTCCATTCTCCAAAAATCACTAATCATTTCCTCCTCCGAGCCTCGAACCAAGAACCACCAAACCAACAACGACCCCCTCACTTTGCATTTTCCATTCTCCAATAACCATTAACCCTTTCCTCCACCGATCCCCCCAAACCAAGAACCAAGAACAATGATCCCCCTCTCTCTCAACGGTAAAGTCGCACTCATCACAGGCGGAGGTCAGGGGCTTGGGCTAACCACGGCGACTCGGCTTCACGAAGCCGGAGCGAGCGTCGTGCTGAATTACTTTCCCGATGCCGAAGGGAAGTGCCGGGCTCAGGCGGAAGATGCCGCAGCGAAACTGGGAACGCGAGCCGTCGCCATCGGTGCAGACGTTCGGAGTCGAGCCGACGTGTCTGCGATGCTGGACCAGGTTCAAACTCACTTCGGAGCCATTGATCTGCTCGTCAACAATGCCGCCATCCTGCGCGATCGAACGCTGATGAAGCTGACCGATGACGAATGGGATGCCGTCATCGATACGAATCTGTCCGCAGTGTTTCGAGTCTGCCAGCAGGTCCTGCCAAAGATGAACGATGGCGGACGAATCGTGTCAATGGCGTCGATTTCCGGAGTCGTCGGATTCTTCGGTCAGGCCAACTACGCTTCCGCCAAAGCTGGCATCATTGCTTTGACGAAGGTGCTCAGTAAAGAAGTGGCCGCACGAGGAATCACGGTCAACGCGGTGGCACCAGGAGTTGTTCTGACCGAAATGGGCAAGTCGATCCCCGAGAGCGTTCGGCAGCAGATGCTGAATCAGATTCCTCTGCGACGTTTCGGTGAGCCGAGCGAAATCGCGAACACCATTCTGTTTCTGTGCAGCGACCTCGCATCGTATGTGACAGGCCAGACGATCCATGTCAACGGCGGTTGGTGGGCATGAACTGGCCAATCGCATCAAGGCTCTGTTCCGCGGACGAAGCGGTCGCTCGCATTCCTTCGGGAAGCACGGTGGCCTGCGGCGGTTTCGTCGGCGCTGGTCACCCGGAAGCCCTCACGGCGGCTCTGGAACGTCGTTTCCTCGCTCATGGCCAGCCCTCGAATCTCACTCTGGTGTATGCTGCCGGGCAGGGCGATGGCAAAGATCGAGGACTCAATCATCTGGCGCATGAAGGCCTGCTGCGTCGAGTCATCGGGGGACACTGGGGGCTGGCACCAAAGCTTGGACGCCTCGCGCTGGACGGCAAAGTGGAGGCGTACAATTTTCCTCAGGGAGTCATCTGTCACCTGTTTCGAGACATTGCCGCAGGTCGGCCCGGCTGTCTGACTCACGTAGGTCTTGGCACGTTCATTGATCCTGACAACTTCGGCGGACGATTGAACCAGCGCACTCAGGAATCGCTGGTGGAAAGGGTGACACTTCGAGGTCGCACGTGGCTTTTGTATCACGCGTTCCCGATTCATGTGGGACTGTTTCGAGCCACTGCGGCGGATCCCTATGGCAACCTGCTGATGGATGAAGAAGCTGTGATCGGTGACGTTTTGCCGATTGCTCAGGCAGCCTGCAACCAGCAGGGACTCGTGATCGCTCAGGTGCAGAGACTGCTGGATGCCCCCGCGAAGCCTCAGAGCGTTCGTGTTCCCGGCCGACTGGTTTCTGCGGTCGTCGTTGCGAAGCCGGACGATCACTGGCAAACTTTTGCCGAACCGTTCAATTCCGGATACTGCAACGCTGCCTCGGTCGAACAGACTGCAACGACAGCTGCCGCTCCGACTTCGAACGAACTTCATGATCCTGTGCGCCGCATCATCGCCGCGCGGGCGTGTGATGAGCTTCGATCAGGTTCACTCTGCAATCTGGGAATTGGCCTGCCGGAAGGCATCGCCGTCATCGCGGCCGAACGAGGATTGTTGCAGGACGTGACGCTGACACTGGAAAGCGGACCGATCGGAGGAAAGCCAGCCGGAGGACTCAGCTTCGGAGCGTCCCTGTATCCCGAAGCCATCATCGATCAGCCGGCACAGTTCGACTTCTATGACGGAGGAGGACTCGACTTCGCGGCCCTCGGAGCGGCTCAGGTGGATCAGCATGGAAACGTGAACGTCTCCCGCTTCGGAAGCCGTTTTGCCGGAGTCGGCGGGTTTGTCAATATTTCACAGAATGCCCGACGCCTGGTGTTCTGCGGGACGATGACCGCGGACGGACTGGAAGTGAAGATCCGGGATGGAAAGCTGGAGATCGTGCGAGAAGGATCGATTCGCAAGTTTGTGCGTGACGTCGAACAGGTCTCCTTTTCAGGAAGTGTGGCCCGGGATGCCGGGCGAGATGTTCTGTTCGTCACGGAACGAGCCGTTTTTCGACTGGAGAAAGACGGTCTGGTACTGACCGAGATTGCTC
>CAZIGZ010000153.1:0-13996 GCA_964538835.1 uncultured Chitinophaga sp. | reverse complement strand
GCGGCCCTCACCCGAGCTTGCTGGCGCTCGCTCGGCGCCTCCCGGACTTCGTCCAGGAGGGGAGCGGAAAATAGGGTTTTCGGTTTTCAGTTTTCGGTGTTCGGAAGGGCGTTGAACTAAGGACTAAGAATCAGGAACCGGGAAACCACGGTGCTGGGAACTCTGGCGAGTTCCACTACATCAATGCAGAAACCCATCATCAACGCAAGTCGTGGGATCTCTGGCGAGATCCACTACTCACAGATCCGCGAGTCGGCTTTCAGCATCTCCGAAGTGGTCCTTTTGGATTCCCATGCGGTCAAGGAGTGACAGGTAGAGGCTGCAGAGTTTGCGGTTGTCGTCGCCTCGCTCCCGGTAGTCCAGAACTCGGCCGGTTTGCAGTGAACCCTGAAGACCGCCGACGAGCAGCAGCGGGACCTTTGTCGAATCGTGCTTGCTGCCGGACCACATGTTGGACACAAACATCAGGCACGAATTGTCCAGCACCGTCGATTCGCCTTCACGCATTTCGGAAAGCCTCGTCGCAAGGTGAGCAAGCTGGCTCACATAGAAGCGGGAGACTCGTTCGTACGCATCGGACAGATCATCGTGCGAAGCCGGATGGTGAGCTTCTCGAACATCCAGGAACGGATAGAACAGTCCAGACAGGTCTCGACACAGCAGCAGCGTGGCGACTCGAGTTCGATCGGTTTGAAACGCCATCGCGATGATGTCGCACATCAGCTTCATGTGTTCGCGGATATCTTCCGGCAGACCGTTGTCTGGTCGCTTCATTGTCACCAGGGACTTGCCATTCTGCTGAGCACGTTCCGTGGCTTTCTGCTGCAGGCTTCGAGTCTTCTCGATCCTTTTTTCGACTTCGCGCACGCTGTTGAGGTATTCATCGATTCGGCTACGGTCAGAATCACTGACCTGCCGCTGCATGGAAGCCGCATGTTCGCGAACTCGGTCCAGAATGCTCTGCTGCCGCCGGCTTCCGTGATTGTCAAACAGACTGTCGAACGCCAGCGAAGGATACGTCTCCATAGGCACCGGCGAATTCGCATCGTGCCAGGAAATGTGAGAACTGTACGCCATGGAGAAATTGGTTTCGTGATAACCGGTGATCGGCTGCTCACAACCAAGAACGATGCTGGACTGAGGCGTCTCCTGGCCAACGTGACCAGCGATCACCTGGTCAACACTGATCCCGCCTTTCAGCACGGCGCCTTTCTGAAGAGCCGCGCCGGAGAGGATATTGCCGGTCTGTCCTGGGTGAATGCCGACTCCTGTGGCGTTATGGTTGAACAGGCCGTTGATCACATTCAGCTTTTCGCGAAACGGAGCCAGTGGTTCCAGAGTGCGGCTCAGCTCCATCTCAGCCCCGGAGCCTTTGGCCCACCAGTGATCTCCGTTGATTCCGTTACCCATGAACAATGCTGCGAAACGCTTTGGCGGAACGATGGCACTGCCGGAATCAGACGTGTCATCCTGAGCACCCAGAGACTCAAGCCATGGCAGACCCATGGTGACACCAGCGCCCATCAGCACGGTACGTCGGGGAGGATTTTTCATACGGCACCTTCATTACGATGGGAATCGAACTGGTGCGTAGTGTAGCGAACGAGCGTTCCACGCGTTCATTTTTCGAGCACCATTTGCAGTTTCTGCCGCAGTCGAAGGCATTGGCCGCGGACAGGCCCAGGAACCCCTGGGAATCCTGTGGAAAAGTCGTTGCCAGCAGAAAACGCTTCGGGTACGAATTCACGAGGACAGCAACAGCGGATGAGGCGGGGAATCCCGGACGCCTGAGAAATTCTGTGCGTTGACAGGAACCGAAGCAACTTCCGCCGTGTCTGCTCGATCATTCTGCTGCGGCAATTCTCAACCGCAGTTTCCGGAATTCCCGGACGTGTTCAGCGAACAGACTCGCGACCTCTCGGTTCCTCTCTTCCATGATCATGCAGGTTCGAACCGCGCCTCGCCGGAAAACGCTGCGGCGTAATCTCAAGGCGATGAACGCGGATGGGTTTTCCTTCAGCGTGATGGTTGGCATCGCAGAAACGTATCTGCCGGCCTTCATGCTGGCTCGTGGATTCGGCGAACTCAACGCAGCGCTGATTGCGACGCTGCCCGTGCTGCTTGGCAGTATTCTTCAGCTGCTGGCTCCCCTGGCTCTTCAGAAGCTGGGTTCTTACCGACGCTTCGTGGTTTCCACCGCAACACTTCAGGCCTGCAGCATGTTGATGCTGATGGCATTGGCTCTGATGCCAGGCGTGTCTGCCTGGATGGTCTTTGTTCCTGCAACAATCTACTGGGGTGCGGGACTTGCGACGGGGCCGGCATGGAATATCTGGGTCGAACAACTGGTGCCCAGGCGCATTCGAAGCGGCTTCTTTGCTCGCCGAAGTCGATTGTGTCATGTCGGCGTTTTGCTGGGTCTGATTTCCGGAGGCCTGTTCCTGCGATGGTCTGTTGAGCGTGAATTGACCATTGCCGTGTTCTCCGTGCTGTTTGGAATCGGAGCCATTGGCAGATTCGTGTCGGCCCGCATGCTGGCTCGACAAACAGAAGCACTCGTTTCCAACGGCACGCCGGACAAAGCCGATCGCCCGGATGATCGAATCTCTCCCGGAGAACGCCTGGCGGCGGTGCTCAGAACGATTCGCAAGCCCGGCGCTGCGGGTCGACTGGTCCTGTTCCTGATGGCCGTGCAGACTGCCGTTCATGTATCCGGTCCGTACTTTAATCCCTTCATGCTGAAGGTGTTGAAGTTGTCGTGGGTGGATTACATGGGACTGCTGTCACTGGGATTCATTGGCAAGATGCTGTCTCTGCCTTGGGCCGGCCGGTTTGCCAATCGATTCGGAGCAGATCGTCTGCTGTGGGTTGGCAGTGCTGGCATTGTTCCAATCAGTGCCTTGTGGTTCTTTTCGCAAAACGTCTGGTATCTGGCCTGTATTCAGATTCTGAGCGGACTGGTCTGGGGATGTTACGAACTTGCCATGCTGCTTCAGTTCTTCCGACAGATCCCTGGCGAACGTCGCGTCGCTGTTTTGACGATTTACAACCTGGGCAACAGCGCGGCGATGGTTTTGGGAACTCTGATCGGCGCCATCATTCTGAATATGGACTCGCGCAGTCACGAAGCCTACCTGATGGTGTTTGTCGGTTCCGGTCTGCTTCGACTGCTGTCGCTGCTGGCTCTTCCGGACCGCAAAACCGCCGTACGGACCACGCGGACTGCTGTCCAGACACTGGTGCAGAAGCCAGGAATTCGAGTGCAGCCGGCCGCAAGGAAGTTGCCGAAACCTCACCATTCGGCAGCGTCCTCTGGCAACGATGATTCATCGACGATCCTGATTTCCAGCAGCGTCGGGGAAGGTTCATCAGTCAACTCCCGAGTGCTTGAATAGGACGGTGCGTGCACTCCCGTTCTCTGCGCGAATACTCCGGCAAGCAGAACCATTGCAAGGTGATCGGTCCACGTTCCAGGGCGTCACTTGCCATCACCTGGCAGAAGCGTGACACTGCGGTCACCGAAAGAGATCGCTCCGTTTTCCGGACATGCCGCTGCACGATGCAGCATTCTTACTCCGTCGATTCTGCATCAGGTCGCGCGATGTCTCACTTTGAAATTTCCTGCCCAACGTGTCAAAAGCGGCTTCGACTTGCGCTGGAGCATTCAGGCAAGTCTGTACGCTGCCCAGGTTGTCGCAACATCTTTGCCGCGAATGCTCCTGCGGCAGAAGGTCCCGTGACAGGACGCGGCACCAGCGAACAAACAGGAACATCGCCTGTGCAGCCACGCCGGGCCAGGATCATCAGCTCGGGCGAACCTCCTAAACAGCGACCCGCTGATCCTCCGCCGGAGAAACGGAAGACCAGTAATGCTCGCCCGCCCAAACGCAAGTCAAGCACGCCAGCTGCCAGCAGCGCCGGATACGATGAAGAAGCCGACTGGACGGAAGACACAGCAGACTCGTGGGCCAACGACGAATCGGGCTATGACGATCCATTTACCAGCGATCCCTATGCGACGGACCAGCAGCCTCAGCGTCGAAAGAAATCGGGACCCAGCGCCGCCAAGGGTTTGTTGACCTTTCTGCTGATCTGGCTGGCCATCTTTGGTGCTCTTCTGGCCGTCGGAGCCGGCGGGTACTACCTGTTCCAGAATCTGCCAAGTGTCGGGGGCAACTTTGTTGATCTGGACTATCTGCCTCAGAACGTTGACGCCGTTGTCCACATCCGACTGAGTGACGTTCTTAATGCGCCGGTTCTGGCTAGCATCAAGAACCGGAATCCGGCCGCATTCAACAATGGCATGACGAATGTCATTCAGCCGGAGGACATTGAGAGCATTACGATGGGCATTTGGGAAAACGGTAATGCCACGGCAGCACTCCCCGGACCGGCGGCTCTGTTATCCTCTGGAAACGGCGCGCCAGGCTGGATCGCGGTCGCTCGCTGTAGTCGAGCAGTGAATCCGGGAGGCGCCGGGCTTTCCATCGCGGAGAAGTACAAGGGCATCGACCTGTACCGTGACACAGGCAACAAGTTTCACTGGTTTGCTGACACTTACACAGTCGTGATCGGTGACGAGACAGAAATCAAAGCGGCTGTGGATCGAAATGGAAAGGAGTTCCGACAGGAGAAATTCGATTTTGCACCTTCGACTGGGCAAATCGTGATTGCGGCCGTAGGGATGCAGAATCAGAACTCCGCGGCTTCGTCGCTGGCAGGTTCTCCGCTCGCCGCAGCGTCGCAACTTCAGACATTGATGAATTCCAGCGTTGACCGGTGGGGAATGTCGATCGGAGTCAGCAGCAATATCAGCTTTGATCTTGGTTTGAATTGCAAATCCGGCAGCGGTGCTCAGCAGATTCACACGGAGTTCCAGAACCTTCTCGCGCAGGGACGGTCTCAGTTGACTCAACTGTCCAGCTCCCCGCTCAGCGCAGCTCCGCAACTGCAGACGGTCATCAAGATTGGAGGCGATCTGCTGAACTCGATCCAGGTCAGCCAGTCGGGAACGACCGTGTCCCTTTCCGCCTCAATCCAGAAATCACAGATCGATCAGATTGCAGACCTGGCCAACAGTATGCCCGGCGCCGGCATGATGCCGCCTGGAATGTAAACGCACGGATCGGCTGTTGGGCTCACCGCAGCTCATTGTGGGCAGTTCCCCGATCGTCTTGCGTGCAAAAGAGCGTCGACCAATCTAAGCTGTCAACAGCCGGATGCCGTGCCCTTTTGGCGGGCTCGGTCCCAGCAGCCTCTGCCGTCGACTCACCTGGAGATTGCCATGATCGCCGTGACCATTGTGACTTTTGCCACTTTGATGACCTTCACGTTGAGTTCCGCGATCGCAGATGAAACTGCTCCAACAGACGGCACATGGCATCCAGTCACCGCGGTCATGGGGGGCCGCGAGTTCCCCAAAGAAATCCGCGAGAGCATTGTGCTCAAGCTGGATGGTGATCAGTACTCTGTCACAGTCAACGGCACGCCTGACAAAGGAACGTGCACCATTGACGCGTCGGTCACGCCTCACCGAATGACGATCAAGGGAACCGTCGGCCCAAATCAGGGCAAGACACTGCTGGCGATCTTTGAAATTTCTGACAAGGGTCTGCTGCGAGTCTGCTATGACCTATCGGGCAAAGTGTTTCCCCAGGAGTTCAAATCGCCCGCTGGCACAATGCAGTATCTGGTGGAATACCGAAAGGAACTACCCGACGGGGCAGAGATCAGCGGAACCGTTGTTGATCTTCCCGACAGCGATGTGCTGCTGCTTCGAACGGAAGACAAAGTGCTTCACCGTATTCGCCTGAATGGAATCGATGCACCGGAACGGAAGCAGGAATTCGGAGAGACGTCTCGAACAGAACTGGCCTCGCTGGCGAAGGAAAAGTCTGTCCGCGTCGTGACTCATAGTGAAGATCGAAGTGGTCAGATCATTGGTGACGTCTACCTGAAGCTCAGTGATTCTGCCGAGGAGACTTTTCTGAATGTGCATCTGGTCACTCAGGGGCTCGCATGGCACTTTGTTCGCTACGCACCGGACAACAAAGCACTGGCCGACGCAGAGAAGTCTGCTCGCGAAGCAAAGGCGGGGCTGTGGAAAGAAGGGACTCCGGTAGCACCGTGGGATTGGCGTCGCCAGCAGACGGATTCCGCGAAAAAGAAATCTCCCTGAACGAGTGTCCGGAACAGCCGGCCCGAGGACCGCTGCATGCTGATCCGACCCAAACCGGACAGGGTATCGTTCTCCTGAAGGCACGCGGCATTCGCGGCACAGTCGGAATAACAGGCCCTTCCGAGAAGAGAAATTCACACAATCCGTCACGCTTCGGCAGGCTTTTGAGACACGCTGACTGCAGGGATTTCTCTTTGCGTCACCTCAGTATCTCGGTGCACCGATGACGGAACAATTGGAAGATTATTCACTGACCGCTCCCACAGCCCCGGGAGTTCAGCTGGTTGAAAAGATCACCAAAGCAATTCCCTGGCTGCTGGGTGCAATCGTTGTGATCGCCGTCGCAACGGGCTCCAGCGCTCGCAATGTGCCGCCCACAAAAGACACGTGGTTCCGAGCCACGGTGCTTGACTGCAAGACACCTGTCGTTGTGAAGTTTGGCGCTGAATGGTGTGGCCCGTGCCGAGCTATGGACGAAGCACTTGGGTCGCTCAAGGGACAGTTTTCGTCGCGAGCACGTTTCGTCCAGATTAATGTGGACGAGAAGCCGGAGCTGTTTCAGCACTACGGCAGCGGTAACGGCATTCCTCAGATCATGATCTTCGACAAAGGTCAGATCATCGCTTCAAAACGCGGATTCGGTGGAGAACAGGATCTGGAAGACTGGCTGAAGTCCAGCCTTTGACGATACCCATTGCATGCAAACACAACGAGGCAGGCATTTGGGATGCCTGCCTTTGGTGTTGCGATTATTCGATCGAACTCGCTACTTCACTCGTGGCACCTGAATGATGGTGCATTCTCCGTCGAAGACCCATTCCTGTGCAGGAATCTGGCCCGGGCGAGTCACTCGAGGAATCGTAAACGTTTCTGCCACGATCATATCCCGGCCCGTCTTTGGATCCTGACGGTACTTGCCGCCAAACTTCGTCATCATGGACTTGAGGCGAGGATCATCTTTGGTGTCGAAAGAACCAATGGTGACCACCGATCGATACTTCTCATGCAGAACATACGCTTCGAAGTTCTGGTCGTAACCATACTTCTTGGCGTTTCGAAGTCGGTCAGTCAGGTTCATGGCATTCTGAGCACACTCATCAAGGCTCTTGCCAAAGTTCTTCTCGAAGAATCCCAGAGCCTTCGCCGAATCACGGCCATCCACCTGCATTACACTTCCGCCATGGAAAGAGGCAACGACCAGCGAATACTTGCCTTTACAGTCCAGCAGTGAGTACTTCTGGTCATCATTCAGTTTGACGATGAAGTCGTCTTTCTCCGCGTCCCGAATCTCGCCTTCCCATAGAGGATTCGCGGTCAGAAAGGCTCGGCTCAGAGGAGCAGGACGTCCGGGTGTCTTTGGAAGAATACCACCGTTCTTTGCATCGTTCAGAAACGCCGGATTGAACTTCGTCTTGATGTACTTCAGGACTTCAGTGGCTTTGCCGTCAGTGTTCGAAGAGAAGTTGCCAGCGAGCACGGAAATGTAACCATGCTGAGCAACGTACCGCTTTGAACCTACCTGCGACGTATCGGCGATCTTCCCCATCTGCTCTTCAATGAAATACGTGTATGCGGGAATGCCCTTTTTGCGAAGTTCGTAAACGAGTTCATCAGCAGCCTGCCAGGCACTCATGCCGCCTTCTGTACGACGGTCTTCATCGGGCACGTCGCGAATCGCAGCGACCATCACCATCCACGGTCCGTGGTTCTTTGCCAGCTTGTATCGTTTGCCCTTAACGGCTTCGATTTCGGCACCGGAAGCGGATGGCAGAGCCAGTGTGAGCAGCAGAGCAAGGCTCAGAAGATTCCTGAAGATTTTCATACGCAGTCCTTCTGAAGAAGGAATTGGCTGGAGAGATTCATGCCGGACGGCAGGATTCAGAAAGGACTGCGAGTATGCATCAAGCTGGTCCGGAAGTTTAAGGCGAGTTCCATGATTTGCCCGGCAGTCCGATTTTCTGCTCCCATACCCTGCTTCCCTTTCGGCGACATTTGCCGATGCTCCTCTGTGCTATTCGGGAAAATGCCGATCCACCGGTTCTCTCACTTTGCTCGCACAGTGGTTGAACACTGAACGCGTCTGCAGCAAACTCACGCTTGTCGCTTCTATTCGCCGCCGATTCACGCCAAATCACGGACTTCAATCGCCATGCCGCCAAAACTCTCCATCGCCTTCGTCGGCCTCGACTCGTCTCACTGCACGGCATTCACGCATCTGCTGCAGTCATCGACTGATTCAATGATGTCATCTGCGGCTGTGACAGTTGGCTGGCCCGGCGGGAGTTCGGATTTTCCGATGAGCCGCGATCGAGTCGCTGGCTTCACGTCAGAGATGCGTGATCGAGGCGTCCGTATCGTCGACACTCCGGAAGAAGCCGCGTCGTCCGCCGATGCCATCATTCTGGGATGCGTCGATGGTCGCCAGCATCTGGAGATTGCCCGACGATTAATGCCGTTTCGGAAGCCGATGTTTATCGACAAACCTCTGGCCCACAATCTGGAAACAGCAAGGCAACTGGCAACGGAACTTCATGACAGTGGCATCCCGTGGTTCACGAGTTCCGCGCTTCGTTTCCAGAAGCCAATCGATGATCTCATCGGCAACCGTTCGAAAGGAGATCTCCTTGGATGCGATGTTTTTGGTATCTGGCGGCATGGTCCCGGTCATTCCGATCTTGTCTGGTACGGCATTCATGGGATCGAAGCGCTCTACACAGTCATGGGGTCTGGCTGCCAGCGGGTCCAGCGAATCACTGCGGAGAATGGCGACATCGTCATCGGCCAGTGGCCCGGCGGTCGGATCGGCACCTGGCGAGGACTCGCGTTTGAACAACAGGCAACGGGATACGGTCTGACGGCCTTCTGTCGTCATGCGATTCATCAGGTACCGATCCCGGCTGACTATGATGGCCTGGTACGTGAGATTGTTCGCTTCTTCCGGACGCTGAAGCCACCTGTCACCTCCGACGAGACACTCGAAATCTTCGCGTTCATGGAGGCCGCTGAACGCAGCCGAGCACTCGGAGGTCAGATCGTTTCATTGGAAAGTTGCTGACCGTTTGATGCGTTCAGGTTCCTGCTCAGCAAGCAGCCTGCCCGCTATTAATGCAGGAAGCCGTGGCCAGAACGACCACGGCTTCGAGAGAGTTTCCAGGTTCTCGAGTGGTTCTCGAGCGGATAACTGGTTCAACTACTTCTCAGCAGGAATATAGTTGAGCGTGTAATAAGCGGAAGAATGCAGAAGCGGGAGCCCGCTGGCAGATTTCAGATCGTCCGCATGAAGCTCATGCACGTGTCCTCGCTGCACGGCGTCCAGGTGAAGACGAACATGAAGCCCGTCGTCGGACACATCCACCTTTGTCACCTTCGGCTTCGTATGATCAACTTCCGGACTGCCGTAGGACGACTGGAAGATGTAGCTGTACGTTTCGAACTTCCACGTTTCCAGCCTGGCCGCGACATCCCGATTGACGGGCTCGGTAAATGTGAGAGTAAATCCGTCTGACTGAGCTTTCATCTCCAGAATTTCGAACGGCACTTTGCCCGACCATCGCAGACGTTCAAGTGAAAACGGTTTGGTTCCACGCGAACCCCAGCCTCGGTTCGTGCCGCCGACAAACATCGTTCCGTCTTCAGTCATGCGGAGTGCCAGCGTGCCAGAGCTGATTCCTTCGCGGAACGGGAAGCAGGCTCCCTGATAATGCCCGTCAACCTCTTCAATAAAGCATCGCATGACGGTGCTGTGAGTCACGTCGCCGACGAACATCTGGTTTTCAAACGGCCCGAATTTCCCCTGAGTCACATCGCAGGCGATCCCGCTGGCGCTTTGCCCCATCTTCTGATAGGGGAACAGAATCACTGGTGGTTCGTATTCCGGAATGCGATCCGCTTCCGTCATGATGCGGCTGCCGCTTTGTGGTTCCTTTGGAGCAGACTTGGCTCCGCCTTCCGTCTGACTGAACCATCGATTGCCGCCAGGATGTCCCTGGAAGGAACCTGGTCGCAGCCACTTGAGACTGCAGGTGCCATTCCATGGACCCTGATTGTCGGTGTAGAAGACATCGCCCTTCGCGTTGAAGCCAATGCCGCCGGGAGATCGGATTCCACTGCACGTTGGGATCATCTTTCCGTTCGCATCAATCCGAACCGCCCATCCTCGCCACGGACAATCGCTTCCGAATGAACCCGTCAGACACAACACGACCCACATGTTGCCGTCTTTGTCGAACGGTGAACCAAAGGCATACTCGTGATAGTCACCATTGATGCTCCAGGCGTCGCAGAATGTTTCCAGTTCATCTGCCAGACCATCGCCATCAGAGTCCTTCAGACGGGTGACTTCGCCTCGCTGAGTCGCATAGAGCCAGCCATCGCGGTAGGTGAGCCCCAGCACTTCATGCAGTCCCTGAGCGAACAGATCAAACTTCACCTTGGTAATGTCTTTGTCCCACGCGTTCGAAACTCGGTAGATATCGCCTCGCCGAGTCGACACGGCGATCGTTCCATCGGGCAGCGGCTCCATCGCGCCGACTTCCAGCACAATCCCGTCCGGGATACGAAAACGCTCAATTGGGTAGTAATCGTTTTCTGTCAGTGCCTGCTGAGCACTCAGCGTCGAACAGGAGAGCAGGATCAGTAGTGAAGCAACAAGTGATTTCATATCGAAACTCTCTGAGAGAGAAGTAGTGTGCCGGGGAAGATTTTCGATCAGGCGGCAGTGTGAAGAAACATCAAGGTCAGCATCGAAGTTCTGATAACTACTGGCCAGAACTGTTACCAAACCATCGTGACTCGAACCTTCGCTGAGCCATCCTGACCAAACGTCATCGGTGCAAGCAGCTCCTGACGGCCGTTGATCGTGCGAACAGAGGGTTCAGCTCCTTCGACACGGAATCGAACTCCATCGACGTTCCACTCACCATTTTCTTCCTTCACCGTCGAACCCTGGCCAATTCGAAGCCAGAGATTCTGCGGACGCTTGCCAGATGTCGCAGTCACCTCGCGAGTCAGGCCGTTATCCGGGCTTGCTGCAAACGGTGTGATCGTGTCCGTGATGGCCACACCTTTCCATTCCGATCGGAACGCTGGAACACCTTCCTTATTCAGCGAGTAACCCTTGAAGTGGTATTCCAGCTCGCGAGGATTTCGATCGGGCCATGGTTGATCGAGTGACGGAAGTTCCGCAATCGGCGGCCCAGCGGGCAGCGTCATTACGTGGTCACCCAACGGAACCTGGTTGCCTGGTCCACGATCGACCCAGTGCTTCGACGCATCGATAAAGGCTCCGTGCCAGATCAGTCGCGGAGTCAGGTGCTCGGCATCCCATGCAAAGTGAACTTTGTCAGGAAAACCGACGGCGATGCCGCGAGGAGAAAGTCCTTCGAGGAAGTTTCTGTAGATCAATGGGCGATCCACTGGCTTCAGCTCAATGGCTTCACGCTGAAGTCCGGAAGGAACTTTTGCCTGGGAACCATCAGCCAGATACGTCCAGATTCCTTCGATCTGTGCCTGAGCGGTTCCACCAAGCACATCCGGATACGCGACCTGCCCTCGAGGCCACGCGGCCGGCATGCGAGTTCCCGGTCGATACTTCTGAGGATCCAGCAGATAACGAACAAACCAGTCATGTCGCAGTCGCTTGGTCATCTTCGTCATGTCGAGCGACTGAATTCCGGTCGCGGCGTGCTTATCGAAAATGTGACACTTAATGCACGACAATCCTTTGTCACCAACCAGCATGCGAGCATCCGCTTTGACTCGATGATCCGCTTCGGCCTGCGTGAATGCTTCGCCGTCTGGCTGAAGATCCAGCGCGATCATCCGATCGACAATTGGATTACCCTGATCTGAACCGAACTTCGGCATCCGAGGGGCCATATAGGGACGATCCTTGGCACCTTCGTTCAGCAGCGTGCGAAGCCATGCTTCGTTCAGCTTGTCACCAGCACCATCCAGCGCCGGAGGAACTCGCCCTTCATCACCCATCTCCGGAATCGTACCCGTGAAGACATGGTTCAGTGCAGAGTCCGCTGCAAGCCCATCACGAGCATGGCAGGCAAAACAGTTCATCGTCACCATCGCCAGACGCAGTTCCGCTCGCTTGTCGGGTTCTGCATTCGTACTTTTTGCAGACATTGCTGCTCGAATGTGATCCTTTTGAATCGGCGAGAAGGCAAACTTCGGAACAGTAGCCCCGGCAGCATCGGCCAGACACCCCTGAACTGGCTTCATCGCTGCAAACACAGGAGCCTTACCCGTCCACTTGATCTGCTTGTCTCCATCTCCATGCTGATGACACGCGGCACAACCGAGCGACGCAAAGAGCGTTCGACCTTTTTCGATCAGAGATGCATCAACCGTCTTCGATTCAGCGTCGACCTTCTTCGGTGCCTCGCTCGTTAGAGTCATGAGCCCAGAAGCAGGCTGGCGCGACAAACCGCCGCCCTCGACTTCCAGTGCAACGGATTCTTCACCCTGGGCTTCAAAATACTCGACCACCAGCTCATGAGCACCAGCAGTGAGTAACGCCGTGCCGTCGCGGAAGCCGGCAGGATGCACGCCGTCGTTATCAACAACGACCTTCCCATCGATCTTCAGTCGAGCACCATCGTCGGAACTTAAGTGGAATCGATACTCCGCATCGGCAGGCAGATGAATAAACCCGCTGAACTTCAAAGCGAAGTCATTCTTGCGCTCAGTGACACCAACATTAAAGTCCGTCGTGCGACCGGTCAGTGATGGCTTAAGGCTGTCGAAATCAGGAAGTTCGGTCCATTGACCTTCGTAATAGTCGAACCGAATATTGGGCTCGACTTTGACACCTCGAAGCAACCAACTGGCGATGTCGCGTGCCTCTTCAGGAGACAGGTTCAGCGATGGCATTCGCCCCGACGGCCGAACCGTATGAGGATTGCGAAGAAAATCGATCAGGCTGCTGAGCGTGTATTTGTCATCCAGCTTGCCAAGCGGCATCACAGAATCAGGAGCCTTCCACTCTTCGGCTGGCTTCGCTGCCTTCTCTTCTTCGTCTACTTCATCTGGATTCACAGGAGTCAACCCGAGACGCAATTGACGAATCGTCTCCGGATCTCGCTGATCACCGTGACAAGACGCACATCCGACCCGATGAAACAGGACCTCGCCCCTCCTCACCGCATCACCGCCGACAGCCCCCGGCCGCCATGCTGACCCGTCCGTCAGAAATGCCACGAGAGCATCCCGAGCTTCCTGAGTTGTCGCCCCCGGAATCAGTGGCATCGCCGTTCCCGGCTTGGCCTTTTGAGGATCTTCAAGGAGTCGATGAATAAACTCCGGACTCACCCGCTGGCCAACCTGAGTCAGCACGGGAGCCTTGCGAGGCGACAATGGAAGTCCCGCGAACTCCCCATGGCACGACTGGCAATTCAGTTCCGAGATCAGCACACGCCCAGCATCTTCGGCACTCAACACAGACCCGCCAAACCGCTGATGCCCCGGGACGATCAGGTGAACATCCTCCGCCATCGCCCCGCCCGCCACCAGCGAACACACTGCGAGCAGCCCAAACGCATAACGCAAACCCAAATCGACAGACATACGCATTATTCGCTTCCAGATTCCAAACAAACAAAGTCGCGGGATCTTGATGCCTGATCACCGAATAAGCAACCGAGCAACCCGGCCACCCCACTACCTTAGGTGCCAGCCACCTTGACACAGGAATTCAGTCTTTTATTGTTCTTTTCTCATCCTCACCACCACCATCCGGAGCCTTCAGCATGCCGCGAGTCAACCGCCGGGAAATCGTTGCCGACAGTGAGATCCAGGTCTTCCACGCCA
>CAZIGZ010000152.1:1043-14438 GCA_964538835.1 uncultured Chitinophaga sp. | reverse complement strand
TATTCTCAGCATCGATCACGGCTTTGCGGTCTCGAAGCTCTGTGACCTTTGTCTCTCGATAGTAGTAGCCTCCCGCGACCAGCAACACGCCGGCGAGTACTCCGGCCAGCGTCAGTTCGCGTCGTCGGTCACGCTTGACCGGAGTCTTTCGAGGACTGACAAAGTCGATCGCCTGAAGGCCACCCGTTCCGCTTCGCATTGCTCCTGCCAGTGCCACAAGACAGGCAGAGCTGATTGAGGACGGAATGTTCCCGGTGAAAAGTGACGAGGCCGGGTCGATTCGCTCAATCGTCGCATTGTCAAACCGGCTGCTGAGCTGATCGCTGATCTGCGAAGTCACGTCCGAAGATCCCAGCAACACAATTCTGCGGATCTTCTGCTCGCCGAGAACCTCCGACGCCGACATGCGCGCTCGCGACAGTTCTGACCGAAGAGTTTTCTCGATGGCATCCGCGGCCGACCATGAGTTACCACTGTGACAGTAAAGTAATGTTGATCCTCGCAGGAATGTCAGTTCCACAAAATCATTGCGGAGCACCGCCACCACATCGACGCCGTCACCTTCCTGGGCAATGCCGTTTCCGGACAACGCCTCGGCGACGCAATACCCACTGACTCGCGCTTCGGAAAGCTCAAGGCCGGAATCGTGCAGCGTTCTGCGAACGATCGCCATCTGTTCGCCTGGCACGGTCACCAAAAGCACATCACGCGTCGGACTGCCCGGCTGAAGCGGAAGAGGAGTAAAGTCCATCGCAACCGACTCGACCGGGACAGTCAGCTTCATCGCGGCCTGCATCTTCAGCATGTCAGGCACTTCAGTGTCCGGAACCTGTGGCAGCTGAATTCGGTGAATCGTGACCATTTGGCGAGGAAACACCACGGTCGCTTCGAGCCGCTTGCGGTCGTTCTTCCCGGGAAACAGCTTCTGAAGGCCTTCCACCAGAGAAAGCGTATCATTCTGGTCCGCAGCGCGTTCAATCACTTCAACCAGGCTGAAACCGGCTTTCGAACCACTGGCCTGCCCTTTGGCGACCACCAGTCGGTCACGGTCCCATTCAATGAAAATCTCAGACATCGACGTCCCAAATGCTTTCGTGCCAAGGACTCTGACTGCAAAAACAGTTCTGACTGACAGATTGAACACCACTCACCAGATGGTGGTGTCGCTGGGCCTTAGAAACAAGCACAGCTTCTCTATGTTAACCGCCCCAAGTCCGATTTTGAGCGTTTTTCTGACGCCAGACCGGGCGCAAACGTGAACAAAAGATACGTAGTCTCGGTCTCGACTGCTTCTGAGCACTTCGGAAAACTCAGCGCCAATTCGCCGAAACCCTGCCGCCATTGGGGCCAACTCACCCGATTACCATAAATCCCGAACCCTATGCAAAACGTCTGTCTCAGTCGTTCCTTCCGCCGGTTCGCACAGGTCCAGCCTGTGCCGCACAGGGGTTGGACGCTGTTGCAAAAGCCTGGCGGCTTCTGTCCATTCGGTCTCGGACGCACGGGCCGGCGGTCAATCGCCTGGCAGCCAACCTGGTCACCGCGGTGGTGCTGAGCGAGTCTGAATTTCCTTCAGGCGAGAGTCGTAATCAGGACTCAGCGTGCCCATGAGGCGATCCCAGAAGGTGAAGTAGAGTCCAAAGTTACCAGTTCCGTGTTCGTGATGCATGACGTGTCCGGTCGGCGTCATCCAGAGCCGTCCGAGTACTCCTCGCGTCATCCACGGGCGCGTGTATTCGAACCCCGCGTGATTGACGACGTGCCATGTCATCATCCAGAGCAGGAACAAGGAAAACGCAAGCAGGTGCAGAGGCAGGATGAGGAGCAGCAACGGAAAGATCATCGACTGGACAACAGCCTCGATCGGAGAAAACGAATACGCCGTCCATGGTGTCGGGTTCGTCGATTCATGATGGACTCGATGCGCGGCTCGCAGAGTTCGCACGGAATGCAGAAGTCGATGAGTCCAGTAGAACCAGGTGTCGTGGACAAGAATCGCCAGGATGAGGCTCGTGAAAAACCACATCAGGGAACGTGATTGAAGTTCCAGATAGAACTGAGTTCGTCCAGTGTAAATCAGGTAAATCGTGCCGACACCAGTGACCGCGTAGATGATGATCGTGCAAACGGAATACAGGATTTCGCGCCGAACCATCGCCATGGACGGCAGCGACGGGATGACTTTCCGGTGGAGCCACGACTTCAGAAAAATATCGTAGAAGATGATCCACGCGATCCCCGCAAAAAGAAAGTAGCGCAGGGAGTTGTCCAGAAGCAATCGCAGGATCCAAAGGGGAAGATCCGGCCATAATCGGAACGTCGCGTCAGGCATACAAGTGGCTCGGATGCGGCTCTGAAGTACAAAACTGCAGAAATGTAGGTCGGCGGACCCGTTCAAGGGTAGCCGACAACGATGAGTTTTCGATACTTCATCTCCAGTGCACTCGGGCCAGTATTTTCCTGGCCGAAATCTTCGTTTTCCATCGCTTCCGATCACAGGCTATTTTCATGATTCAGCGGCATACGTTGACACTGCGAGTTCGTTACAGCGAAACCGATGCCATGGGCTTCCTTCATCATTCGAACTACCTGAGCTACTTCGAAGTTGGCCGTACGGAGCTCTTTCGGGGGCAGGGCGGGAACTACCGACGCATGGAGGAGCTGGGACTGTTCTTTGTCGTGGCGAAGATCGAAGTCCGGTATCGACGACCAGCAAGGTACGATGACCTGCTGACACTGCATACAGAGATTGCCCGCGTGACCCCGGCCAAACTGGAACATGACTATCGGCTGATGCGTGATGAGGAATTGCTGGCAGAGGCCCACAGCGTTCTCGCCTGCGTCAATCGCGCGGGGGAACTTCAACGGATCCCCGAAGACCTGGTCGGGCTGACGTCACAACCAGAATGATCCGTTGACCGAAAACACGCCAACCCGATACGTAAGTGAGGCCCCCATCCTGCGACTATAGTGCCGCCTGATGATCCCTCGCCCACGCCACGGGTTACGATGCGATACGACGTCTGCTACGAAACAATAAGTGGGCATTCCAAAGAACGGAGTCGCAAGTGGACAGCGGAACTCACACCGTCAAACGCCTCAGGAAGTACGAAGCTGAACACATCGTGCACGGCAGCATTGGCGACGAGCCTCGTATGGAGTTGCTTTCGCCATTTGGTCCGCTGATCGGACGGACTCGCATTCCTGACGAGACGGTTCGTTACCTGAATTCTGAAGCCGACCAAATTCTGACACCAGGGAAGAACGCGGAGTTTCAGATTCCTGAAGCGATCTGTCGAACCGGCCAGCAGAGTCTGATGGATTGCGTCGCACGAGGCATTCAGCTTTACGTTCAGGCGAGTGAAGGTGAGGCTGTTCGACAAATCGAATTCGATGTCTTCTGGATGGTCAGCCAGTATGCCGGCACTTCGAGTCCCGTTCATTTCCATTCCGGTGATCTTTCCGGAGTGGCGTACCTGAAGGTTCCTGATGTGGAACCTCAGCAGGAACACCATAACTACATCTCTGGACGTCAGGCCGGGTACATCAATTTTCTGATTGGTGGAAAGCAGCGTTTTTCCCGATCGCTGATCAGCTTCAAGCCCGTCGTGGGTGATCTTTACATTTTTCCCGGCTGGCTGCTTCATGGTGCAGAACCGTTTCGAGGAACAGGCGAACGCCGGAGCCTGGCCTTTAACGCGCGAGTCCCCTGAATTTTGAGGCCGGAATCCCTGCTCCGTGTTACGATGTGGCCATGACTGAGCCGACACCTTCGGATGACACTGACTTTCAGCTTCTCGGACTCCCCGTGTCGGACGAAGATTCGGACCTTCGCGCGAGGATTCCGTTCGAGATGCTGGCGAGCCAGTTTGTCGAAGAGCTTCGACATGGCCGAAATCCCTCGATGGACTTGTATGCTCGACGTTTCCCTCCGCATGCCGCCCAGATTCGCGAAGTGTTTCCGGTCCTGGCGATGCTGGAGAATGCTCGTATCGATCGCGAATCACAGTCGATCCGACGCAATATGCCGGATCGCTTCCCGCTGACTCGTCTGGGAAACTGTGAGCTTCTGAATGAGATCGGTCGCGGTGGAATGGGCGTCGTATTCCGTGCTCGGGATTTGTCGACCAATCAGCAAGTCGCCGTGAAGGTGCTGCCATGGCGAGTTTCCATTGTTCCTGACTGGGTTGCCCGATTTGAACGCGAAGCTCAGACGGCGGCTCAGCTGCGGCATCGGAACATCGTGCCGGTCTTTCGATACGGTCAGGAAGACGGCTACTGTTTCTTCGTGATGCAGCTTGTACGCGGCATTGGTCTCGACAGAATCATCGAATGCCTTGGACGATCACCTGAAGGTCTGCGAGTGGAAGAGATCGACCTTCCTGAGAACGCAGAGGATCTTCCATCGACCGACGTACCAGGACGCCCGAACGGTGAGAGTCCTTCCGCAGGTCGCCTGACTCGTACTTCCTGGCGAGACTTTGCAAAGGTGGCGATCCAGGCCACTCAGGCCCTTCGCGCTGCTCATCGGGCGGGGATTTGCCACAACGACATCAAGCCCGGCAACTTGCTTCTGGATGCGTCCGGTCGAATCTGGGTCACGGACTTCGGATTGTCTCAGCCCGTTGATCCCTCGGAATTGGTCAGCAAGCCATCGGGCACCGACGCGCGAGTTCTCAGCCCGTTCCAGAGAAGGCTCGATCAGCAAAAGCGAACGAACCATTCCTCCAGTCGCTCCATCGGCGGCACCCTGCGTTACATGGCACCGGAGCGATTTCTGGGTCGTCAGTCGACGGCGTCAGATTTGTATTCTCTGGGAGCAACGCTTTATGAACTTTGCATCCAGAGCCCGTTGTTCGATCATGAAAATCGTGAAGTCCTGATCACGCAGATTCTGGAACAGCGTCCTGTGACACCAAGAACAATCTGCCGCGAAATCCCCAAGGCGCTGGAAACCATCATCATGAACTGTCTCCAGAAGCACCCGGCCGACCGATATTCCTCTGCCGATGCACTGCTGACAGACCTGTTGCGGTTTACGCAGGGCAAGTCGATCAGTTCGACCAATCGAATGTCATTCGGTGGCTTCTTCCGCAGACTGACTCACCGGCTGTCCAAAAGAAGTTCCCTGGCGGACGAGTAACGCCGCTCATATTTAGGAAGGGCGCAAGCCCTTCGGCTGCGCCGCACCTGCTGCTCAAGCCGTACCACTCACGGGAAACATCAACTGCGTGCGATGCCTCAGTGGGAGATCCAGTCGACCGACACCCTGGCCAGTCTCAACCGGTTATCGGCCTCATAGAAGCACACCAGCGTCCCGTCCGGCAACACAGCAAGATCTGAATAGGCACTGGGGCCGGCTTCCAGAGTTCGCGGGGCCGACCATGTCTTTCCATCATCTTTGCTGATGCACAGAGACAAATTCTGACGCTTCCCGCGGCCACCTGGAATCTCTTTCCCGGCCTTGTCGAGTGCCAGGCTTCGAGGATTCGAGAACACCAGCACATTCCGCCCTGGCACCGCAAGGATGCTGGCCATGCAGATCGGCTCCCAGAGCTGCTCATGGAAAATCGCAGGGCTCCAATTCGTCGCGCCGTCTTTGCTTCGTGTCAGCAGTTTTCGGCTGGCTTTGGATTCGCTGCGAGTCACCAGAATGACCGCCCCGTCCGAGAGTTCAGCCAGCATGGTCTCATTGGGATCCACCGTCTTGTCGATTCGCTGGCTGCTGGAATCCCACTGGGCATCAGCGCCATTCGGAATGGCTACATCGCCTGGCATCCACGTCTTGCCGTGGTCGTCACTGAAGATCGTCGCTGTCACCGATGGATGGTGATCACGCTGACCGCCATAAGCCAGCCAGACAGGAACGACGAGCCGCCCGGATCGAAGCTGAATCCCGTGACCAGGTCCGGTTGCCAGCACCTTCCAGTCCACATTCTTCCGAAAGGCTTCAAACGTCTTTGTGATTTCAACGGGATCTGACCAGGTAACGCCATCATCGCGGCTCTCCATCGAGAAACATCGCGCGTAGTTGACGCAGTAGAGAAATTGGATCGAATCATCGACGGTATCGACGATCGCAACAGGATTATTCACGGTCTGTTCGGCGTCGGTCTTTTCATCACCCGTCCCGCCGCCGATTCGTGCCGCACGGTGAGCAATGCGGGCGGCCTGTGACCAGGTCTTCCCGCCGTCAGTGCTTCGTTTGAGATGGACTTCAATCTCGCCCCAGTCGCTGCGACTGTTTCGTCGAGCTTCACAGTAGGCCAGAATGGTCCCGCGTGGTGTCACGACCACCCCTGGAATGCGATACAGAGCAACGCCGTTTTCACCTGCCACGAAAACGTCCGTCTTCTCCGGTTCTGCCACGCTCGCAGCACCAACGACTTCTTCGCCGAAAGCAGAATCCCGCCCGGCCGACATTGCGACAAGGATCAGTGCGAAGAGGCCGAATCGCAGTGAGTTCCACATGTGGATCCCAATCAAGCCTGGGGCACTGAGATTCGAAGAGCCATCACATGGCTTTGCCCGGGAACAAGCCTGATCCGGTTTTCTGCGACATTCGCCGTTTCCACGCAAACCATCTGAGGCCATTCACCGTCGCCAAAGTCCGGCATCCGGCGACTCTTGTCGATCCATGGATTCCAGACGACTGTTGAATCCGATCCGGACTTTTCAATAACGATTCGTCGGCCATCACCGGAATCATTGATCGTGACGGTATCCCGAGTATTCACGTAGACGCGATCCGTCTCCTGATCAAACTGAATCGGCTGACCGCTTGCCGGACAACGTCGAGCCTGCAGCATCTTGTCAATGTATTCCCGCGACTCAAGCCCGCGAATCGTGATGTTGCGGACGTCCGTCACACTAAAGTACGTGTGTAGCGCCTGTTCGAACGTCACGGCTGTGGAGGCTGCTGAAGGCAGTGTCGTTTGCAGCCGAACGTCCAGGACCTTCCCCATGTTGACTTCGAGCCGAAGTTCAAACGGGGCAATCGTTGCCTGTAGGACAACCTGAGCATTGCCGGATGGCTGCCACTGCGAAACGACGGGCGTCCACCGAACGATCCGTGCGGATCCATGAGCCGGTTTGGTGGAATCCGATGGATGTGGTCCGAACCATGGAAAGCAGATCGGGATACCGCCACGAATCGGCCGGCCTGTTTCAAACACCGACTGGCGACTCATCCATAACACGGGCTTCTGGCCGGAAGGAGCCCACGAGGTGACATGAGCCCCCTGAAGGTACACTTCGCCCACCGCTTCGGGACTGTTCACGACGATCCGTTCGAGACCATTCACGCCTCGAGTCACAGGAAAATCCATAAGGCGAATCCTTCCCCAAATAGCGGAAGAGCGCGAGCCCTCCGGTCTTTCACTCATCCAAACTAGCGGAAGGGCGCGAGCCCTCTGGTCTTCTGCGGCACAGGACCGCTTGCGCCCTTCCGAGAGCTTTTGGCGAGGTGCCGTAGCCCTTGTTACGAATGTGCCGAAAACTGTTCGGCAAACTCCAGAACGATTCCGTCGACAATTGGCTTCAGCCCGTCCACGCTGGCTTCGCGAAGAAATCGGAAATTTGTCCGATTGAGCGACTCACGATTTCGAATCGTGCCCTTCGTGGCAATCTCCAGAATGTGAGTATCCGAAAACGGTCGCACCAGAATTTCCAGACGGCTGTATTCGTTCTTCGCTGTTCCTCGGCCGAGCCGAATATCGTCGCGGCTGATTCTGGCTCCCCATCCCTTTTCGTTCACCACGGTCTGGTAGTCAAAGCCCGGAAAGTGATCGCACAGTTTCCGCAGACAGTTTTCAATGTGCTCCGCAATTTCGTTTCGAAGCTGAGAATGCTGAAGGCGCATTTGTTCTTCTGTGAGTGCGTCGGCTTCTGCGGACGCCCCCATGGAATTACGATTCTGCTGTCCTCGCTGAATTGCCTTTTGCAGTCGATCTTCAAAATCCGTCATGACCAAGCCCTTGAATCATTGCGGCAGCAGCGGGCCTTCTGCCTGCACATCTGTTCGCAATGGCTATTTCATCGCCAGTTCTCCATCGGCATGTTACGAGAAACCGCAATTCCGGGAAATGACTGAACGAACGATGGTGAAGAATTTCCACCATCCGACCCGTTTCTGCGAAGAAAAGTCCTTCACCGCGTTCCCCGCCCCTCAATCCTCGCCCCGGCCGTTGCCTGCCGGGTCAGTTCTCTGCCTTACCGGAATTGACTACGATTCGAGCAACACGCGGGAGCCAGTATCATCGCCGAAATGCTCCTGTGGTGAAGGGGTCACGGCCCTTCAAGGGCGAGCGAACAGGAGCAAGTGAATGTCCAATGAGAATGAACCGGAGATTGATCAGCAGCTGCAGGATCTTCAGCGGCGAGCCGGTGATCTGATTCCGGACTGCAAATTTGCCAGCTCCTCAAAACTGTATGGCGAACTTCGGCGACGGGGCCGTTCGGAACATCGGGCCCATTCGTACGTTTGGGGCACGTTTTTCCAGATGGACCAGGCCCAGTATCTGCTCGACTTTCAAACGATGCGCGAACGGGCGATTGAGCTGATTGCTCTGCTGGAAGATGAAGAAAAGCTGCGGCAGATCCAGGCGGATTTTCCTCGTGAGCAGTACGACTATCTGGTGTATTCCATGAGTTCCTGCGCGTACGAAAATCTTGCGGAAGCGACGGGACAGCTGGAAGGTTACAACTCCGAAGGCATGCACGCCTGTATTGCCGACGGGATTCAGATTTGTCGACGAACAGGCAAGACCGGCTGTGTCAGCTGCTTTCGCGAATATGCGTGCGACGTTTACATGTCAGCCGATGATGCCGACATCGCTGCTCATCAGTGCCGGCTGGTTCGCGATCACGAAGGCAACTGGTCCGATCGAGGCGACCGTCGATGGCTTGCCACTGTGAAGCTCGCATGGCTCGACGCTCTGAATGGCAAACTGGAAGAAGCGATCGCGGGCTGTGAGACGGCCCTCGAACTTGCAACGGCAGAATCCGTGTCTTTGAAGTATGAAGCACGCGTTCGAATTCTGCTGATTCAGGACGCGATTCTGATTGAAGCCGGCCAGCCGCCTCGATTGAAGGACGACGACGCGTTTGCGACGTTTCCAGGACCAGGCGAATGTCCGATCTTTGAATTGCAGATTGATCAGAACGCGGCACTGAAGGCAACGCACGAAAAGAGGTACGACGAAGCCTCAAAGATCCTGACTCAATGGGATCAGCGACTACAGAAATGCGGTGGCACGCATCTCTGGTTCGAATGTCGCCTGCGATTGATTGCCAATAAGCTGCTCGCCGGTGATCGCAAGCAGGCAGAATCGCTCGCAAGGCAGCTGGAACAGCGAGCCCGCACGGCGCACGATTATCTGGCGCTGCGTCGACTTCAGACGCTGCTCGATGCAGAAACCCCATCGCCGCTGGCTCCACTCGTTGTTCCTAAATCGCAGAAGCGACTGGCCGCAGAACCTACGGGAGCGGACGATCGAGCCGCCTCGGCGTCAGCACCGCCGGATGAACCTACGACCCCGGAACCGACCCCGTTCGCCGGGGAGCTGGAGGCTCTTCGCAATCGGATGACGGCCTTCATGCAGGAGCCGAGCGAAGAAGAATTCAATGCCATCCGAAACAAAGTGCTTTCGTTTGATTCGACGCAGGCGATGCATCCCGACGATGTCTGCGGTCTGATCCACATCATGGGATATCTCGTTGGAGCCGGTGACGACGGCGAACTGGTCTGGAAGTGGGCTAACTCGCTCGTCGCTCCTCACAGGGAACACGCCGTCGCTCTCTCTGTCCTGGCGACGCTGGGCGATGCACTGCGAGGCAGCGGTAACGAAGCGATGGCCGAGAAGATCACGTCGGAACGCACGGAGCAGCTGCACCGGAAAGCGATGGAGCTTGATCCGTCACGCCCCAGAAACTTCCTTCGCGCCGGCGATCACTTTATGAGTCTCGATAATCATGGTGAAGCCGAACGCTGCTACGCGCGCGCCTTTCGCCTCGATCGTCAGGACGGCAACATCGTTCGACGTCTTTCCGAACTCTACAAGGGAACCGATCGTCCCCGTGATGCCCTGCACGTTCTGGATCTGAGTTTGCGAGAAGGCTGCGAAGATGCTCAGGCCGCCTTCGAAGCCGCAATGCTGGCCTTCCGTCTACAGCAGTACGATGCGACGCTGACGTATCTGGACAAGTACGAATCCCTGGCGGGCGATGTTGCCTGGACCAACTACTATCGCAGCGTCTGTCATTATGAGCAGGCGGAATACCAGAAGGCTCTCGAGAGTGCGGATCGCGAAAGCACGGTTGTCGAATCCGACGGCTGGCATCTTCAGCTGATGCGAGGTGTTTCGCTGGCTCGCCTGGGCAAACGCGATGAAGCGATGAAGTTCATTCGCATCGTGATGGACACGCCGTTGTATGACATCGACTTTCTGTCTCCTGTGGGGCTGATGGAACTTCTTCAGCGACTTGCCGTCGTTGCCGAAGACGTCCTGCAGGACGAAGCACTTGTAGCCGAGATTGAACGACGACTGCTGCGAGCCGGCCTGATGCCGGAATCGTGGTTTCAGCATGCCCGAGAAACCGCAGGGGCGGAGCCAATCGAGGGCGTGCGACTGTTCCGCTGCCTCGTCTATCAGCCGCTCGACGAAACATGGCAGACCGATCCGGACCGCCAGTTCGATCAGGCTGAATGGACCTCGTATCTCACGGAATGGGGAGTCCTCGCCACCAGCGAAGAAGAAGCCTCGGAGATCGCTCTGAAGTATCAGGCCATGTGCGCCGACCTTCCGCCGGAAGTCCGCGAAATCCTGGCGGGGGATGACACCTATACCGACGTCATTGGCCCTGTCTGGCAGGCCGCCCGGTTCTCGGCGGATGACGAAGACGGTCTAAGCAATTTGGGGGACGACGAAACTCCGTGGGAAGAAACTGATGATGAGTGAAACTTCGCGATGACACACCGAAAGAGGAACTTGCCGGAGAAAATCTGCCAGACCTGTGGCAGGCCTTTCTCCTGGCGAAAAAAATGGGCCCGGTGCTGGGATCAGGTGCTTTACTGCAGCGACCGCTGCCGCAACGAACGCCCTCCGAAAAATCTAGCGGGAATCACGGACCTGCCATAGCGTCGATCCTCGGATGGCGTTTTTCGTGCTTTCCGTTTGATTCGGCGTCTTTCGCATCTTCCGACGGCCACCTTGAAGCTGGCCGATAGAAGCTGTCTCACCAATCAAATCACTGCTGGCAGCTAGTTGACCCAACTGCAACCCACGCTAAAATCCTGCCCCACCCGATGACCCCCGATCAGCCTCACCGCTGAAGTCATCACCACGGGATGTAGCTCAGCTTGGCTAGAGCGCTACGTTCGGGACGTAGAGGTCGCAGGTTCAAATCCTGTCATCCCGATTTGAGAAGCCTTGTCAGCAATCCCTGCTGATGAGGCTTTTTTGCTGGGTTTTGCGAGGTTTTCAGGATGCCGCAGACCTGAACCGCCGACATTCGAGATCATCGGCGAAGTGTCAGCAGATGCCACGATTTGACCCCGAAAGTCAGTAGTTGGTGCAACGGCTGGTGCAACGGCTGGTGCAACGAAACCTGATCGCTTCCCACCGGTGCCGGTCGCCCTGGAGGCTCCTCGCTGTGAACGAGGATCGTCATGTAGTGGCAACGATGGAAGAGCATCCAACGCTCCCTGCACGTCGAGCAGCTTCGGATCGGTGTAGGTCACCATCGTCAGCGAAATGTCACTGTGACGCATTGCCGCCTGAGCCGTGCGTGGGGCGACTCCTCCTTTGGACAACAGCGTTCCAAACGAATGCCGCAGAGCGTGAACATCGATGGTCCAGCCACGTTCGTCACGCTTGGGAATGCCAGCCACACGCAAATCGCGATCGAGAATGCGAACCAAGCCAGCTGGAACAGTAAACAGGGGCGTATCGAGCGGCAGAGTGGTCTCAGCGTCGCTTTGAAACTTCAGTACGGTTCTTTCGCCGTTCGCATCAGGAGCCCCGCAGCGTTCGTTCTGGAGCATGTTGAGCCATTCCCGCAGGTCGTCCGCCAAGTCGGCCCGGAGCGGAATTCCGGCCCGCCGGCGATTCTTCGTCTCATCGGAGTTCATGTGGATGAGCGGCATCGGCCCGTCGAGGTCCAGGTGTCCGACTGTGACCGCCGCCAACTCGCCTTTGCGGAGCCCGGTCAAGACGAACGTCTTGAACATCAAAGCCCGTTCCCAGCCAAGTCGTTCCAGCTTTGAAATGTGCTGCGGACTTTTCTTCAGTCGCACACGGCCACGTTCAGCTGCTGCCTCGAGGTCGTCCAGCGTTAAGGGAGCGTAAGTCCACTTCTTGGCCTTGGTCCCGTTGGTTGGAGCCTCTGAAGACTCCTCCTGTTGCTTCTTCCGAGGGATCGGCACTCGGCCCAACTCAGCGAGCGGCCGCCATCGAGCGACTTGCAACAGCTTCACCAGTTCCTCTTCTGTCAGCGACCGTCGTTTGCGTCGAGGATGCGCGGTCGCGTCGAGTTTTGGCACGTCGTTAATGGGGTTCACGAGCAGCCGTTTGGCTCGAACGCACCAATTTGCAAAAACAACCAACTCGTTGCGATACTCGTTGATGTTCGCGGGGGACATGCCGTCCGCCAGTTGGTCGCGCATCCATCGGTCGAGAGGTTCGCTGCGAAGGTCCGGCAAAACTCGAAATCCGCATTCTTTTGCCAGGCGAGTCAGCCGAGCGCGAGCATTGTCCTGACCCATTTTTGTGACACCGTTTGGTGCCCGTTTCGTTCGGCGCCGTATGAATTGTTCGACGTGGGTCAGGAACGGCACATCCTGCTGATTGGCGACTTTATCCTGAGCGCTGGTCATGACGCCCGATTTCACCAGTTCTGCCCGCCGCACCAATTCCCCAAGCACGTTTCTCGCCGCCGTCTCATCCCGGCACCCGGTTGAGACTTCACGAACGACGCCCTCGCCATCACGAAACTTCGCCGTGAACGTACTGGCCTCCTCCAGAATGCGAGTGGAGCCGTCCTTTCCGGTCGTCACGCGAGCCGTCCGCGCCCGGCCTTTGGGAGGCTTCCACTTTGCGAACAGCTGCCCCTGCTTCGTGAACAGCTCCGCCCCTGGCGGCAACGCCCGAGTCACGGTCTTTTTGAAGACAGTTCCCATTTCAATTCCCTCCGCGTATCAGCCGAAAGCTGACCCAAGAACCAAAACCAGATTTCAATCAATTCGACGATGCAGCGTTCGTTTGGTAAACTCGCCGCGCGCCCGCGCCTGAAAGCGCGATCCTTAACGATGGGTTGTCAGCACCTCGAGGCTACTTTCGCCCGTGGGCTGGCAACGTCTGTACAGTTGGTTCCGCCTCGTTATTCACAAGCCTCAAT
>CAZIGZ010000152.1:0-1033 GCA_964538835.1 uncultured Chitinophaga sp. | reverse complement strand
CGCGTATCAGCCGGAAGCCGACCCAAGGACCAGTATCAGATCTCAATCAAACTCGACGTTGCGGGCCTCGTTGTGTAAACTCCCTCGCGCGCCCGCGCCTGAAAGCGCGATCTTTAACGATGGATTGTCAGCACCTTGAGGCTACTTTAGCCCGCGGGCTGGCAACGTCTGTACAGTTGGTTCCGCCTCGTTTTTCACAAGCATCAATCCGAAGTGCGCCGCCAGCTTATCCGCACAGTCAAGCCGCAAGCTCTGTGACTCATTCAGGAATCGGCCGATCGAAGCTCTCTGCACCCCCGTGAGTTTGGAAAGCGTGAGCAACGGAATCTCCGAATCCAGAATCGTCTGGCGAAGCACTTCAGACATTGTTGTAGGTCGTTTCTTCGATGGCTTTGGCATGGTGTGATAGTTATCACACAAAACAAAAGCACTGGCAAGTGTCGTCGCCCCAATCATTGAAATGATTTCTCAACTTACGGTTCCAATGAATCATCTGCTCCGTCGAGTTCGGCGCGTACCACGGTCCTTTGGTTATTCGCTGGCCGACTGGGGCCCCAGCTGTTGGCAAGGACCCTAGTGGGTGAACAACCTTCGAGCACTGTCGCATCCATGGCAGAATCTGTCGGAGAAGCTCTACGGACAACAGGACCGTGAATCAGGCCAGAGAATCGCTTTGCGGTGCTCTGGCTTAACCCCTGATTCGTTGCCCACTTCCTTTGACGTTTGCGGTATTCGTCCGCTTCATCAGCGGCTGAGCCTCTATCCCGTTCGTGCTCGCAATGCCTTGTGTGACTCAGGGACTGGTGCTTCTGGAATCAGCGTCTACCGGGTTGCTCTCAAGGTCAACCTACTCGGACTCTTCCTTCTTGTGCCAGCGTCACGGCGATTCTGGTGGCTATGGATTTTTCATTCGATGCAAATCTTGCTTTCGCTGAACATCCCTTTCGCTGGGAAGAAATTGAACTTTTGGACACAGCCACGGCAATGATGCGTCATACGATGTGATGCATCACGCGATAGGACATTGTCCTAC
>CAZIGZ010000151.1:13483-14661 GCA_964538835.1 uncultured Chitinophaga sp. | reverse complement strand
GATTCGCTGATCGCGGCAGACACTTGGCAAGAAAACAGCGAAACCGCCAGAACGCCATCGTTGCGACTGAATTCTGATTTTGGAGTCCAATCATTAGGATGAAGGGGACGCGTTTCGGTAATTCCAGTCGGCCGGAACCAGGTGAAACGGGAATGTGATCAATGAATGAGTCAGATGTTGCACGAAGACGCTTCTGGGCGGAACAGCTTGATGCCGGTTTCGAACTGGTGGAGCAGATCCAGAAGTACCCGGTTTCGGAATGCGGGGAAGCCTTTGCAAGCATTCCGGACGCTGCCGCTGCAGCAGGCGTCACTATGTGGTTCTCCACCACACCAATCGCCGGAGGACTGCCGCGTGTTTTCTGGATCCGCAAGTCGCTGGTTGAAACGGTCGTTCAGATCGGCCGCGTCATGAACGAACGCGGCTGGATTCTAAAGATCGAGGATGGCTACCGATCGCTGGAAATGCAGAGGCAGCTGGGAAGCAAGCCGGAGATCTTTGACCGAATTCTGGAAAAGTGTCTGTGGGAAACCGGCGGCGTGCTTCCGTCGCCGGAAATGATGTTCCGACGCAGCTGTGTGCTTGTGGCCAATGTGCCCAAGGTTGGCACTCACATGTCGGGCTCAGCCGTTGACATTTCCGTGTTTCGTCAGAGTGACGGAAGCGAAGTGTGGCGAGGCAATCATTACCTCGAAATGAGCGAACGAACCTCCATGCGATCGCCCTTTGTCGAACCGGATGCGATCGCAAACCGACTCGAGATTACCGCCATCATGGAAGCGCATGGGTTCATGCACTTTCCGTTCGAGTTTTGGCACTACAACAAAGATGACGCTCTCGGGCATATTCTGACTGGAACTGCCGGGCCCGCCAAATTTGGCCCCGTTCATTGGGATCCGCTCACCAACACCGTCGCACCAGTGCAAAACGCTGAGCAACCGCTGCGACCGGTCGCGGAGATCCAGAGGGAAATCGAATCTGCGCTGGCCAGGGCTGGCAACAGTGCTTGATGCGAGCGAGGCTTGTTAGTGGCAGTAATGGGAGGCAGGAGAGTGATGGGAGTGATGGGAGTGATGGGAGTGATGTTGAGCGAGTTGCCGTGATCATTTACCAGTGTTCAACGGGGCCGTTGGGGACTTTGATCAGGGCGGTGGGGATGGAACATTTTCGTTCTCCGT
>CAZIGZ010000151.1:0-13383 GCA_964538835.1 uncultured Chitinophaga sp. | reverse complement strand
GGGCCGTTGGGGACTTTGATCAGGGCGGTGGGGATGGAACATTTTCGTTCTCCGTGCCGCTGGCGAATCTCCTGAACGATCTGATCAAACTCGCTGTAATTCTCAAAGCGTCGCAGGCGGTCTTCCAGATCTTCCGGAACACCAAGTCTTGCTCCGCACCACGCGGCAAACTTGCGAAACTGCAGGCAGGCGTGTTCCTGATGCTGCTCGACCATCAGGTAGAAATGCTGCGACAGAAAATCAATCTGCTCGTCTGGTGAAGGTTCGGCCATCGCAACGTGATTTGAATTGCTATTCGAAGCGGCATGTTTCAATTTGCGGAAGATCCACGGATCCAGCATCGCACCGCGGCCAATGGCAACCGCGGCACAACCGGTGTCATGAAACATGCTGATGGCATCATCGACCGTTCGGATATCTCCATTGGCAATAATCGGCATAGTACGAACCGCATCCACGACATCTCGAATCGCATCACGATTCACCTTTCCGTGAAACCCCTGCGCCCGAGTTCGTCCGTGAATCGTGACGGCGACGACTCCGACGTCTTCCATGGCTGCGGCAATGGCCGGGGCGGTCAGTCTGGACGAGTCCCAGCCGAGCCTCATCTTGACACTCACGGGGAGTCGAACGGCTTTCACAACTTCTTCTGCCATCTGCACGGCACCGCCGGTGTCGCACATCAGGCGGGCACCGCCACCGGCTCCGTTGACTTTCGCCATGGGGCATCCCATGTTCAGATCAATTGCTTCGTAGCCTCGATCTTCGAGCCATTTGGCCGCTCGAATGATATCCGCAGTGCTTCCACTGAAGAGCTGCACTGTCAGAGGCCGGTCTTCAGGAGTTGTCGCCACAAGCTCCAGTGACTTTGGCCGCTCGGACCACAGCATCGTGGCCTGAACAAGATCAGTCGTCGCGAGCCCCAGTCCTTTCAAGCGACGTAGAGCGACTCGAAACGCCAGGTGTGTGTACCCTGCCAGAGGAGCCAGAAAGAAGCGTGTTTCCAGCTGGCGACCACCCATGACGATCGGCGTACGCCATCGCTCGCCGCGGTCCTCGCGTACGTCAGGAACGATGTCAGTTTTTCCAAGGGTCGTCATAAATTTGGTCAGGCCACTGAGAGTTCGATAACGACAGTCGTGGCCGTCTGCGAAAGAACTACGCTTTGCCGGGTGATGGAAGATTAATCATGGCCTGGAGTACCTTCAGCTGAATATTGATCTTCAGGCCGTTGCATCGATCCTGAATGATCTCCACCATCCGATTGTAGAGCAGTGAGGAATTCTCCTGAGCATAGTAGCCCGTGATCACGGCGATCAGTCCCAACAGGTCACTGCAGACTCCCAGATAAGCCACGTTACGAGAGCGTTCTTCGGGCGTTCCGTGAATGACGTCTCGCGAACTTTGGTGCATGCTGATCAGGCTGACCAGTGAATTCAGCTCGTTGAAGTGTCGACGATAGGCGACCACATCCAGCCCCAGCAAGGTCAGGAACGCAAGGCCGATGTAGACGATGATACCGAACGTCGCTTCGACTCCCTGAACCACTTCATTCGCGGTGCTGAGCGTCGGAGAAGTCCCCGTGAGCGAGCGGTTTGACGCCTCAAGAATCTCGTCCGCCAGTCCAAGCTGAGCCGGCGTCAGATCCGGCCGACCGACCAGATACGTCGCGACGGAGTAGGTGCGAACTTCTTCGGAAGGAAGCTGAGCCACCGGATCCAGAAATCCATGTGGCACAGTCGCAGGCTTCAGGAACGGCAGCCGAAGACTCATGGCCCCAATGTCGGGACACACCAGCCGAAAGCCCTGGTTTTTCAGTCGCAGTGCGACACCATCCAGAGTTTCGCTCATCGGGTCAACCACCACGAAAATGGCATCGACATCTGCCGCCATCGACCATGACTTCGTCAGATCAGCGCCAGTGAGTTTCCGCCAGTCGAAGTAATACCTCACAGACGCAGTCAGTCCCCAGGCTTCCACAAAGATCCTCGCCACCGTGTGACTGCCCTGGCCTTCGCTGGAGGTCAGGATGTTGCGACATTGTGATGGTTCCGCCAGCCCATCCTTCAGAAAGAAGAGGATCACTTCGCTGGATTCCAGTTCCGTCCGAAGCATCTCCTCGGGAATCGGAATGCCTCCCTGAACAAAAGCCAGTTGCGCTGTTCCGTTTTGCATCAGCCGGATGCTCTCTGACGAACCTTCGGTCTCTTTGAGCGTAATCTGCCGCCGTCGAGACAGCGAGGTCTTGAGCTTTACTGCATCGCGAGCGGAAACGGCAACGGTAATCTTTGATGTGGAAAAGAACTGGCGATACAGCCACACTCCAAACAAGGCCAGCGACAGCATCAGGAAGATCGCCGGGACACGGTGCCAGCCAAGAATGCGGTTCGTCTTTTTTGCAACCTGCTTCGCACCTTTCGCGGCGTTCGCGACCGATTCGGCGATGAGTTGCAGCTCCGCATGAGCCGACAGATTCTCCTTGACATGCGCGAGGACTCGGTCGCTGCTTTCGACAACAGAGTCAATCTCCAGCCGCAGTGATTCTTTCAGAGTTTGTTTCACGGACGGCGCGGCTTTTGCCATGGTGTTTCCCTGCCCGAGTTATCTCGGTCACAACCTCATCTCAACTCACGATCCGAACGCATTCGTTTACATCACTTTGAATCTGCTGGATCAATGATTCGACGGACGGAAACGAACACAAGGCTCGCACTTCCTGAATCAGATCCACCGACAGACGCTTCGAATACAGATCTCCGGAATACCCAACGATGTGGCATTCAATCTTCTGACGCTGGTCGGCAAACGTAGGATTCGGACCGATACTGACAGCGACGGGAAACGTACGACCATCGATCTCAGTTCGCCCGGCATAAACTCCGTTCGCTGGAATCAGACAGCCGATGCCGGTCAGATTCGCCGTTGGAAAGCCGATCGTTCTGCCTCGCTGAGCCCCCTGTTCGACGAATCCACTAATGCGATACGGATGCCCAAGAAGCTGCACGGCCTGCCCAAGTGATCGTTCCATGATGAGGCTGCGAATGCGGCTCGAAGACACCATCTGGCTGGACTTTTCCACCGCATGAGCAATTCGAAGCGCGATTCCTGCGCCTGCTGACAGAGTCTCCAGCGTCTTGATGGTGCCCGCGCGGTCTTTGCCAAACTGGAAGTTGGGGCCTTCCACAATTCCTGATGCTCTGAAGATTCCTCGAACGACATCGTCGAAAAACTGCGTCGGGGACATCTCGAGCAATTCCCAGGTGACTGGCAACACGATGACACCATCCATCCCGCATTGTTTCAGCAGGCGTATACGTTCGTCGTGTGTGGTCAAAACAGGCGGCGCGGCATCGGGGCGAAGCAGGACGATGGGATGAGGATCAAAGGTCACGGCCACGGCCGGCCGACCGAGCGACGACGCCAGTTCTTTGAGCGCGCGGAGCATTGAGGCGTGTCCGGTGTGTACGCCATCAAAATTGCCAATCGAAATGCAGCCGCCCGATAACTCGGAAGGCACTGTCAGCGAAATCATGCGCCGGGGCTTTGGTGAACTGTTACTTGAGTCATCTGTTCCCGAGTCAAAATCGTGAAGGGGACGGTACCCGTGGAAAAGGGCCGTATCATCCGGCTCCACGAATAATCGGACTCGCAGTCTACCGTTTCGCGTCCAAACTGCACAATTGCACCGTCCCCCAATAAGGACAGTGAGAATCGCGATCGAGCTCGTTCAGTCTCGTCTCACTGGCAAATTCTCCCCAGGGCGACACAATGCCCCGGATTGCGTTCACGAGCTCGGTTGTTGACTGTCATCGACGGCAACCGAACTCATGACCGCTCGAACCTTCACCATCGGCCTCACCGTGTCGAAATTCGCTCCAATCCGCCAGGGCTCCATGCTGCTCGCCGAAGAATACTTCGAGTGCGGAGATGATCGTTTCGTCGAAGAGCTGCGATGTGTCACCGATGCGGATCGACTTGGGGAGTTTGCTCGACGCTGGATCAATGATTCGCGGCCGATCGCAAGGCAGTTTCTGAAACAGTATCTCTCACATCCTCTGAATTGTGCTCGCCACGAGGCCATCATCAAGAGGCTGTTCAAGCTGGCGGAGAAGGCTCAGGATGACGAATTGATGGGGCTGTTCCTTCGTGCGTTTGATGTTTCTATTCGACGCAGAAAACGAGTCCGAAGAAACTTCAACTGGGTCACCAGGGAAGTCTGGATTCAGGAAACCGTTGTGCCTCCTCGTGATACCATGCCACGAAAGTTCGTGCGAGTCACCAGATGGTTCCAGCATCTTCGCCTGTTCAGCCTGCTGACTCGCCGCTATGTCACTCGGCGAACATGGCGGTACTTTCGCCAGATCGGAAAGACCGACCCCGCTCGGTACGTCAAAGCCACGACAAAGGCTCTGCTGAATTACACCGATGCAGATACGCCGGACGGCCTGGCGATGATCGACAACTGGGGCATGATGCACATTCTGTTTCATCACACGGAGATCCTGACGGCTCGACCGTCCGGCTGGCACCTTCGCCCCAGTCAGCATCTCGAAAAACTGGCACCCGCTCCGGCCTTTCCGGAGGCCTGGAGACAGTCGCCCGAAAGCCTTTGGACATTGCTCACGAATGCTCGCGCCCGAGTTGTTCGCCAATGGGCGTTTCGGCTGCTGAAACAGGAGCATGGGGACTTTCTGGCTTCACAACCCGTCCTGCGGTTCCTTGAGCTTGTCAGACACTCGGACGACGACATTGCACGATTCGCAGCGGAAAACGCCGCGAGTTTTCGAAGGCTCAATGCGCTGACCGCCGAGCAGTGGTTTGCGACGCTGAGCGACTGTAACCCGGCGGCCTTGGAGACACTCTGCCAGGCGCTGTCCAACAAC
Organism: uncultured Chitinophaga sp.; assembly: GCA_964538835.1. Lineage (GTDB taxonomy): Bacteria > Planctomycetota > Planctomycetia > Planctomycetales > Planctomycetaceae > SXXK01. Next base: position 8,500 of record CAZIGZ010000151.1, on the reverse strand, counting down.
GTGGATCCTCAGAGCATCGCACTTGACAAACGCATCATGCTGGCGTGCAGTCGACCTGAATCCATGGCGGAAGTTGGACTGAAGCTGCTTCGCCTGTCCGGGATTCGGACGTCCCACGAAGCGAGGCTTTTGTCACCGCTGGCCAATGCCGAATGTGAAGTCCTGAGGCCACAGATTCTTGAATGGTTACGAAGCGTGATGACTTCGACGGAGACCTTTGCAAGTGACTCCGGTGACCAGAGCGGCGCAGACACAAGCCAGGTTGCAACAGCTCTTGTGATGGACTTGCTGGACAGCCGCTTTCAGGATGTTCGCGACTTCGGCTGGACGTGGTTCGAACAGACTCCGGAGGCAGCTGGTGATGTGCCGGTGTGGCAGAAGCTGCTGGAATCGCCCTACGACGATATTCGATTCCGCGTCGTTCGAATGCTGCAACAACAACCTGCCCCGGAAACGCTGGATGCGGCCAGTCGAGGACGACTCAGTGCGGACCTGATTCGGTCGCTCTGGGCATCGGTCCTGCTGAATGTTCATCGAGGTTCACGTCAAAAGCCGGTTGTCTTGACTCAGATCGCCGCTCGACTGCGAAAGCACCCGGATGAAGCAGGCGTTCTGCTTCCTTTGGTCGCATCGTCCCTCAGGTCGATTCGCGGTCCCGAATGGAAAGCTGCCTTGGCGCTTGTGGTGCAACTTGCGGAAGTCCCGGAACTGCAGGAGCATGTCACAGCGTTGTTTCCGGAGATTGGATTGAATTTGGTCGGAGGGTCACGATGATTCCCGACACGGTCTGACTGTTGACAGCGTCGGATCCTCTGAAACCGCTGCGTGAGCGGGGGATCATTCTTCAGTTTCAATCTCTCACTGACGTTTCGGGTTAGTAAAACTCAGTGATTCAACAGCTCTGACTCGAGGTAATTGATCACGGTGTTCTGGATGATGGTCGTCCGGAGCAAAGAGTCTCACACTTTGGCGTGGAGGAAAGAGCATCTACCGAGACTACCATGCTGCGGTGTTCCGCCGCGGTTGAGTTTGGATCCTCATTGCTTCCCCAGGAACGTTGTTCTTTCGGCCCAACACTATCGGGTGTGCGGGCTGAGTCAACGGAGTTCACGCAAACCCGATAGTGTTGGGCCTTGGTGAACGCTCCCGGTCGACGCGTCGAAGTCGGTGATGTCTTTTTCGCTTCCAGGTTCGAGTGTGAGACTGTTTGTTCCCGGTTGCCGTCAACGAAGTCTCTTCCACCTTCCTGAATTCTGTTTGTTTCCTGTGGTCGAAGCACCAGCGTGAACCAGACAGCGTTCGCCACGCGTTCAAGCAGGCATGGACCTCAAAACCGCTTACCATCGTCGTAGTGGAATCCGCGAAGGAGCCTTTGGCCTGGCCATTGCTCTTGAGCCCAATCTGCGTCGCGATAGAGTCAGCTATCGCGGACAGCTACGAGCACCTCTGCGGTTCCGGGAAGCCATCAGTTCGCTGCATGAAGTGGTGGTCAGCGATCTTCGCTTTCAGGCGCGCGACAAGACGGCGTACCGCGAGTGGCTGCGTGAAGAAGCTGCGCGGGAGCATTCCATTCGCAAGGCTGCGGTCGATGCGAAGAAGGCGGAACAGCAGAAGACTTCGGTTCCCGTCATTCGTCCGGGGCTCGAAGAAGATTATGCACGGCTGCGAGCCGACTACTGGGATGCCAGGCTGAAGTATTCTCGCCATCTTCAGCGGACCGATCCGGAAATCTGGCGGCGTCTGGTTCCGTGTGATCCCGTCATCACGGTGGCCCCGGACTGTCTGTTCTTCGAATGTTTCAGTGCGGACGAAAGCAGCTATGGTTGTCTGACCGTTGGACGAGACGCGTTTGAGCACGAACGTGACGTCAGCCTCGGCACAACGAACGTAGATTATTCCTGGGACCTTTACGAGCACTTCCAGACTCTTCGCAGTTACCGACAGACGACATTCGAGATTGATCCGGGCGGCTTTGAAGTTCAGACGGAATCGACCGGGCAACATCGTGAAGAGAAGATCGAGCTGCCGGGTTCGTGGCTTCGCGGATTCCTGTCGCTGCAGGCGGCCATGACGCTGCCAATGCGCACAGTGTCCATCGGCCGCGAAGGGCTCTACAACCTGCTGGCCTATCTGAAACGACATCGAGCCGCTCGAAGTCCACGAGCCATTCGATTCGAACTTGTGCCCGGTCGCATCCCGCAAATGTGCCTGGAACCGTGGGATCAGCAGGTTCCCATTCAGTCGCTTCCGTGGAAGGGCACTCGATACGAATCCATTCGCATCTGGGGACGCGATCGACTGCATGTGCTAAGCCGTCTGCTGCCTCTGGCCGACAGGGTCGAAGTGGGGCTTCTGGGAACCGGACTGCCGAGCTTCTGGATGATCACGATGGGCGAAATGCGTTTCGTCCTCGGACTGTCGGGATGGACAACCAACGACTGGACCTCATCAGGATCGCTCGACCAGATCATGCCGCCGGTCGAAATCCGTGAAGCGACTCTGGCCGTCATCGCCGCGACATTTCAGCAATCTCCGGCGATGACATTTGATGGCATCGTCAGCCAGTCTCGACTTCCCGTGTCCACCGTCGCAGCGGGACTCAACCGACTCGCGCTGCTCGGACAGGTGATTCACGATCTGCCGGCTCGACAGTTTCGCTGGCGACAGGTCATGCCCGTCCCTCTGACATCCGATCAGATCGGCACGGACCACCCGGAGACCATTGCTGCGAGGGAACTTCTGGCTGGCAAGAATGTCCAGGTGACTCGAAACGAAACCACGCCGAACGGACTGCGTTTGCTGGAAGGGCGAGTCTCCGGGAGCCTGATCGAGCTGCTGATCGATGGCGACGGGCGGATCACACGAGGTCGCTGCAAATGCTCGCACCACTTCAAGAATGGTCTTCGTAAGGGACCGTGCCGGCATCTGCAGGCTCTTCGTAACATGATCACGGCAACGTCGAAACCGGATTCCCTGGATTCATGGTTGGCAGGGTTTGGGAGCACATGAGTCAACAGGGGACACAACCATCAGGTTCTCAGCCGCCGGGAGGTTTCTTCGGATGGCTGCGCCGGCTGATTTTTGGGGATCCAGTGACCTCGTCGCCATCCGCGCCGGCACAAAGTTCCGTCGGGACGGTTAGCGCAGCACGACCAGCGCAACGTATTCCACCGCAGCCGGGTGGGAACCTGGCTGGCAGCGGAGCAGCGTCCGGAAGTGCGGCGGGCACAACGTCCGCGGGGCAGGCAGCTTCTTCTTCGAACGTGTCCGGTAGTCTCGAGGCGTCGCAGTTTCTCCCTATTACTCGCGACGAAATCCTCAGTTCGACTCGCGGTCGCTGGTTCTGGTCGAGTGCGTTCTGGGGGCGACGCGATTTAATTCCTCCTTCGAGCGATCGCCGAACGCACATCATCGATCGAGGAATGCTGACACAAGGGTTGCTGACGGCCGAGCAGCTGGCAGAGATTCATCGTGTTGGCCTGGAGATGGATGTCGTCCGACCATCGATCGAAGCCAATCGAGCCGCTGCGTCAAATGCCGGTGATGCTGCGGTGCTTGCCAGCCGGGAAGAACGAAAGCGAGTCAAAGAACAGAAGAGAGCGGACGCGGCACTGCGGCGGGAACAGCGAGCCCGGGATGTTGCTCGTCGCTTTGCCACTGACATCGTGTATCTCGGACGAGGTGTCTCGGGACGGCTTGGCGAGCGAACCAGTGACGTTCCGAAACTGGACGCGGCTGCCCTGCCGATTCTTCACACACCGGCGGACATCGCCACAGCGCTGGGACTGACAATTCCTCAGCTTCGAGGGCTTGCGTTCCACAGCGAAGTCACGAACCGTTCACATTACATTCAGTTTTCCGTCCCGAAGAAATCCGGTGGCCTGCGGCAACTGAGTGCTCCTCATCGACGAATGGCTCATTGCCAGCGATGGATACAAACGCAGATACTTAGCAAGCTGGAAGTTTCCGATCAGGCCCATGGGTTTGTCGTTGCACGCAACACAGTGACGAATGCGGCGCCTCATTGTGGAAAAGCAGTGGTGCTAAACACGGACCTGGAAGGCTTCTTTCCTTCGATCACGTTTCCGCGAGTCCGCAAAGTCTTCGTGAGGATTGGCTATTCGCCCGCCGTCGCGACCATCCTTGCGCTGTTGTGCACGGAATGTCCTCGCAGAGCAGTAGAGTTTGGTGGCAAGGTCCTTTTCGTCGCCACAGGGCCCCGCGCGCTGCCTCAGGGAGCATGCACCAGTCCGGCACTGTCGAACCAGGTCGCTCGTCGACTGGACCGACGCCTTCAGGGGCTCAGTGTTCGCCTCGGACTGACGTACACTCGTTACGCCGACGACATCACAATCTCGGGCAATGAAGAGCTGAAGACTCGTACTGGTTACGTGATGGCAAGGATTCGGCATCTGGCCCAGGACGAAGGGTTTCGAGTCAACGAAGCGAAGACTCGAGTTCAGCGGCAGAACACAGCCCAGTCCGTCACCGGGCTTGTTGTGAATGAAAAGCCGGGAGTCTGCCGAAGCACGATTCGGCGCATTCGAGCCATTCTGCATCAGGCAAAACAAACGGGACTTGAAGCACAGAATCGCGACAAACATCCCAACTTCCGAGCATGGGTCGAAGGGATGATCGCCTACATCGCAATGTCGCGGCCAGAGACGGCAGCCACGCTTCGCCATCAGTTCGAACAGATTCGCGAGAACTGAATGGCGAATGAATCACAGAGTCAACACGGGACAAACCAGCTTTTCCCTCTCAAAGTCACTGCCTTTGAAGAGTTCATGCTGAGAGACGACCGTGTGACACTGCCAATGTCGTTCTTCATCGAGATTGGTCTGAGCGGCGATATTGATCGCAACGAACTCGACGCCGCATTCCGCGAAGCACTCATCCGCCATCCGATGCTCAGCGCGAGGATTCGGTCATCATGGCTCCGCGAATCATGGATCGAAGGACCGCCGGATTGCCGGATTCAATGGCTCACGACCGCGGACGAGCTGCCCGCGTCGCACGAACGCTGGATCGACATTCGAACCAGCGGCGGTCTGCGCTGCTGGGTTCTGCCCGCTGGCGAATCTGTCCGAGTGATCTTTCAGTTTCATCACGCGTCGACAGACGGCATCGGCGCTCTGCGATTTATCGGCGATCTGCTTGCTCTGTATGGTCTTCGCACGACATCGGCTGAGGCAGAACCGCCCGTGTTGATGCCCGTAGAACATAAGATGCTGGCTCGGCGAGGAGAGTTCTGGCAGAGTGCTCGGCCCGCCAACTTCTGGCCAAGACTGTTGTTTCGGCTGAAGGAAGTGCTCGGGCAATTTCCCAGGCCGCTGGCTCATTCCGCAAAACCGAGCCGCGGAAGAAGCGACACCTCGCCGGCCTCGCGCCGGCTTTTCGTCACGCGAGTTCTGGAGAATCGGGAGCTGCGTCGCCTGAACAAAGCGGCGGCCGAGCGTGCCATCACACCGAATGATATCCTGACGTGGGCTGTGTTCCAGACTGTGCAACAGTGGAACCAGCATCTGAACCAGGATAGCCCTCGGCGAGTCTACCGGATTATTCTTCCGACAAACCTGCGAACTCCGGATTACGATGATTGCTCGGCCGCAAATGTTCTCGCCTATTCCGTGATGACGAAAAACAGTGCTGAAATCGGTCACGAAAGACTCTTATCCGTAATTGCACAGGAATCCACCGTGTCGGTCAGCGGCCAGGAAGCCGGAATGGTCCTGATGTGCCTGAATATCGGACGGCGGGTGCCCGGCCTTCTTCGCACCTTCACCGCACTTCCGTTGTGTCTTTCCACCGCTGTGCTGACGAACATTGGGGAAGTTCGCCGACAGTTCTGCAATAAGTTCCCGTTGCGACAAGGGAAGATCGTCGCCGGAAACGCCACGATGGATTATCTGCTCGGGGCTGCTCCGATTCGCCCGTCAACACACCTTGCTGTTTCACTTGGCAAGTATGCTGGTAAACTCTTCATCAACCTCAACGTCGATCCTGTACTGTTCAGCGACGCCGAAGCCGAACAACTGGCGGATCTTTACATCGAGCAGATTCGCAGAATCGAACCCGTTCAGGAGGATGTGGCATGACCAAAGCAAACACCTTGATCACGAAATCCCGCTCCGCAGCATTCATGATCACGGCCGTGGCTGGCTTCCTTTTGGCCAGCGGTATTGCTGACTTTCCCGCAGTACTTTCCTTTGCGACTGTCGCCCGTGCACAGGAGGAAACGTCCGCTGACTCTGCGAAGCTGGACTCTGCGGCAACCGAGTTCTTTGAGAAGGAAGTGCGGCCGATCCTGATCGAGCGTTGCTTGAAATGCCACTCCGAAGCGGCCGCTGAATCTCATGGGGAATTGAATCTTGAATCTTCAGCCGGCATTGCGGAGGGGGGAAGTCGAGGCCCGCTGGTTGACAAGAGCAATATCGATCAGAGTCTGATCCTTGCGGCCATTGAGTATCGTGGCACAGAATTGCAAATGCCGCCTGCAGGAAAGCTCCCGGATGCCGAGCTGCAGATTCTGAAGCGATGGATTCTTGCCGGTGCTCCGACGCCAAATTATGTGTCGACACCGCGCAAGCAGTCCGAAGAAATTGACTATGTCGCTGCCCAAAGCCACTGGGCCTTTCAGCCGCTGACCGACGTTCCGGTTCCTGCTTTGCCGGCCGATGCACCGGATCACTGGAGGCAGAATCCAATCGATGCGTTCATTCTTCAGAAACTGAACGAGCAGCAGCTTTCGCCGTCACCTCCGGCCAGTGATCACGTTCTGCATCGGCGACTGTCGTTCGACCTGACCGGCCTTCCTCCGGGTTCGGACAAAAGTTCGCCCCATGGAGACTCGAACGAGTTTGACAAAGAAGCGATGATTGACCAGTTGCTTGCATCGCCGCATTTTGGCGAACGCTGGGCTCGACACTGGCTCGATCTGGCTCGTTATTCCGAGTTCACTCCAGACTGGCAAAGCCCGACGGATCGAGGATGGTTGTATCGGGACTGGGTCGTTCAGTCGCTCAACGCAAACATGCCCTATGATCGCTTCGTGAAACTGCAGCTGGCAGCGGATCTGATACCAGACGCTGAAGTTCAGGATCAGGCAGCACTCGGCTTCCTGGGACTCAGTCCCACATACTGGAAAGAGCTGCGACTGGCTCCTAACGTCATCGAACAGATCGTCGCTGACGAATGGGATGAACGCATCGATGCGGTTTCGCGCACGTTCCTGGCAATGACCGTCAGTTGTGCTCGGTGTCACGACCATAAGTTTGATCCGATTTCGATGGATGACTATTACGGGCTGGCCGGAGTCTTTGCCAGCTGTCAGATCGATGAACGCCCATTGCTGCCTGGTCCGGAAGCAGATGCCGTGCGTGAGGCGAGAACAAAACTGAAGACACTGGAAGCCAGGCTTAAGGAAATCCAGGACGCGAGTTCGGCCGATGCGGAATCGGTTCGACAGGAGCTTGCAAAGCTCAAAGCCGAAACACCGAAACTCGACACGCCGTTCGCCCATGTGCTGAAAGAGTCTGCGATTTACGTCCTTCCTGAAGGTGATGAACTGACAAAGCTGGACTACCGGGATGGAGTCGCCAGGGACCTGCCGATCTTCCGTCGAGGAAACCCTGGCAATCCCGGCCACGTGGTGCCTCGACGATTTCTTAAGATCTTTCGTCCGGATTCGCCTTCGCCTCTGAATGAAGGCAGCGGACGCCGGCAGCTGGCCGAAGCCTTGTTTTCTGATTCGTCGGCTTTGGTCGCGAGAGTCATCGTCAATCGCATCTGGGATCAGCATTTCGGTTATGGGCTTGTTCGAACACCCAGCGACTTTGGTTCGCAGGGAGATTCGCCAACTCATCCGGAACTGCTGAACTATCTCAGTAAGGAACTGATTCAACACAAATGGGACCTGAAATGGTTTCATCGTCTGATCGTCACGTCCGCCACTTACGCTCAATCCTCAGAGCAGCGTGAAGACATGTACTCGGTCGATCCGGAGAACCAGTTTCTGTGGCGAATGAATCGCCGAAGGCTCGACTTCGAAATGTGGCGAGATGCCGTCCTGGCAGCTGACGGATCACTGGACCTGACGATGGGTGGTCCCGCCAGACCGATCGACGACGCGCAGAATCTGCGTCGCACGCTGTACGTAACGGTCGCGAGAGAAGAGCTGCACCCCGTGCTTCGAATGCATGATTTTCCTGAAGCCAGTTCTCATAGTCCTCGGCGCGAACCCACCACCACGCCGCTCCAGCAATTGTTCCTTCTGAATTCACCGTGGATGGAGGATCACTCGACGCGACTTGCATCACAGCTAAGCTCACTGGACCAGCCAGAAGCCATTCGCCGGGCGTACCGCATTCTGTTCGCTCGGCTTCCGGATGAGCAGGAGATTTCGGCTGGTGTTCAGTTTCTGATGGTGGGAGCAGTTGCCGGTGACGCAGAGTCCTCTACAAACGAACGGAACACGGCACGGTGGGCGGATTACCTGCAG
>CAZIGZ010000150.1:0-14668 GCA_964538835.1 uncultured Chitinophaga sp. | reverse complement strand
GATCGCCCCGACATCGTCGTTGCCAACGATACGGTTCAGAACCTGCTGTTCCTCAGTCAGCAAGATGGTACGTTCGCCGAGAGTGCCGCCGGATGTGGTGTGGCGTATGACAATGCCGGGAATGCTCGCGGTGCGATGGGAATTGATTTCGGTTACTTCCGAAACAGTCCCGCCGTCGGAATAGCGATTGGAAACTTCGCCACGGAAATGACGGCGCTGTATGTCTCACAAAATCCGGATGAAGCATTCCCGGTATTCCGTGACGAAGCCATCTCCAACGGGATTGGCCCGATCACGAGAACCGATCTGAAGTTCGGCGTTCTGTTTCTCGACGCGGATCTCGATGGCCGCCTGGACCTGTTTGAGTGTAATGGGCACCTGGAAGAAGACATCAGCGTCGTACAGTCGAGTCAGAAGTACGAACAGTCGCCTCATCTTCTGTGGAACTGCGGCGCGGATCAGGAAGAAGAGTTCGTCATGCTGAAGGCTGATTCGACCGGCGAAGATTTTCAGAAGCGCATGGTGGGACGCGGCGCTTCAATGGCTGACATTGACAACGATGGCGACCTGGACCTCGCTTTGTTTTCATCCGTCGGGCCGATGCGGCTTCTGCGAAACGATCAGAAGCTCGGCAACCACTGGCTTCGATTCAAACTGCAGGGAACAAAATCCAACAGAGATGCCATCGGAGCAAAGGTCAGCGTGACACTTCCTGATGACACAATTCTGACTCGTGTTGTCATGCCCACAAGAAGTTATCAGTCGCAGACTGAACTGCCAGTGACGTTCGGGCTTGGAAAGAATGACAAAGTCAAAAGTGTCATCGTGACCTGGCCAGGTGGCAGCAAGCAGCTGGTGGAGGTTGAAGGTGTTGATCGGATGATTCAGGTCGTTGATCCACAAACGCCTTAATTGGCCCGTGGCCCATTCAGCCTCTGGCCGATTCAGTCTTGCGAACGACGCGGGCGATTGTGGAGTCAGGCTGTTGTCAGGTCCTGGCGAATGACTTCGTCCATTAGCTGGACAACTTCCGACAAAGGCAAACCGATGATGTTCGTCAGACTTCCCTGAACCGACTGAACAAAGACGCTGGCAAAGCCCTGAATGGCATATCCACCGGCTTTGCCCGGCGACTCACCCACAGACAGGTACCACTGTATCTGCTCATCGCTGAGTGAAATGAAGGTCACGGCCGACCGGACAATCAGCTCACGGACGGTTTGTCCTCGCGAAACCCTGATGGCCGTCCAGACCTGATGAGTCTTTCCGGAAAGGAAGCGGTACAGCCAGTAAGCGACATCGCTTTTCCAGTCCTTTTCACCGGGCTGGCCGAGCACCACGCGGGCACCGTCCAGCTCTCCGGCAATGACCGTGGTGTCCGCGGCAACGATGACGGGCGCTGACTGATCAGGCGACTTCAGATTCGCGGTCAGCGATTGTTGCTCCACCAGACCATGTTTCAGGCGCACAATCTCGAGGAGTCGTTCCGCAATTGCGGCGTCTGTCGTCAGGCCTTCAAAGCCAGGTTCATCAGGATTTGCCGGCGGCAGAACAGTCAACAGATCTTGCGGAATCACGGATCGCATCAGCTCCTGGCGCCGCGGTGAGCGAGAACCCAGGATGACTCGAATCGCATTACGTCCTGACCAGAATGACGCTGACATGGAGACTCACCGGCTGGCAAAAACAATTTGAACGAACTCACCAACAAAGGCAATCAGCGTCGGGGTGTACAGGCTTCGCGAATGGTATTCCATGCGACCAGTGCATCCTTGACCGCGCGGACGTCATGAATTCGCAGCACATCGGTGCCCTGTTCTGCCAGAGCAATCGAAACGCCGACCGTGCCGGCTTCTCGTTCTTCCACGGGACGACCAAGGATCTTTGCAAGAAACCTCTTGCGTGAATGTCCAATCAGCACGGGGCGCTGCAGGGAATCCTGAAGACGCTGGATGGCTGTCAGAAGGCTCAGATTGTGTTCTGCCGATTTTCCAAAGCCAATTCCCGGATCCACGCAGATTCGTTCGGGCGCGATTCCGGCCATCAGACAGCGATCGACCTGTTGCTGAAGGAACTCAGTGACTTCGGAAACGACATCGGTGTAGCGTGGTGCCTGCTGCATCGTTTGCGGAGTCCCCTGAATGTGCATCAGGCAGATTCCGGCGTCGAAGTCCCGACAGACATTCATCATGTCACGATCGAACGTCAGCCCCGAAATATCGTTGACGATTTCTGCCCCGGCCTCCAGCGCCTGCCGCGCGACTTCAGCTTTGGTTGTGTCGATGCTGATCGGAATCCTGACTTGCCCCGCGAGCGCTCGTATCACAGGAATCGTTCGCCGAAGCTCCTCGTCCAGTGAAACCGGCTCTGCACCGGGGCGAGTCGATTCACCGCCAATGTCCAGAATGTCCGCACCGTCGGATTGTAGTTTAAGAGCCTGAGTGATGGCCTGTTCGGTGGAATTGAACAGACCGCCATCGGAAAAACTATCGGGAGTCAGGTTCAGAATCCCCATCAACACTGGCAGTTGTTCGCCCTGCAGGATTCTGGACCGAAGTGTCCATGGATGTTTCATACTGGAGAAGTCAGGCTAAGTGAGTGAGTTGGTTCTGGTGGATTTGTCATGCATCAGGGGGATCATTGACCGAATACGACGACTCGGGAAATTCACCTTGAAGCAGTCATACTTGGATCGTAGCATCAAAGCAGTGAATCGCACACCTGCGACCAGGCGTGCAACCTTCCTTTGCGGATGGTGTTCCCATGTGGACTGGACTGATCAAAACATCGAACGTGGCTGGGCGGCTGGTGCTGTCCCTCGCGATGTTGATCATCCCGGTTCTGGGTCTTGCTCCCTGCTGTTGCGTTAAAGCGGCTCTGGCGGCAGAGACCCATGGTGCTTCAACGGGACCGTCCTGCTGTCGGAAGAATGATGAACCAGCTGGCCGTGGAAGCGAACAGTCTCGCGGTTGTTTTGGACAATCATCTCCGTCATCGCCTGACTCGCCAGGTAAGTCCTGCTGTGATTTGTCCGAAGCATCGTGCGAGTGTTGTCAGCCGGAAACTAAGGCTGCTCGTTCTATCGCACCGCGTGTCTACAGCAAGCCACATCTTCAGGGGCCAGAGATGCTCCTGGCGGACTTTCATGTGTCCGTGGAACTCAGCGAGAAGCTTGATGCCAGTGAGGTTCTGTCGGCACTAAAGCCATGTCCAAAGAATCGCACTCAGTCGCTGCTTTGCGTGTGGAGGAATTAGCCAGTTCGAGACGTTTCTGAATCTCTCATTTTCTGATTCAAGTTGTTTCGTTCTGGAGATTTCTCATGAAGAAGTTCGCTGTTTCTATGGCGGTATTGTGCCTTGCTGCTCCATTCGCTTTCGGAGCATTCTCTTCATCCGCGCCAAAGGCATCGTCACCATGTGACTGTTGCACCGTGTGTGTCTGTGATGACTGTGAATGTGCAGCGGCTGGCTGTGCCTGTGACGTTGGTGGCGACTGTGCCTGCAGTGCAGGTTGCTGTGAAACCGGAGCTTGCTGCCCGGCTGGCGATTGCTGTTCGAAGTAGTCGAGGTCTGAGTGGTTGACTGGTTCAGCGGTGCTGTTTCAGCCACTCGACGGTTACCAAATGAAAACGCCACCGATTTTTCGGTGGCGTTTTCTTACGACTACGCTTTGTAAAACGATGATCCTCCATCGTTTCCTGCAACACGGTCGCCGAACAAAGGCGAGCGGCGGAGTCAGTCTGCTGATCCGGTTCCGCCGCCGAGCCCCGTTAGTGGACTCGCTGACCGGGAACGGCTCCTGTGTCCGGAGACAGCAGGAAGACTTCTGGTCCGCCGCTGCCACTGGCACAGACCATTCCGGAACTCAGGCCAAACTTCATCTGGCGAGGCTTCAGGTTGGCAACCATGACAACCAGTCGGCCAACAAGATCTTCAGGTTTGTAGGCGGACTTGATCCCGGCGAACACGTTGCGAGTTTCGCCGCCACCCAGCGACAGTGTCAGCTGAAGAAGCTTGTTGGCAGATTCGACATGCTTCGCTTCGATGACGCGAGCGACTCGAAGGTCAACTTTCACGAAGTCGTCGATCGTGCATTCCGCCGCCAGTGGTTCATTCTTCATGGCGTCGCCGGAATCCTTCCAGGTATCAGCCGGATGGAAACTCGGTTCCGCCGGAACGGGAGCTGCCGGAGCCGCACCAGCTTCTGCTGCCATTGCCTCTTTGCTTTCTTCAATCATTGCTTCAACCTGCTTCGTATCAATGCGTTTCATCAAGTGGGTAAATGGACTGACTGGTGTCCCGGTCAGAGGTGTCTGAGCCTCGGCCCAGTTCGAGATTGGTCGATTCAGGAGCTCTTCCGTCTGTTTGGCAAGGCTTGGCAAAACGGGAGCGAGGTACGTGACAATCTGTCGGAACAAATTGAGCGTGATCGTGCAGACGTCACGAAGTTCATCAGCACGTGACGGATCCTTTCGAATCACCCACGGCTGACGATCATCAACGAACTTGTTGGCCTTGTCCGCCAGAGCCATGATCTCGCGAGTCGCTGCGTTGTAATTGCAGTCTTCGTAGAACGCCGCAATGACATCGCCTTTTTCAGCGCCAGCAGCAAACAAACCGCCGTCATCCGGATAGACGTCGCTCAGATTCTGTCCCGCAAGGAAGCCTGCGCATCGCGATGCAATGTTGACGACCTTGCCGACAAGATCCGTGTTGAATCGTGAAACAAACTCGTCCAGATTCAGATCGATGTCATCCAGACCCGGTCCCAGTTTGCTGGCGTAGTAGTATCGCAGTGCGGCGGGCGGAAGATGCTTCAAGAAGGTCGAGCCCATGACGAAGGTGCCTTTGGACTTCGACATTTTCTCCCCGCCAACGGTCAGGAATCCATGAATGTGGACCTTCGTGGGAAGATTGCATCCAGCCGTCTTCAGCATGCCTGGCCAGAACAGCGTATGGAAATACGTGATGTCCTTGCCGATAAAATGATGAATCTCGGCTTTGGATTCCGCACCCCACCAGTTCTCAACACTGTCGCCATTCCGTCGGCACCATTCCAGAGTCGACGCCATGTAACCGATCGGCGCATCGAACCAGACGTACCAATAGTGTCCCTTCTTGTCGGGGATCTCAAAGCCAAAGTACGGTGCAGGCCGTGAGACGTCCCAGTCACGCAGCGGTTCTCCCAGGAAGTGCCCCTTGAGGTACTTGGCAATTTCCGGCTGCAGGTGAGTCCCGTCCTGCGTCCATTCATTCAGGAAGTCGTGAAGCTGTTCCAGTTCAATGAAGAGATGCTCCGCCGCACGAACTTCGGGAACAGCGCCGGACAGAGTACTCTTTGGGTTCTTCAGATCCGCAGGCGTGTAAGTCGCGCCGCAGACACTGCAGTTGTCGCCAGGCTGATCATCGGCTCCACAGCGAGGACAGGTGCCGCGAACGAAGCGGTCAGCGAGGAACGTTCCCGCAACCGGATCATACAGCTGCTCGACGTCCTTTTCCTTCACCAGTCCGGCTCGACGAATCGACGCCCAGATGCGATCGCAGAGTTCGCGATTCTCCGGGCTGTTTGTGCTTCCGTAGTTGTCGAACTCGATCTGAAAACCGCTGAAGTCACGGACGTGAGCTTCTCGCATATCCGCGATGACCGCTTCTTCGCTCCGCCCTTCTCGCCGCGCGCGAATCATGATGGCGGTGCCGTGAGTATCATCCGCGCAGAAGAAGCGACAGTTGTTTCCCTGCAGCTTCTGGAAACGGACCCAGATGTCCGTCTGGATGTACTCCACCAGATGCCCGATGTGAATATGGCCATTGGCATAGGGCAGAGCAGCAGTGACTAAGATTTGGCGAGTCATAAGAATCGTATCGGGAATGAACAAACAAGCACTGGAATGGCGTGGATTGGACAATCCGAATCCCATCCGGTCAACCGGGCTCTCAGAACGGTCTGAGACTGAGAAGCCCTGGCGCAAAAGTGCCGGACAAAAGGCCTTGTGGTAAGACACGTGCCTCAGAAGCGGGTTCGATGGGACTTCGATCTGCCACGGAATCGTCGCATTTCACCCGGAAATGTCGTGGACGGGCAGGAACTCTGGCGAGTTCCACTACAACCTGGAACCCGTCAAATTGGCTTCGAAAAACTCTTCACAGCATTGTCAGGCAGGCTTCTTTTCCGCAGCCACAATTCCTCGAAACACGACCGTCGCAAGTGGCGGTACCGTGATCGCAATGCTGGAAGCAAACCCGTGGGATGGTTCCAGCTTCGAATAAACACCGCCCTGGTTTCCAATCCCCGCGCCGCCGTACCACGAGGAATCGCTGTTGAAGACCTCTTTGTAGAAGCCCGGCACAGGAACCCCAAGGCGATACTGTTCTCGTGGCGCCGGAGTCAGGTTGCTCACGACAACCACAAATTCATTCTGATCGATCGAACGCCGAATCCATGCCATCACGCAGTTCGTCTGATCATCGCCGACGATCCACTGGAATCCTTTTCCATCGCAGTCGCCATCGTGCAGGGCTTTTTCTGAGCTGTAAATTCGATTGAGGTCACAGACCATGCGGCGCACGCCTTCATGAGTCTCGAAGGTTCGCAATGGCCAGTCGACTTCAGCGTCATGGTTCCATTCCGTCCACTGACCCACCTCAGTGCCCATGAACTGCAGCTTCTTTCCGGGCCCGGTGTATTGAAGCGACAGAAGGAGACGCAGGTTGGCAAACTTCTGCCATGTGTCACCGGACATCTGGGACAACAGCGATTTCTTGCCATGCACGACTTCATCGTGGGACAGTGGCAGCACGAAGTTTTCTGAGAACGCGTAGATGCTGCGGAATGTCAGATCGTTCAGATGATAGTTTCGGAAAATGGAGTCGCGACGCATGAACCTCAGCGTGTCATTCATCCAACCCATGTCCCACTTCATCGTGAAGCCGAGGCCGCCGGTGTAGCACGGACGTGAGACTCCTGGCCATGCGGTGGATTCTTCGGCAATGGTCACGACGCCTGGAAACTCCCCGTGAAGCATGATGTTCATGCGACGAAGAAACTCAATCGCTTCCAGGTTCTCCCTCCCTCCATACTGATTTGGAATCCACTGACCTGAGTCGCGGGAATAATCCAGATACAGCATCGACGCGACGGCATCCACGCGAATTCCGTCGACGTGATACACATCGCACCAGAATCGAGCACTTGAAATGAGGAACTCGCTGACTTCGCGACGGCCGTAGTTGAAGATCAAAGTGTTCCAGTCGGGATGGTAGCCAAGTCGAGGGTCTGCGTGTTCGTACAGACAGGTTCCGTCGAAGTTGGCCAGGCCGTGAGCGTCGGTTGGGAAATGCCCTGGTACCCAGTCGACCAGCACGCCGATTCCGCGCTGATGCATATGGTCGACGAAGTACTGGAAGTCGTGAGGCGACCCGAATCGCGATGATGGGGCAAAGTAGCCTGTGGTCTGATATCCCCACGAGCCATCAAAAGGATGCTCGGTGATTGGCAACAGCTGAATGTGGGTGTAGCCGGCTTCCGCCACATAATCAGCCAGAGAATGTGCGAGTTCGCGATAGTTGAAAAACGTCCGGCCATCTTTAGGACGCTTCCATGAACCAAGATGGACTTCATAAATGGAGACAGGAGCTCTCAGCCAGTCCGTGCGACTTCGCTTTTCCAGCCATTCCGCGTCATTCCATGCGAAGTCCCGAATACTCCAGACCACGGATGCCGTCTGAGGTCGCTTCTCATAATAGAACCCGACTGGATCAGCCTTTTCGAGCAGCTGGCCTGACTGTGTCCGAATCGCGTACTTGTATCGCGTTCCTGGAATAACGCCGGGAATGACGCCTGACCAGACACCAGTGTCGGAAGAATTCAGCCAGTCACGCCCGGCACACCAGCCGTTGCCGTCACTGATGACCGAAACTTCTTTGGCATTCGGAGCCCAGACAGCAAACCGAACTCCTCCCGGAACCAGATGAGCACCCCAGAAACGATACAGCGAGGATGCATCGACAGGCTGGTCAAAGGAATTGGAAATCTTCTGCGTCTTCGCGACGGAAGGTCCTGACTCTGTCTGCATCGGTCCCTCAGCACTTCGCATCCGAGAATTGTTGGTTCAAATCAGTGTCCAAACCGCGATATGAAGGTGGTCCGCGGTCCGGCAACTGGATTGCCCTGTTGCACTGGATGCTAGTTCATTCCACCACATGGGCCAATAGCCAGCGACAAACTCCCGTGGTTTGGTGAATTGCCGGAAAATCTGAGGTTCGGGTGACAACAAAAAAAACCGCCTCATGATCACATGAGGCGGTCGAGCGGTGCTTGTTCAGGATCGCTGGAGAATTACTTCTTTCGCGGGGCCTTCGTATCGCTTGCGCTGCCGGTCGATTTGGCCGCAGGCTTTGGTTCAGCCGGAGGCTTGATGAGGGTGACTGAGTGCTTGATCCAGGTCCCTTCTTCCGGGCCGGCCTGAGTGACGTTCAGCGTTGAGTCCATGTAGTCCATCTTTCCCACAATTCGCCCGACGCTTGGAAGCAGTCCCATGGCCTGCTGAATCGTCTGGAGGACTTCTTTATCCGCAGACTCCTGATTCGGAGACTGAGCCTGGGCCATTCCCAGCATCATCGGACCGATCATGCCGGCCTGCTGAAGCCCGGCCGCCATTGCTCGAATCGAATCGCCCGTATTTTCGTAGCTGATCGCATCCACGGCGCCGTCAACGGGAAGACCGAAGGACTTGAACTTCTCAGTTGCGGACCAGCCAGGCTGCTCACCACCCTGAGTCACCAGGGCTGTTTCAACGGCGTCTGCGTGAGTGCCCACGACCATCCAGCCGTCTTTGAATCCAAAGACCGGGCTGATTCCGGCCATCGCCATAAACTGCGCTGTGATCGCTTCAAAGCCTTCCAGTCCCTTTGCTGGCTTCAGCGCCAGGCCCTGGCTTTGAACCTGAGGGATTTCCGAAATCGCGTTGAAGGCACGATGCAGCAGTTCGTTGACTCGCTCCGGCTTCGTGCATCGGACCATCATGATGGACTTTGATCCCTGAGCCCCCATTGGGCCAGGTGCTCCCGGGAACGCAATCGAAACGGCTCCCCCCGGAAATGCTTCGAGGATGTCTTCCTTCAGATGAACGTCAAACTGGTTCTGGATCGCTTCGAACTGAGCCAGTCCCGGCTGTGCTTCCGGGAACATCTCGGGCATCTTCTCCATCGCCCAGTCATACAGAGGCAACATGGTGATGCCGGAGTTGACGGAGAATCCGGTCGCAGTCTGAGGGATCATCTGCGACCAGTTTTCGAAGTTTTGCTGGTTCATCATCATCTTGCCGACAACCGTCTCGCCGGCGTTGTCGGAGAACTTGCCATAGCTGGCCGATCGGTTGGAATAGCCTTCCGTGTACTCCACCGTGACTTCGTAGTCGAACGCTTCAGTCTGACTGAGCATCTCCTTGATGATGCCGGAGACTCGAACCGCTTCCGGCCTTCCCTGGGCAGCCATTGTGATGAATTCAGGAACGCCCTGCAGCTGAGCAGAGAGAGTCTTTCCGTCGAAGATTGCAACAGCGTCTTCAGCCTTTGGCAATCGCGCCAGAGCATCCACGACTCGTGTGTCATCAAACTTGGAACTGGCAGAGGGATTTGCAAGCAGTTCCAGACCCTGCTGAGCATAAGCCATCGAGGTTGTGAAGATGAAGACGTCGCCCTTCACGCCGATTGCCGGCTGAAACTGAACCGGGCCTTCCATCGGGAGCTTGAGAAGCTTCATCTCAACTCCGGAAACAGTTTCGGTCTGCACTGACAATTGTCCGCCTGATGCTCCGGCAGCCAGATCAAACAGATTGGTCACACCCGTCTTGAGTGACTCTGCACCGCCATCGGGGATGCGAGCCATCATCAAATGCACGGCGGTCGGCCCTTCAATCTTCTGGGCGTAGATCATCTCCGAAGTGTCTGACAGCTTGGCCCATTCCACAGGGGCCAAAGCGTTCGTCAGCGCTTCTCGAACGGCGATAAACTGCTCCGCATCTCCTTCGCCCAGCTTGCTCTGCACCAGTTGCAGCGTCTGTTCGACGATGTTGGTGTTCTCCACTTCCGCCCAGACGGCTTCGTAGTGCTTCTTCATGTAGTCGCGTTCCGGGTTCTTCATCCCGTATACGACCAGATAAGCATCGTTCGGAGCCGCATCACGCAGATCCTCTGCATTCGCCACCGGTACCAGGCCCAGCGCTCCGGCCAGACTTCCAGCAAGACACCAACGAACAAGACTGCGTTTGACAAGATTCATAGGAAACCTCAGGTTGCTCTCGACACAACGTGGACTGACCATCAGTCACCAGGCGTCTGCGAGACAATGACTTCAGAAGGGATGGCCGAAGAACGGTGACGCCCGGGCTTTGGATGACTCAACTTCCCGCCGTCGCCGGATTTTCGAGTGGTTCGCACATGATGCTCCGGAATTTGCTCGGTTCGCGATGTCGAGCAGAATTTTTTGGCTCATCAGAGTGGGGCCAGAGCCTGTTGAACTCATCTCAACCCGCGGCGTCAGCGAGGGATCGTCCCGGGAAACCATGGCACTTGCTATCCCTCATTGACGTGTCGGGTTATGAAAACTCTCTGATTCACCAGGCTTTCAGGCCCCTGACCGAAGCAGATCGACCAGTTTTTCACCAATCATCACCGATGGCGAGTTGGTGTTGCCGGATGTCACCCCAGGCATGATCGAGGCATCGGCGATCCGCAGTGACTCGAGGCCATGGACCCGAAGTGTATGGTCCACGACACAGTCGTTCCCCGGTCCCATCCTGCAGGTGCTGGTAGGATGGAAGTATGTCGAAACCGCATTACGGGCGAACGAGATCATTTCGCTTCGTGTCAGCGGTCCCGGCATGACCTCCTGCTTTCGAAACTCGCCGAACGCTGAACTTTTGCCAATGTCGCGGCACAGTTCCACGGCCGACAACATGGCTCGCATATCCGCGTCGCAGGCGAGGAAGTTCACATCGATGATCGGTGCGACGGTCGGATCTGAACTCGCAAGCATCACACTGCCCCGCGATTCCGGTCGCACGACGCTTGGACTGATTGTGTAACACTGACTGCTCGGCAAGCGACTCGCCAGTTCGGGAGTAGCCGGCGGAAACTCCAGGAACACCGGCTGAATACCCGGGCCTGGCAGACTGGCATCAGATTTCCACCACAGCGTGCTTTCCACGCCGTTGTTTCTGTGTCCTTCGGCATTTCTTTGGCCATGTCCAGGTGCGTTGTTGTTTGTCCGTCGGGAAATCCGGCAATGGCTTTCTGTAGCAGCGTCGATGCCTCCGCCGATCGACCTCGACGCTTCCACAACTTTGCCAGCTGCACGACCGCGCGAAGACTTAGGGAGCGGGAATTCTGAGCCGTCGCGGAGTCGATCGCCTTTGATACATCGCTTCAGCAGCCGTTTCGTCCGACGCCTCCAGCGCGACGCCGCGAAGTCGATGCAGTTCCGGGATTGGAAAACCTTCACTGGACGATCGGACAAAATCATCGGCCTGAGTCAATGCGGCCAGCGCTTCATTCGGCCGGCCCTGAACCAGTGCGACCATTGCCTGCATGCTGTAGAAGTATGCGGCTCCCAGCTCCGACCCCTGAGCACGCCACGACACAATACTCTTCAACAAACAGCGGAACGCCATCTGTGCGTTCCACAATCTGCTCGACCAGTGATACCGGCAGCTTCCGTCGCGCCTTCTGTTCCATCAGCTCCTGAATCTGTCGGCGAGTCAGGCGGTTCAGGGCAAGGTTTGTCTGATGCGTTTTGCTTTTCCACGGAGTTTCCAACTCCGGCCGGAATGTCAGCACCGTCAGAATCCGATCCGCGAGTCCTCGATCCACAATCTGCTCGACGAATGCCATTGTCGACAGATCGACCCACTGAAGGTCTACAATCACGAACAGCGAAGGTTGACGGTCAGCAAGTTCCTTCAGCCAGTCAATCAACAGCGATGTCGTTTGTTCATGCTGAGCCTGAGGCGGGAGGACCAGTGGCGGATATCGCCCTGCAAGGGCGAATCGAAAGCAGCGCTGCCAGCAACTCGATTTCTCGATCACCGTCGAAGTTCAGGTCTCGCAGATAATCCACCAGCTTGGGAAGCTGTGACGCAGGTGTTTCGTCACGGTCGAACCCCGGGATTCGCTCAAAGAAGTCGATCACCGGGAACAAACTGCTGCTTGCAATCGTATTGGAGAGCAATGCCGAGCCATCGTCCTCAGTCGCCGGTGGACATCTTAGGATTGAGGTGGCTTCCCGGAATCCTTCGCAGGTCCAGTCATCCGGCGACTCGTTCCGTCCAATTGAGAAGCAGACACCGATCGAGCAAATCGATCGTGTCCAGCATCAGCTGTTGTCCCAAACTCCGCGACATGGTCGTCTCAACGGCTCTGCAAATTCGGTTGCCCGGCAATTTCGGACAATCTTCTCTACACGGTAGGGAATACTCCTGCCTCGTGGTGGCATCAACAGCGAATTTGAGGAGGGGATTTTCCCGGAATTCAGGGCTTTCGCATTCTATTCGCAGGGAATCTTCACAGATCTCCTGACTGACAAGTCCCTGACCGGGTCGCCTCCGCAGAAGTTTGCGGTCCCCGAAGAGTGGCTCAGCGAATCGACGTTATTCTGACAGCCTCACTGGTATCCGGCCGTCTTCAGATCCAAAATGTCTGTCCGACTTGAGGTCCTCAATGCGGACCATGCTCAGGGAGACTGTGGATGACAAATCTGTGGATGACGAATCTGATGTTCGCTGTCTGGAAAGGTACCGCGCCTTTTCGTGCGGCACCTGGGCTGCTGACGATACTGACCGCCGTCCTGATGACGGATGCGATCGCTGCCGCTCAACAGGCCTCAGGCGAACCGTCTGTGAGCCTTCAGATTGGTTCTCCGGTGACGAAGCTGCGTTTCACTGACATACGAGCATTGAACCGATCGCTTGAGGACCTCGGGAAACGAAAAGCCTACGTCTTCGTGTTCACGACCACGGATTGTCCCCTGGTTCGAAGGTACATGCCTCGACTCAACGAACTGCACGCCCGGTTCCGCGGTTCAGACGTTGCTTTTGTGACCATCAATGTGGGAGCAGGAGAGACTCTGCGAGACATCGCATCACAGGCAATCGAATATGAATGCCCCTGGATCTTCGTCCGTGATTTCGACCTCAGTTGCGCCAAAGCACTCGGGGTGACTCGAACACCGGAAGCTGTGGTTCTGGATGCTGATCTGGCACTGCGTTATCGAGGTCGCATTGATGATCAGCATCGAGTCAGCGGCAGTCGTTCTCAGCCTTCCCGGAATGATCTGCAAACGGCCATTGAAGAAGTTCTGGCCGGTACCCCGGTCACTGTTTCTGAGACGGAGCCCGACGGCTGTCTCATCACGGAACCACCGAAACTCACACTGGAAGACCACGTGACGTGGTCCTCCAGCGTGGCTGATATCATTTACCGGCGTTGTGCGAACTGTCATGTGGAAGGACAGCCTGCTCCGTTTCCGCTCAGCAGTTATGAGCATGTTGTCGAGCATGCCGAGATGATCTCGGAAGTTGTTCGCAACGAAACCATGCCACCGTGGTATGCGACAAAGGAACACGGTGAATTCCAGAATGATGCCTCTCTCACACCGACGGAAAAACGCCTGTTGCTCAGCTGGCTTGCCAACGGTCGACCAGTCGGTGACCGCTCCAAAGAACCAGCAGCTCCCAAACCGAAGACCGAGCCCTGGCGCATTGGTGAGCCGGATCTGGTCATAACGATGCTGGAAGAACACACGATTCCGGCCACAGGGATCGTCCCTTATTGTTACACCGTGCTTCCGTACCTGTTCCTAAACGAAACGTGGGTCGAAGCGTTCGAGATTCG
The DNA here is from genome assembly GCA_964538835.1 of uncultured Chitinophaga sp. Classification (GTDB taxonomy): domain Bacteria; phylum Planctomycetota; class Planctomycetia; order Planctomycetales; family Planctomycetaceae; genus SXXK01. Next base: position 781 of record CAZIGZ010000150.1, on the reverse strand, counting down.
GCCGGAAAACAAAGCCGTCGTCCATCATTGCAATATGGCTTACGTCACCAGCGACGGAGCAGGTGAAGAGACATTCATCACGGGCTATGTTCCGGGCGGGCAGCCCATGGACCTTGGGCGATTCGAAAGCAACGTCGCGTTTCGAATTCCCGCCGGTGCCGGGCTGGGACTTCAGATTCACTACACGACGACGGGCAAAGAAGAGACCAGCCGTATCCAGGTGGGCCTTCGCTTTCCAAAACAAGTGGTGCGAAAAGAAGTCCGACATTTCCTGCTGGATCCTCGCCGCTGGACGATTCCTCCGTTTGCTCCCGCCTACAAAGTCTCAGCCGTTCATGAGCTGGATCGAGACGCGACCATCCTGGGACTCTTCACACACATGCATGTCCGAGGCCGGGACATGACCTACACCGCCATCGCCCCGGGACAAAAGCCTGAAACGCTCCTGCAGATCCCGAACTTCAATTTCGAATGGCAGCTCGGTTATGAGATTGCCGCGGGAAAGAAGCAGCTTACCAAAGGCACTCGCATTCAGGCCGTCGCTCACTTCGATAACTCGCCCTTCAACCCGTTCAACCCCGATCCCGCGGTACCTGTGAAGTACGGACTCCAGACCGCAGACGAGATGTTCAACGGATTCGTGTTTTACACAGACACCAACGAGCAACTGGACGTGCACGTCGACGCCAAAACCGGCCGAGTGGCAGCGGAATGATCGCGGTTTTCAGTGGGGCCGGTGCACTGTCGGGCAAATGCTGGTGGGGCACAGCAATGATGGGCT